>NZ_JBMDKU010000002.1:0-471631 GCF_057809855.1 Phenylobacterium sp. FG114 | reverse complement strand
CCCCCCCCCACGGCCCACAGCGCGCGATGCTGGCCCAGGCCCGTCGCACGGGGCGGCCAGTCCTCGCGCTGAGTGCGGAACCAGGCCAGATAGGCCTCGCGGACGCGGGCGACGATAGCGCTTTCCGACGGCACGGCGCCGGCCGGGGTCGCGGCGAGCAGACCCTCGGCGGTGTAGAGGGTCATCTGAGTGTCGTCGCTGGCCACCAGCTCGCCGTCGCGCAGCCGCGGCTCGACCAGGCCGGCGGGGCCGTGCTTCTCGCGAATCTCGGCCAGGGTCTTGAACTCCACCGCGTAGCCGAACGCGTCGCCCAGGGCGCCGCCCATGAGGCAGCCCAGGATCCGGCCCGCCAGGGCGTCGGTGGCGGCGGCCACGGTCGCGGGCGGCGCGCCGCCGGCGGGTGAGACCAGGTCGAGCCTCGGCAGGCGGATGTGCGCGCGGACCTCGTCCGGGCGGACGCCCAGTTCGCCCAGCAGCCGTGTGGCCAACTGGCGCGACCGAACCCGGCCGTCGTCGCAGTGGATCAGCACCCGGCCGCCGCGGTGCAGCGCCTGGCGCGCCTGCCAGCCCGCATAGGCCCACAGCCGCTCGAACTTGGCCCCGGGCGCGGCGCCGGCGCGCAGCGGCGTGTGGTGCCACTGGCCGGCCAGGGCCGGCAGGCGCTCCATGAGATCGGCGCGGCCCAGGCCCTTCAGCTCCTGCGTCGACATCAGCGTGACGATGACGTCCGGCCGGAACGCCGCCACCGCCGCCAGGTCGGCCTCCAGCCCGCCGCCCACGCCGGGGCAGGCGCAAAGGCCCAGCACGCCACGGCCGTAAGCGACGACCTCGATCGGCAACGAGGGGGAGACGTGGGCGAGACTCATGGCGGAAGGCCCTTCGGTTGACATGGGCGCGATCTAACTTAGTGTCGAATTCACACTTACCCTTAACCACTTAGTGTCGTCAATACACGAACATGCCTTTCACGTACGAATATCCGCACCCCGCCGTCGCCACCGACATCGCGGTGTTCACGTTGCGCGCCGGCGCGCTGCACGTGCTGCTGATCGAGCGGGGGGCCGAGCCCTTCCGCGGCGCCTGGGCCCTGCCCGGCGGCTTCCTGCAGCCCGACGAGGAGCTGGACGCCTGCGCGCGCCGCGAGCTCAAGGAAGAGACGGGCGTCGATGCCGAGCTGCTGCTGCCGTTCGGCAACTTCAGTGCGCCCGACCGCGACCCGCGCGAGCGGGTGATCTCGGTGGCCTACCTGGCCCTGATGCCGTCGGACGAACTCAGGCTGGCGGCCGCGACCGACGCCGCCCAGGCGAAGTGGTTCGCGGCAGGACGCCTGCCGCCGCTGGCCTTTGACCACGACCGGATCCTGAAGCAGGCCCTGGCCGTGCTGGCCAGCCACGCGCGCCGCGTCTCACCCCTCTTCGCCCTGTTGCCCGCGCGGTTCACCCTGGGCCAGCTGCAGGCCGCCTACGAGGCGGTGACCGGCGAACCGGCCGAGAAGCGCAATTTCCGCAAGATGGTGGCGACCCTCGACTGCGTCCGCGAGACCGAAGCCTTCACCCACGGCAGCCACCGCCCCGCGCGGCTGTACGAGGCGGCGTAGGAGAATTGGCCTGCGCCTCGGCCTGAGGCCGCCAAACGCCTAGGGGGCGCTGGCTCCCATCGAGACCAGCAACGGCAAAGCCGCGCCGACCACGACGGCAGCGACCAGTCCCAGCCACACGACGACGCGCTCGACCCGGTCCGGATCGAAATCCCTATGCAGCACGACAACCCTCATTCGAACATCAGCTCGCACCGGCACGGCTAAGCTCTCGCGCCAGGCGCGCGAGAAACACGGATCGGGGCGGTCGGGTTCCGCGTGGTGGGCATGGAAGAACACGCTGGGCTCCCTCAATCCACGACAGTCCACGCCTCAGAGAGGGTTCGTACGGCGAGGGTCGGGTCATTGGAGCGCTTGGAGCGGGTGAGGGGAATCGAACCCCTGACATTCAGCTTGGGAAGCTGACGTTCTACCTCTGAACTACACCCGCGTGCGGCGGCCTACATAGCGGCGGCGGGCGGCGGGGCCAAGGGGCTGGATTGACCTCAGCGCCGCCGAGCCGCACGATTTGGCGGAACACGATAGGCGGAGATACGCGATGGCGGACGGCGCGACGCACGACAGGGCCACCTTCACGGCGATGACCCAGGGCACGGCGGCCGACTGGGCCGCGATCGCACGGGCGGGCCAGGCCCACCGGGGCGAGCACGTGGACCGGATCCTGTCGCACCTGAAGCTGCTGGACAACGACTACGGCGGGTTCAACGTCGACCGTCTGGAGCACAGCCTGCAGACCGCCACGCGGGCGCACCGCGACGGGCGCGACGAGGAATATGTGGTCTGCGCGCTGCTGCACGACATCGGCGACATCCTGCTGCCGGCCAGCCACGCCGAACTCGGGGCGGCGATCCTGAAGCCGTACATCTCGGAGCAGAACCACTGGATGCTGGAGAAGCACGGCATCTTCCAGGGCTACTACTTCTTCCACCACCTGGGCCTGGACCGTGACATGCGCGAGCAGTGGCGCGGGCACGAATGGTTCGAATACACGGCGCAGTTCTGCCACCTGTACGACCAGAATTCGTTCGAGCCCGGCTACGACACCATGCCGCTGGAGGCCTTCGTGCCGATGATGCGGCGGGTGATGGACGTTCCGAAACACTCGATCTACCGCAAGCCGCAGGCGGCCTGACGCCATGGCGCGGGGGCGGCTCGGCTTTCTCGTCGCCGCCGCCGCCCTGGCCTGGGGCGGTACGGCGCTCGCCCAGGCGACGCCGCAGGAGCGGGCGCGCGAGGCGGCGGCGATGATCGCGGCGGCGGGCTTCCGCATCCAGGGCAATCAGATCCTCAACGGCTGCGGGCGGCCCAGCCAGCCGCGCCCGAGCGCCGTCGACATGAACGGCGACGGCCGGCCCGAGGCGGTGATCACCGACGTCGATCCCGCCTGCTACGGCCCCGCGGGGCAGCAGTTCTGGGTGATCCAGAAGCGAGGCCAGGCAAGCTGGACGTTGCTGGGCGCGGGCGAGGGACGCATCAAGGTGCTGGAGACCCGCACGGCGGGCTGGCGCGACTACACGGTCGAGGGCCCCGGCTGCCAGCGGACGTGGACGTGGCAGGGCGCTCAGGGCTATCTCTCGCTGAAGGCCTGCCCGGCGGAAGGCGGCGCGCGGCCGGCGGCGGCGCCTGGCACTGCGGCGGGGGGCAGCGCGGCGGACCGCGCGGCGGCGTTCCGGGCGGCGGGCTTTGCCCCCACCCGCGGCAAGTACCTGGCCTGCGACAAGAGCCAGGAGCTGCAGATCGAGATCCGCGACCTCAACGGCGACGGTCGTCCCGACGCCATGATCACCGACAGCGGCCTGGAGTGCTTCGGCAATACCGGCCAGGGCTACGTGCTGGTGACCAAGGAGCCGTCCGGAGCCTGGCGCAAGCTGTTCCAGAGCCCGGGCATCCCAGATTTCCAGACCACGCGCGGCGTGGGCGGCTGGCCGGACATCGTGAACGGCGGGCCCGGCTTCTGCTTCCCGGTGATGCGGTGGAACGGGTCGGACTACGCCATCGTCCGCTGGAAGGCCGAGCAGCCGGGCGCCTGCGCGGGGCGGCGGTAGGACCGCGCGGGCTACTGCACCCGCTCGACCTTGAACCCCCGCGCCGCCAGCAGCGCCGGCAGGCCGTCGACCCCCACCATGTGCAGGGCCCCGACGTTGACCAGCTCGACGCCGGAACCGGCCATCTCGGCCTCGAGCTTCTCGGCCCAGGCTTCGTTGCGGCGCTTGAGGAAAGCGTCGTAGAGCGCCGGGTTCTCGGCGCGCATCTCCTCGATCTGGCCCGGGCCCAGGGCGCCCGCGAGCCAGGCGGCCTCGAGGCTCGCGGGCTGGAAGGGCAGGCGCAGGCGGGGGCCGCGGCTGCGCTCGCGAACCACGTTGGTCAGGTAGCGGACCTCGGAGGCCTCGGGGAGGCCAGCGAACATCCGGGCCTGGTCCTCCAGGGTCTCGAAGGTGCGGATGCGCTTGGACTCGGCGCGGGCGGCGCGCGTGATGGTCATGTCGGCGCCCTTCTCCACCGACGCGCCCTTGGCCAGCGCGGGTTGCATGGAGAGCATCAGCGCGGCCGCCCAGGGCCGCAGGTGGTCGACGCGGGCGAGGTCGGTCTGGCGGGCCAGGGCGCCCAGGTCGGACGGCGCCAGCTTGCGGCTCAGCGGGCGGTCGGGATCGACGCCATAACGCTGGACCAGCAGGCGGATGGTGTCGGGATCGCCGGCCTGCATGTCGGCTTCGAACCAGACGGTCCCGGCGCGGGCCAGGACGGCGTCGTAGAGCGGCGTGCGCCAGGCCTGGCTGGGCTTCAGCGCGTGCAGCGTGCCGAAGAGGTAGAGCTGGCTGTCGCCATCCGAGACGCGCCACATGGCGGGCGCCGCGGAGGCCGCGCCGGACCCGGCGAGAACAAGTACGCCCGCCACGGCGGCGAGCCTGCGCAACCAGCCCACGGTGTCCCCCGACAACGAGCGTCTGTCAGATGCGGGTGACTATGCCTGCCAAATGCGAAAATGCTTCGATAATTTCAGGCCCTGGCGCTGGTAGTGCGACCCTAGGTCGCCATAGAGGCGCGTCGGCCGCTCGGTGAGCGGTTCGTAGACCAGGCGCGCGACCGTCTGGCCGTCCTCCAGGATGAACGGGGTCTCGTGGCTGCGGACCTCCAGCACACCCTTCGAGCCCTTGCCGTGGGCCTCGTCGGTGCCGAAGCCGGGATCGAAGAAGCCGGCGTAGTGGACGCGGAACTCGCCCACCGACGGGTCGATCGGGGTCATCTCGGCGGCTTCCAGCACCGGGATCTCCACCGCCTGCTTCGACGCCAGGATGTAGAACTCGCCGGGATCGAGCAGGAGCTGGCCGTTGCGCGGAATCAGCGGCTCCCAGAAGTCGCGCGGGTCGTGGCCGTCCTCGTGGTCCAGGTCGACGACGCCCGCGTGGCGGCGTCCCCGGAAGCCCGCGATCTCGCCGGTCAGGTCGACGCCGACGCTCTCAGTGCGCAGGCGGGGGGGCACGCCGGCCTTGAGGCGGAGCTGGTTGAGGCGCGTGCCCGAGCGCACCAGCACCGAGAAGGTCTGGGGCGCGATCTCCATGTAGAGCGGGCCCTCGTAGCCCTCGTCCACGTCGTCGAAGGCGTCGCCGTAATCTGTGATGACCCGCACGAACACGTCGACGCGGCCGGTGGAGCTCTTGGGATTGGCGCGGGCCGAGACGCCCTTGGGCAGCTTCACCCACTCCTGCAGCTCGGCGATGTAGACGCAGCCGCGCTCCAGCACCGCGCCCGCCGTCAGGTCCAGCTCGTGCATCGCCACCTCGGCGATCCGCTGCCGCACCGTCCCGTGGCGCGGCAGGAACGAGGCGCGCACGCGCCAGGCCTTGCCGGCGAGCCGCAGGTCGAGGCTGGCGGGCTGGACCTGGTCGTCGTCGAACGGGCTCGCCGAGGCGATGGCGCCGTTCGCGATCAGGGCTTCGATGGACTGGCAGGGCAGGATGCCCGGGACGCTGAAGTCGCTCATGGGCGGCGAACACTTAACGCAGAACCGCGATGTGGCAAGGCTTGGCGAGGGGATTTGAGGCCGCTTGCAGGAAACCGGCGCTTGACGGGCCGGGGCGCCCGGCGTTCAAGCGGCCGAGTTTTTCTCGAGGAGGCCATGATGGCTGAAGATCCGCGCGATTGGGAAATCGAGACCCGGGCAGTGCGCGGCGGCCTCATGCGCACCGAGCACGGCGAGATCTCGGAGGCCCTCTTCCTCAACCAGTCGTTCGCCTACGAAAGCGCCGCCTCGGCCGACGCGCGGTTCGCGGGCAATGCGCCCGGCTTCATCTATCAACGGTTCGGGAACCCGACCACGCAGATGTTCGAGGACCGGCTGGCGCTGATGGAGGGCGCCGAACAGTGCAAGGCCACCGCCTCGGGCATGGCGGCGGTGCAGCTGGCCTTGATGGGCCTGGTCCGCGCCGGCGACCACATCGTGGCCGGCCGCGCGCTTTTCGGCTCGTGCCGCTGGATCCTGTCGGAATGGATGCCGCGCTTCGGCGTCGAGACCACCTATGTGGACGCCACCGATCTGGAGGCCTGGAAGAACGCGGTCCGACCCAACACGAAGTGCTTCCTGATCGAGAGCCCGGCCAACCCGCTGCTGGAGGTCACCGCCATCGGCGCCGTGGCCGAGATCGCGCATGCGGCCGGCGCCAAGCTGGTCGTGGACAACGTCTTCGCCACGCCGATCTTCCAGAAGCCCTTGGCCCTGGGCGCCGACATCGTCGTCTATTCGGCCACCAAGCACATCGACGGCCAGGGCCGGGTGCTGGGCGGAGCGATCCTGGGCGCGGTCGAGCTGATGACCCAGGCCTACAAGGACATGCACCGCCACACCGGGCCGGCGCTGTCGCCGTTCAACGCCTGGGTGCTGCTGAAGGGCCTGGAGACGCTGGAGCTGCGGGTTCGCCGACAGACCGAGAACTGCGCGCGCGTGGCCGACGCGATCGCCGCCCATTCCAAGGTCGTGAGGACCATATACCCGGGCCGGGCCGACCACCCGCAGGCGGCCATCATCGCCAACCAGATGACCGGCGGCGGCAACGTCGTGGCCTTCGACCTGGGCAGCCGCGAGGCCGCCTGGCGGTTCCTGGACGCGCTGCAGATCGTCGACATCTCGAACAACCTGGGCGACGCCAAGTCGATGGCCACCCACCCCTGCACCACGACCCACCGCTCGATGCCCGAGGCCGAGCGGCTGGAAATCGGCCTGACCGAGGGCTGGGTGCGGATGAGCGTGGGCCTGGAGGGCGCCGGCGACCTTGTGCGCGACGTCAGCCGCGCGCTCGACGCCGCCTAGGACCGTTCGTCTCAAGGCCGTTCGCGGAGGCGCGGAACGGCGTTACGGTTAAGGCATGAAGATGCTCCGCCGCACCGCCGCTCTCGCCGCCGTCGCGATGCTGACCACCGCGCCCGCCATCGCGCAGACGCCGGCGGCGGCGCCCAAGCCCGTCTACTTCCTGTTCGTCTATAGCGCCGGTCCCGCCTGGAAGGTCGGGCAGCCGATGAGCGTGCAGGGGCTGGGCCCGCACGGCATGTACATGACCAAGCTCTTCAAGGAGGGCGTGGTGCTGGCCGGCGGCCCGACCACCGATCCGGAAGGCGGCGGTCTGGCGATCGTCAAGGCGAACGACATGGCCGAGGCCAAGGCGTTGCTGGCGGCCGATCCGGCGATCAAGGCCGGGATCATGACGGCTGAGCTCCGCAACTGGCGGCCGCTGTTCGCGACAAGGGACCCGCTGCTGCCTTAGGCCGCCAGCCGGAACACCTTGCGCGCCGCGCCGCCGAGGAACAGGTCCCGCGCGCGCGGATCCAGGTCCAGTTCGTCCAGCGACGCCAGAGCATGCCTGGGCGAGATCATCGGCCAATTGGTGCCGAACAGGACCCGGCCAGCGCCCTGCCCGCGCATGAACTCCACAAGCACGGGCGGCAGGCGCTTCACGGTGTAGGCCGAGGTGTCGACGTAGAAGTTGGGATACTTGCGCGCCAGCGACAGCACCTCGTCCATCCACGGAAAGCCCACGTGGCCGCCGACGACGCTGAGCTCGGGGAAGTCCAGCAGCACGTCGTCGAGGTAGGGGATCGGGCGGCCCGGCTCCGAGCGGCACAGCGGCCCGGTATGGCCGATCTGGGTGCAAAACGGCAGGCCCGCCTCCACACAGGCCACATAGACCGGGTAGTAGCGCCGGTCGTTGGGCGGCAGCTCCCACAGCCAGGGCACGATGCGCACGCCCACGAAGGCCGGGTTCGCCGCCTGTGCTCGGATGGTGCGCACGGCGCCCATGGGGTCGTTCAGGTCCACCGAGATCAGTCCGCGCAGCCGGTCGGGCGCCTCGGCGCAGGCGGCGGCGACCTCGTCGTTGGTAATCAGCCAGCCCCGCGGGCCGCACCAGGCCGACAGGATCGTGATGTCCACACCACCGTCGTCCATGGCCGCCAGCGTCCGGTCCGTGGTGACGAGGGGCTCGTCGCCGGTCTTGCCGGTCCAGCGGTTCAGGGTGGCCAGCCACGGCTGAGATTGGAACAGGGCGTTGGGCTGCTGGGCCCAGACGTCGACGGCGCCCATGGCGGTCTCCACAATTTACTTCACATAGCAAGTAAATGCGGATTGAGCGGAGCTGTCAACGCGGGCTAGCGTCGGGCGCATGGACCCGTCCGGCCGCGAGCGGCTGTATCACTTGCTGCAGACCGCCGCGCACCGGCTGAAGACCCGCGCGGATCGGGACTCCCAGGGGGCCGCCGGCGTGACGGCGGCCCAGGCGGCGGTGATGTTCGTGATCCAGCGCGAAGGAGCGACCACCCAGAAGACCGTCGCGCGCCAGCTCAAGCTGAACGAGTCGGCGGTGACCGGGATGATGGGCCGGCTGATGGAGGCCGGCCTAGTCAGTCGCGAGCCCAATCCCGCCGACGGCCGGGCCTGGACCGTGGCCCTGACGGCGGAGGGGCAGGCCGCGCTGGATCGCTTCCGGGTGAACCTGGACGCGCTGAACGCCCAGATCACCGCGGCGCTGGGCGGCGAGGCCGAGGTGGCGAAGTTCGCCGCCGGCCTGCGCGCGATCCTGGAAATGCCCTAAGCCGCCTCCAGCGCCTCGGGGGGCACTGCGTAGACGCGGCTGCAGTATTCGCAGGTGACGTGGATCTTGCCATCGTCCTCGACCATGTCCTCGCGCTCGGCCGGATCGAACGACTTCAGCACCGTGACGATCCGATCCTGGCTGCAGCGGCAGAAGGCGCGCAGGGGCTTGGAGCCGAATACGCGCACGCCGTCCTCGTGGAACAGGCGGAACAGCAGCCGGTCCGACGACAGCTCGGTGTCGAGGAGTTCGTCCTCGCCCAGGGTCTCGAAGAACGCCTGGGTGCGGACCCAGGCCTCCAGGGTGTCGCCGCGCGTCTCGTCTGCGGCGATGTACTGGATCAGGAAGCCGCCCGCACGCCAGCCGGTCTCCTCCCGGCCCACGGCCAGGCGGATGCGGGTGGGCGTCTGTTCGGACTGGGCGAAATACTGCTCGGCGCAGAGGGCCAGGGTCTCGCCGTCGATGGACGTCATGCCCTGGTAGCGGTCCATTTCGTTGCCCTGGTCGACGGTCATCATGAAGACGCCCTCGCCCAGCAGGGTCTTGGCCCCCGGTCGCAGGAAACCCTGCGAGGCGGCCTCGACCTCTTCGGGGTCGAAGCGGCAGTAGCCGCGCAGGCCGCCCGAGGTATCGTAATCGGCGACCACGTAGCGGACCGGACCGGCCCCGCGCGCCTCGACGATCAGGCGGCCGTCGAACTTCAGGTTCGAGCCGACCAGAGCGGCCAGCGCACAGGCTTCCCCCAGCAGGTTGGCCACGGGTTCAGGATAGTCGTGGCCGCGCAGGACCTCCTCGATCGCCGGGCCAAGGCGGGCGATGCGGCCGCGGACGGGTTCGCCTTCGATCTGGAAGGCGCCGACGATGTCGTCGGGGATCTGGGTATCGGACATGGGGCGCAATATAGGGCGCGTCGGCCGGGTTGCGAGCGGGCGAGTTGTCCTAGGGCCCGTCCTGTGCGTCCTCCCCTGCTGACGGCGCGCGCCGGAGCAGGCAGGATGCGCTCCTGGAATGGGCAGGGAGGCCGCAGATGGGTCGGATAAATTTCGCGCGCCGCGCGGCGGTTCTTGGGGGCGTGGCGCTTATGCTTGCGGGCGCCGCGAACGCGCAGCCGAAAGAGCGAAAGCCCGACCTGGCCGACGCGGTGGCGGGGACCTACCAGGGCGACGTGATCTCGGACTCCAAGGGCTCCAGCCGCAGCAACGTCACCCTGACGGTGACGCGCACCGGGCCGAACACCGTGAGCGTGACGTCCAACTACAGCCGCCTGCCGCAGATCACGGTGCCGCTGACGACGGCGATGAGCACCATCCAGCAGGCGCGCGGCGACAGCGTCTTCCTCTACGACCGCGGGAAGAAGTCGCTCGACGTCAGCTTCCTGAACGAGGTGAGCTGGTCGGGGATGCGGCAGTAGCTGCGGTCAGATCGCGCCGAAGCACCAGGCCAGGATCGACTTCTGGGCGTGAATGCGGTTCTCCGCCTCGTCCCAGACCAGGCTCTGCGGGCCGTCGATGATCTCGTCCGTCACCTCCTCACCGCGGTGCGCGGGGAGGCAGTGGAGGAAGACGGCGTCCTTGGCGGCCAGGCCCATCAGCTTCTTGTCGACCTGATAGGGCTCCAGCGCCTCGATGCGCTCGTCGTGGTCGGTGTCGCCCATCGAAACCCAGGTGTCAGTGACCACGCAGTCGGCGCCGCGGACCGCCTCGGCCGGGTCGTCCGTCGTCATGATCTGGCCTTGCTGCTCGGCAGCCCGCGCCAAATCCATCATGTCGGGATGGAAGACGGCGGGTGAGGCGATGTTGAGCTTGAAGCCCAGCTTCGGCGCCGCATGGATGAACGAGGAGCAGACGTTGTTGCCGTCGCCGACCCAGGCGAACGTCTTGCCGTAGACGTTGCCGCGATGCTCCTCGAAGGTCATCAGGTCGGCCAGGATCTGGCACGGGTGGCTCTTGTCGCTGAGGCCGTTGATCACCGGCACCGTCGACCACATGGCGAGGCGCTCGACGTCCTCGTGGACGTTCGATCGGATCATGATGGCGTCGACCATCCGCGAGAGCACGCGGGCGGTGTCCTCGATCGGCTCGCCGCGGCCCAGCTGCATGTCGACCGCGTTCGAGATGATGACGTCGCCGCCGAGCTGGCGCATGGCCGCGTCGAACGAGAAGCGCGTCCGGGTGGAGTTCTTCTCGAAGATCATCGCCAGCGTCCGGCCGCGGGCCGGGTGGTCCTCGTCGGGCCGGCCTTTGGGCCAGCCCGCGCGAGCGGCCTTCCGGGCCTTGGCGTCCTCGAGAATGATCCGGAGCTCGGTCCCGTCGAGCTTCCAGAGGTCGAGGAAGTGGCGAACCGGCTTGCTCATGCGGCGCCCGCCTTTTCCTTGGCCGCCTTCGCCTGCGCAGCCTCGCAGGACTTCTCCAGGAGACCGATCGCCTCGCGGGCCTCGTCCAGGCTGAGGGTCAGCGGAGGCAGCAGGCGCACGCAGTTGTCGCCGCCGCCTGCGATCAGCAGGTGGTTGTCGCGGGCGTGCTGCATGAACTCGCGGTTGGGCGTCGCCAGCTTCACGCCGATCAGCAGGCCCTTGCCGCGGATGTCGAGCACCACTTCGGGGAAGCGGTCCTTCAGGCCCGAAAGCTGCTGGTTGAGATAGCCCGCCACCTCGCGGACATGGGCCAGCAGCTCCGGCTTCACCAGTTCCTCGACCGAGGCGACGCCGACCGCCATGGCCAGCGGATTGCCGCCGTAGGTCGAGCCGTGGCTCCCGGGGGTCATGCCCTTGGCGGCCTCCGCCGTGGCCAGGCAGGCTCCGACGGGGAATCCGCCGCCCAGCGCCTTGGCCACCGCCATGATGTCGGGATCCGCCGCGCCATCGGCCCACTCGTAGGCGAACAGCTTGCCGGTCCGGCCCAGGCCGCATTGGATCTCGTCGTAGATCAGCAGCGTGCCGGTCTCGTCGCAGAGCTGGCGGATCTCCTTGAGCTGGGCCTCGGTCCACGACCGCGCGCCCCCCTCGCCCTGCACGGGCTCGAGCAAGATCGCCGCCGTCGTCGGGCCGACCAGGTCCCGGAGGCCTTCGAGGTCGCCGAACTTGGCCTGCACGAAGCCGGGCAGCGCGGGACCGAAGCCCTCGACGTAGCTGGGGTTCCCGGCGGCGAAGATCGTCGCCATCGTCCGGCCGTGGAATGAGCCGTCGAAGCCGATGATGTCGATCCGCTCGGGCTGGCCGTTGGCCCAATGATACTTGCGCGCCGTCTTGATCGCGCACTCGATCGCCTCGGCGCCGGAATTGGTGAAGAAGCAGACGTCGGCGAAGGTGTTGTCCGTCAACAGCTTCGCCAGCTTCTCCTGGTTCGGGATGCGGAAGATGTTGGACGTGTGCCAGAGCTTTTCGGCTTGGTCCTTCACGGCCTGGACCAGCTTCGGGTGGTTGTGGCCCAGCGCGGTCACGGCGATGCCGGCCATGCAGTCGAGGTAGGCCTCGCCCTCGGCGGTGAACAGTCGCGAGCCCTCGCCTCGCTCGAACGCCAGCGGGGCGCGCGCATAGACGCCCATGATGTGATCGCTGGGAACGGGGGCGGAGGTCGTCTCGGCCACTGTCTGGGCCCTCCAAAATGAACGTCCCCGCCGCGCTAGGCAGCGGGGACTGGAAGGCTTCGCCTTTTCGGGGCGAAGTGTGACGGAGTCAATCACTAGCTCCCCCGAAGGGGGAAGAGCCGCCCTACGGGCGAGAGGCGTCAGCTCCCCCCGAAAGGGGAGCTTTCGGCAAAGTGGCCTTAGAAGTCGGCGGTGAGGCCGATGAAGACGTAGCGGCCCATGGCGTCGTAGACCTGCGGCCAGGTGTTGCCGTTGCAGGGGCCGGTGGGGCAGTTCGACGAACCGGTGAGCGGCGGATCCTTGTCGAAGATGTTGTTGATCCCGCCGCGGAAATTGAGGTTCTCGCGCATGCTCCACGACGCCGTCAGGTCGAAGTAATCGCGGGCCTTGAGCGTCTTGTCGGTGGCGTACTGCAGGCCCGGGTTGTTGAGCTGCGGGTCGTCCGAATAGGCGTCCAGCTTCACCTTGTCGAAGTGACGCCATTGCAGGCTGACCGAGAAGTCCTTGAACCACTCGCCATATTGCAGGGGCGTGTTCCAGGTCACGCGGGCCTTGTGGCGCCACTCGGGGTTCGGCGCCGACAGGCCGCCCGAGACCGAGCAGATGGTGCCGTAGTAGCCGGCGCAGTCGAAGGCGGGGTCGCCGGGCAGCGAGCTGACCTTCAGGCTGTCGAGGTAGGTGCCGACGAAGTTGAACGACAGGCTGCCGCCGTTGGAGATCCCGAACCGGTCGAGGTCGGTGCGGTAGCCCATGTTGACGTCGAAGCCGGTGGTCGAGAGCGAGCCGGTGTTCAGCGTGGTGTCCTGGACGTAGCCCTGCGGCGAGAGCCAGATCGAACCCTGGGCGTCACGGTTGACCAGGTTGCAGAAGAACGGGTCGAGGGTGTTGACGCATCGGTTGATGATCGTGTCCGCGCCGATCCCCGAGATGAAGTCCTTCACCTTGATGTCGAAGTAGTCGAGCGAGACGTTGAAGCCGGGCAGGAACGAGGGCTGGAACACGAAGCCGACCGTGTAGGTATTGGCCGTCTCGGGGTCGAGGTTGGGGTTGCCGCCCAGCATGCCGTTGTACTGGTTGGCCGGGTTCTTCTCGATCGCCAGCACCTGGGCCGTCGTCAGGCCGAAGGCCTGGGCGCAGCGGGCGACCAGCGGGCTGGAGGCGGCGAGGCCGGCGCAGGGATCCTGCGTGCCATCCAGCACCACGTTGTTCTGGGCGAAGAGCTCCAGGATGTGCGGCGCGCGGACGGCGCGGTTGTACCCGCCGCGGATGCGCAGGCCGTCGATCGGCTCCCAGTCACCCGCGATCTTGTAGGTCGAGGTCGTGCCGATGGTGGAATAGTCAGAGTAGCGGTAGGCCAGTTCCAGCGTCAGGTTCTTGGCGAAGGCCATGTCTTGGACGAGCGGGATGCGGGTTTCGCCGAAGATTTCATACACATCGAACGCACCGTTGACCGGCGGCGCGGCCCCGCCCGCCCCGTTCAGCTGGCCCGAAGCCGAGATGAAGTCCGCGGCGAAGTCCATCGTCTCGCGACGGTATTCCGCGCCGATCGAGACGCCGACGCCGTCGTTGGCCCACGGCGACTTCATGCCGTAGTCGGACAGATCGCCGCCGAGCGAGAAGTTCACCACCCGCTCGAACAGGTTGCCGGCGATGGTGGAGGGCGTTTCCAGATAGTCGAGCGCAGCCTGGGTGACGCCGCCCAACTGGAAGATGTTGTAGGGGACGCAGGCGCCGTCCGTGCCGTTGATCACGGACGCGCAGGTCGGGGCGCCGCCGGGGCCCGCCACCACGTTCAGGGCGTTGTTGATCGCCCCGGTGCGGAAGAAACCGGTCGAGACCTGACTGAACGACACGCGGCCGTACTGCATCGCAAAGTCGTAGTTCCAGTTGTCGTTCAGGTCGCCGCGCAGGCCGATCACATAGCGGTACTGCTGGTGCTGCATCCGGCCTTGCCGGCCGCCGCCCTCGACGTTCCGGCGCGAGACCAGGCCGGTGAAGGTGCCGCCCGGGTTCGTGGCGCAGGTGCCGCCGCCCGAGGCCGCCGTGGCGTTGAGCAGGCCTCGCTGCTGGGCCGAGAGGAACGGGTTGGCGCAGTTGACACTGAAGGTGCCGGCGAAGATCCCGCCCGGCGCGATCTGGAACGTGGACGAGTCGTCCATGAACATCACGTCGGCGTAGGCCGTGGCCCAGTCGTTCACCTCGTACTCGGCGAAGGCGCCCAGCACATAGCGGTCGTCGGGGCGCTGGTAGTAGTTGGTGGGGCCGAAATTGTAGACGTCGCGGGCGCCGACATAGGGACGGAACGTGTTGCCGGGTCCGGTCACGTCCACGATGTTCGTGCCGAAACGCGCCGGGAAGGCGGTGCCCGAGCCGCCGCAGCCCGCGGCGAGGAACGTGTCGCCCGAGTTCAGCGTACAGGCCGAATAATCGCGGTTGCCCTGCAGGATGGGCTCGACGTGACGGTAGCCTGCGTAGGCCGTGACGTTGCCCTTACCGTCCGGCGAATTGACGCCGATGATCAGGGTGACCTGGCTCATCTCGCCGTCGCGGACATTGTCCTTGGGCAGGCTGAAGAACTGCGGCGTGGCCGAGGCGGCTTGCGACTTCGCCACCACGTCGGCGATGCCGTTGCTGTTGTCGTGCTGGTACAGGCCGTACTGGGCGTCGACACGAACGCCTTCGAACCGGCGTTGCATGATGAAATTGACGACGCCGCCCACGGCGTCTGCGCCGTACACGGCCGAGGCGCCACCGGTCAGCACGTCGACGCGCTCGATCAGGGCCGATGGGATGAAGTTGATGTCGGGCGCCAGGTTCGCGCCCGTCGTGTTCGGCGTGCCGGGCATCAGGCGGCGGCCGTCGATCAGCACCTGGGTGCGCGTCGGTCCGAGGCCGCGCAGGCTGACGGTAGCCGTACCGGTCGAACCATTGGAGACCGAGGAGCCCTGGGCCGCGAAGGCTTGGGGCAGGCTATTGATCATGTCTTCGACGCGCGTCACGCCCGTCGCCTTGATCTCGGCGGCGCTCACGGCCGTGACCGGGCTGACGCTCTCCAGGTTCGGCGACGGAATGCGGGTGCCGGTCACGACGACTTCCGAGACCTCGTCGGCGCCGCCGGCGGTCTGGGCCAACGCGGGCGCGGCCACAGCCATCGCCGCACCACAGATCATCGAAGACGCCAGGAGGCGCGCGCGTACAGAATGCTTGTTCACGATCAAAATCCCCTTCGCGGACGGTCGGCGCCGCCGCTCCCCACAGGAAGGTTTCGGCCTCGGTGACGAGACCCGGTAACCGGGAGTTACGTTTGGGTCACAAACACGGTCAATCGACGCACAAGCAACGTACGATGCCGTCAGAGCAACACTGAGGACATGCGCGTGTAGTTCGGCAATTTTCCCGAGATATTCCACGAACAGGAGGGAAGTTTTGCTATCGGCGTGCTTGTGGCGCCACAGGATGTGGCGGGGGCGTGACCGTAATTGCGGCCGTCATGAGCGCCTCATCGAAATAGCGGCGGACTTGTGCGAACGCCTCTGCGCGCACAGCGGCCTGTCGTTGGCGCAATTCGACCAGCCCCGCGCCCGCGAGCACGCCCAGGTGATGGCTGATGTTCACGCGCGGCAAGCCCAGGGCCCGGGACAGCTCGCCGGCGGAGGCGGGGCCTGACGCCAGGCGTTCCAACAGCCTGCGCCGCACAGGGTCAGCCAGAGCGCGGAAGAGGTCGGCCGATGGACGCGGCGACATCAGGCCGTCCGACGGCGCGGCGCCGGGGCCTCCCGATCCATGGCTTGCAAGCGCCGCGACATGGCGAACCGTTCGCGCAACCAGCCCTCGCCCACCGAGGCCTCGAACCACAGTCGGTCGAAATAGACGCGCAGCTGCGGAAGCGGATCGACCACGGCCACCAACAGGCCTTCCTCCTCGCGCACGAGACCCGCTTCCTTGAGCACCCGCACATGGTGCGACACCGCCGGCCGGGTGACGGACACGGCGGCGGCGAGGCCTCCAATCCGCGAAGGCCGCGCCAGGATGCGCTCGTAGAGATCGCGGCGGGTGGGATCCCCTAGGGCGTCCAGCGCCGCGCCGACCGCGTCGCTCATCCGCGCCCTCCCGCCGCACGCAGCGGCTTCACCACCGCGTCCTCGTTCAGGGGCATGGTGCGCAGCAGGCTGAGGAAGCGCCGCAGCGCCGGGTTGTCGTGGTCGTTGCGCCAGGCGGCCGTGAGGCGCAGCGGCGCGGCGGGTCCGGGCAGCGGCGAGAAGGCGACGCTGGCGCGGGTGGCGTGCACGACGCTCTGCGGCACGACGGCATGGCCAACGCCGGCCGCTACCAGGCTGAGCACGCCGTCGTGTGAGGTCATCTGGACCCGGACGCCCGCACGGCCGCCGCCGCGGTCGGTCACCAGCTTCTGTATGCGGCTCCAGTCGTCGCCGGCGGCGCACAGCACCGGCGCCTGGCCCAGGGGCTCGTCCGGCGCGTCCAACGACCGGGCCACCAGCCAGGGCTCGACCCACAGCGGCAGGCAGTCCAGGCCGGGCGGCGCATCGTCGGCGTCGATCAGCACGGCGTCGAGTTCGCGATCCAGCACCGCGGCCACCAGTTCGGCCGCCGAGCCGCCACGCAGCTCCAGTTCCACGCCCTCAGCCGAGCGGCGATAGGCGCGCAGCAGAGCCTCGGCCGGGCCCGCGGTGACCGGCCAGACGTGGCCCAAGCGGAGACGTCCCACCTCGCCGCGCCCGGCGGCCCCCGCCCGCACAGCGGCCTTGGCCAGCAGCTCGAGCGCGCGCTCCACCTCTGACAGGAATCGTTCGCCGGCGCCGGTCGGCCGCGCGCCGCCCGACGACCGCTGAAACAACGAGACGCCGAGGGCGTCCTCCAGCGCCAGCACGCGCCGCGACAGCACAGACGGATTGACCCCCAGCACCTCGGACGCCCGGCGGAAGCCCAGGTGCTCGCGCACCATCAGGGCGGAGCGTAAAGCCGCGATATCCTGCGCCGCGGAAGCTTCGCCGCCCCGTCTCATGGACGGCTCGCGGGGCGGATGCGGGTCGGGTTCATGGGCCGCCATTAGAGCCCCGCCGCCGCGGACGGCTTGGGGTTAATTGCCGTGCCGCGATTGGCGGCCCAGGCGATGGCCAGGCCCACGCCGAGGTGGGCGGCGATATCCAGCAGCGACTTCGCGCCATCCCATTTCGGAAAGACCCCCGGCCAGCGCAGCGGCAGCACCACCAGGTACATCGCCACATAGAGGAGCAGGCCGTAGACGGCGCCCGTCGCCAGGGGGTGGCGCACGACCACGGGGATCCGGCGCGCCACCAGAACATAGGTCGCGGCCATGCAGGCGGCGATGCCGAAGTGGGTGACTAGGCCCAGCAGCACGGGGGCGGCGCCGTCGCGCGCCGCGGGGCCGATCCAGCCGCTGGCGACGCCGCGCCATGGCCCGGCCAGGGACTTGCCCGCCACGAGCGCCAGAAGGCTGGCGTAGGCAAGGTCGACCGCGCCGCCGGCGAGGGCCGCGGCCACGATGCGTGGAAGCGTGTCTCGCCCCGGCTGGGAGGCGACCGGAGAGGCGGCGGCGGCGGTCATGAGGGGTCCTCCTGGAACGGGCCGACGTTGCGACGCCGCCGCTGCCGGGGTCGCGCACGTTCCGACGCCTGCGAGCACGTTCCGATGATGACGAGCCGTGAGCCGCCGCTTTCGCTTTGACTTCGCTGGCGTCTGGCGTTGGTCTTGCAGGCCACAGGCTGCCCATGACCTACCCGTTCAAGTTCAAAGACGCGCCCGAGCCGACCCTGACCTTCGGTCGCCAGCGTGAGTGGGGACCGCTGGCGGCGACCGAAGTGCACGCGACGCCGGGGCTCTATCCCGGCCGCGTCATGACCGACCATCGGGTCATCTTCTATCTCACGCCCAACGTGCCCACCGACTGCAACTGCGAAGGCGTCGGCCAGTATCGCGTGCAGAGCCCCTACGATTTCGACCTCGTGCCCGGCGGGGCCAACGGCGTCTGGGAGGACCACGCGGACTGCGACATGGTCTCGGTGCGCCTCGCCCCGGGGCTGTTGTCATCGACCGCCGAGGCGCTGGCCCTGCCCGGCGGGCGCGCCGAGCTGGCGCCGAAGATCGGCGCCAGAGACCCGCTGGTGGAGCATGTGGTCCGCGCCCTGATGGCCGAGCTCCAGGCGCCCGCGCCGGCCGGACGAATCTATGCCGACAGCCTGGCCACGGCCCTGACGACCCGGCTGCTGCAGAACTTCGCCGCCGTGGGCTTCGCCGGCCGCCAGACCCTGTCCAAGCCGCAGGTCCGTCGGATCGTCGACTTCGTGGAAGCCAACCTGGACGGCGAGCTGACCCTGGACCAGCTGGCCGAAGTGGCCGGCATGAGCGTGCCGCACCTGACCACCCTGTTCCGCCGCACCATGGGCCAGTCGGTGCATGCCTATGTGATGGAGCGACGGGTGCAGCGCGCGCGCAGCCTTCTGCTCGGCGGCAAGTCGACGATCGCCCAGGTCGCGCTGGAGACGGGCTTCGCTCATCAGAGCCACCTGGCTCGCTGGATGCGCCGCCTGCTAGGCGTGACGCCCTCCGAGGTGTTGCGGGCCTAGGTCTTGATCTTGTAGCCGGTGCGGAACATCCACAGGCACACCCAGCCCAGCGCAATCACCAGCACCGCGGTCATCGCCACGCCGACCATCAGGTTGCTCTCCGCCCGGCCGATGAAGCCATAGCGGAAGCCGTCGATCAGGTAGAAGAACGGGTTGAAGTGGCTGGCCGTGCGGAACGGCTCGGGCAGACGCTCGACCAGATAGAAGGTGC
This sequence comes from Phenylobacterium sp. FG114, assembly GCF_057809855.1. Lineage (NCBI taxonomy): Bacteria > Pseudomonadati > Pseudomonadota > Alphaproteobacteria > Caulobacterales > Caulobacteraceae > Phenylobacterium > Phenylobacterium sp. FG114. Next base: position 452,554 of record NZ_JBMDKU010000002.1, on the reverse strand, counting down.
CCGACAGGAAGGTCATCGGCATGATGACGAAATTGGTCACCGCAGCCATGTGGTCGAACTTCTCGGACCAGAGCCCGGCCATGATCCCGATGAAGCCCATGATCAGCGCCGCGCCGAGGCCGAAGTAGGCCACGGCCCAGGGCTGGGCCACAGGCAGGCGGGCGAAGGGCAGGACGGCCGCGAGGCTGATCAGGCCCACGACGATGCCGCGCGTCGCCGCGCCGCCGCCGAAGCCGATCACATGTTCGCCGGGCGTGAGCGGCGGGGTCATGAAGTCGCCCATCAGGCCGTTGAACTTGGCCTGCAGCAGCGACGACGAGGAGTTGGCGAAGGCGTTCGACAGGATCTGCATCATGATCAGGCCGGGCGCGACGAACGTGCCGTAGGCGACGCCGTGCACCTCGCGACCACCGCCGACGGCGACCACGAACACCAGCATGTAGAGCAGCGCCGTCACCACCGGGGCGGCCAGGGTCTGCATGCCCACCTTCATGAAGCGGCGGACCTCGCGCACGTAGAGGGTCTTCAGGCCCTCCCAGTTGACGCCGTGATAGGCGCGCGGCTGCGGCGGCAGGACGGTCTCTTCTAGGGGCAGGTCACGCATGGCCGAGATGTGCGCGCTGCGGCGGCGCTGCGCAAGGGCGCGCCTGCAAGGCTGCCCATTCTCGAATCAACATCTAGTTCCTGTGGATGACGGCGATGGCGCCTATTGTGGGTCTTAGCGAGTTGTTTACTACTGATGGTGGTTGGTGGCGGCGGAGTTCTCTCGGCGCCACAAGATATTGATGCTGGTGCGGTCTGTGGGGACCGCCCCGGCCCCCTGGGTGGGAGGCGAGACCATGGGCTGGACCGACGAACGCGTCGAACTACTGAAGAAGCTCTGGCAGGACGGCCTCTCGGCCAGCCAGATCGCCAAACAACTTGGAGGCGTCACTCGCAACGCGGTGATCGGCAAGGTGCACCGCCTGGGTCTCTCGGGCCGGGCCACGCCGTCCAAGCCGCAGCGGACCGTCTTCAAGGCGCCGCGCCCGGCGCGCACGGTCACGGCTTCGCCGTCGGCCCCGCGTCGCATCGCCGAACCCGTTTCGGCGACGCCCGCGCCCTCGCCAGTGCGCTATGTGGACGAGGCTCCCGGCACCGCGACGGTGCTGACCCTGGGCGCGCACATGTGCAAGTGGCCGATCGGCGATCCGTCGCTCGACAGCTTCACCTTCTGCGGCCGCCGCTCGGAAGAGAACGGCCCCTACTGCCACGAACACGCCACGGTGGCCTACCAGCCGGCCCAGGCGAAGAAGAAGTCTGGCGCCGCCGAGCTCGCCCGGAGCCTGCGCCGCTACATCTGAGATCCGCTGGAGAGCGGCCTGTCTATCCGTTGGGGATGGGAGACGCGTCCGGAACCGAAGGCTGCGAAAGCTTCCTTGAGGTCCCGGGCGCGTCTCTTTCTTTTTGCGCGCATCACCCTAGCTTCGTAATCGATGACCGACGTCGCCCCGCCCCCTGAAGAGACCGGCAACGCCAAGGCCTACTCGGTCTCGGAGCTGGCGTTCGCGCTGAAGCGGACGCTGGAGGATTCGTACGGGTTCGTGCGGTTGCGCGGCGAGCTCTCGAAGGTCACGCACCATTCCAACGGCCACGTCTACCTGACCATCAAGGACGAGCGCGCCGCCATCGACGGGGTGGTCTGGAAGGGCAGCGTCCGCAACCTCTCCATCCGGCCCGAGCACGGCCTGGAGGTGGTGGTCACCGGCAAGATCACGACCTATCCGCAGGGCTCGCGCTACCAGATCGTGATCGAGTCCATGGAGGCGGCGGGCGTCGGCGCGCTGCTGGCCCAGCTCGAGCGGCTGAAGCAGAAGCTGGCGGCCGAGGGACTGTTCGAACCGGCGCGCAAGAAGCCGCTCCCCGAGATGCCTGCCGTGGTCGGCGTGGTCACCAGTCCGACCGGCGCGGTGATCCGCGACATCCTGCACCGCATCCGCGACCGCTGGCCGTGCCGGGTGATCGTCTGGCCCGTGGTGGTGCAGGGCGATCAGGCCGCCGCCCAGGTCTGCGGCGCGATCCGCGGCTTCAACGCCATGGCGCCGGGTGGGCCCGTGCCGCGGCCCGACGTGCTGATCGTGGCGCGCGGCGGCGGCTCGGCGGAGGATCTCTGGGCGTTCAACGACGAGACCCTGGCCCGGACAGTGGCCGAGGGGACGATCCCGCTGATCAGCGCCGTGGGTCACGAGACAGACACGACCCTGATCGACTTCGTCTCCGATCGCCGGGCGCCGACGCCCACGGCCGCCGCCGAGATGGCCACCCCGGTGCTGGCCGAGTTGAAGGCGCTGGTCTCGGACCTCGGCGGACGCATGCACCGGTGCGGCGGCCGCGTGGTCGACGACCGGCGGCGCAAGATCGAGCACGCGGACCGGGCGCTGAAGCGGGTGCCGGACTTGGTGCGCCTCGCCGAGCAGCGGTTCGACATCGTCTCCGGTCGGCTGGGCGCGGGGCTGGCGCGCAACGCCGCCGCCCATGAGCGCGACCTGGTGCGGGTGGCCTCGCGGCTGTCCCCGCTGCTGCTGCAGCGGCCGCAGCAGGTGCAGAAGGACCGGCTGGACCGACTGACCATACGGCTGGAGCCTTCGATCCAGCGACGGCTGGAACGGCTGTCCGAACGTCTGGACAGCCTCTCGAAGCTCTATGGATCGGTGGACCCCGACCGTCCGCTGCAGCGCGGCTTCGCGCGGGTGGCGCGGGCGGACGGCTCGCTCGTGCACGCCGGGGCGAACCTGGCGACCGGCGAGCAGGTGGCCATTACCTTCGGCGACAAGGTCACCCGCCAGGCGGTGATCGATGGTTCCGGCGGAACCGCTCCGCCCCCGGCTCCCGCCGCCAAGGCCGCCAGGCCCAAGCCAAGGGTCGAGGGGCCCGCACAGGGCGACCTCTTCTAAGAGCGCGGGTCGCGCGCTACATAGGGGCCATGAACGCCCACGATCGGAACCTCGGCGCCAGCGACCTCGCCAAGCTGCACTTCGGCGACGGTGACTATGCGGTGCTGCGTCCGGGCCGCTACGTGCTTTGTGCCGTGACGGGCCAGAAGGTGCCGCTGGAACAGCTCCGCTACTGGAGCGTGGAGTTGCAGGAAGCCTACGCCAGCCCCGCCGAGGCGCTGAAGCGCTGGCAGGAGACCCGCTAGGGTTTACGGTACTCTTCGTTCGGCCAGCGCCGGTGGACCCAGAACCACTCGGTCGGCCGCGCCCGCACCCGATCCTCGATAAAGGCGTTGATCCGCCGGACGCCCGTCTCGATGTCGGCCTCGCGATCGCCGGTATCCTTCAGGTGGATCTGCTCGTGGACGACCACCTTGAACCGAGCGCCCGGACCCACGCGCTGGACGCTCATCGGCTGGATAGGCAGGCCGAAGCGCAGGGCGAAGGTGGAAGGGCCGGGCGCGGTGTGGGCCACGTGGCCGAACAGAGGCGCGGCCACGCCGCCATTGAACTTCTGGTCGTTCATCAAAGCCACGCTTTCGCCACGCTGGAGCCCCCTCATCAGTTCGCGGGCGCCTTCCAAACCCTTGGGGGCGAAGAGGCGCACGCCGTAGCGGAAGCGGTTCTTCCGCACGAGTTCGTCGACGTAAGGGTTGTTCATGGCGCGGTACGTGACCTGGCACTTTACGCCGGCGCGGACGATGGCGGCGGCCATGACCTCGAAGCACGAGAAGTGGCCCGAGACGAATACCACGGGTCCGCCGCCTGCGGCGATTGCGCCCAGCAGAGCTTCCCCCTCGACTTCCACCCGGCCTGAGTCGGCTACAATACGGTCGAGAACCAGGAACTCGGTTAGCGACCTTCCCAGTTCGATCCATTGCGCCCGAAGGAGTTGCTTAATTTCGGCGGTGTCCGCGTCGGGAAAGGCGATCCGCAGATTGCGCTCGGCCACCCGGTTCGCGCGGGTCAATGGGCCCAGGACGCAAAACAGCGATCCACCAAAATTTGAAACAGAATCAACCGGAAAGATACGAGTTAGGCCCAAAGCTGCGGCAAATAGCGCCGCTTCGAGCATCCAAATGAGTTTCGACACGTATGAATGGTTAAGTGCGGCCATCCAGTCTTCCTAGGCTTGGTCGCTCACGTTGGGCAATGGAGGCGGCTGGCGTGCGAATTGCGATGTCTCAGTCACGGAGTCCCGAACCGGGACGAAGGGAAATCATGGTCGGGGATTCCATGGACGAGATCGACATCCATCTGGGCCGGCGTCTTCGCCGTCGCCGCCGTCTTCTGGGACTGACCCAGCAAGAACTGGCGCACGCCTGCGGGGTCCGTTTCCAGCAAATCCAGAAGTACGAGTGCGCGGCCAACCGCATGTCGGCCGCCCGCCTGTGGCAGCTGGCGGAAGTGCTGGAAGTGCCCGTCAGCTATTTCTACGAGGGCCTCACCCGCGACCAGCGCGAGAGCCTCGAGCGCGAGAGCGCCTCGTCCTCGACGGAGACGCTGGCCAGCAAGGAAACCCAGGATCTGATCCACGCCTACTACCAGCTCGGTGAACGGCCCCGCCGCCGCCTGCTGGACCTGGCCAAGGCCATGAACGGCGAGATCGAGGCTTAAGTCCGCCCGAAAGGCGGGGTAAGCCGGGGGCATGAGCCTCGCCCCTGCCCGCCTTGAAGAGCTCGACGCGTTCCTGCTCGAGCTGAACCGCGCCGCCGCCGGAGCCATCCTCCCCCTGTTCCGCGGCGAGCACGGCGTTTCCAACAAATACACGGTGGGGTTCGACCCCGTCACGGAAGCGGACAAGGGCGCCGAGCGGGCCATCCGCGCGCTCATTTCCGAGCGCTATCCCGAACACGGCGTGATCGGCGAGGAATATGGCGAGGACCGCCCCGACGCCGAGTTCGTCTGGGTGCTGGATCCCGTGGATGGGACAAGGGCCTTCATCGCCGGCCTGCCGCTTTGGACCACGCTGATCGGCCTGCGCTTCCAGGGCACGCCGGTGCTGGGCTCGATCGGGCAGTCTTTCCTGGACGAGATCTACATCGGCCACGCGGGCGGTTCGCGCCTGATCACCGCCGAAGGCGTGCGGCCGCTCAAGGTGCGGCCCTGTCCCAAGCTGACCGACGCCATCATCGCCACCACCGATCCCGAAGGCTGTTTCGACGGCGCCGAACTGGGCGCCTGGACCCAGGTGCGCGCCGCCGCGAGGCTGGCGCGGCTGGGTTGCGACGCCTACGCCTACGCCATGGTGGCGGCGGGCACGGTCGACATGGTGATCGAGGCCGGGCTGCAAAGCTGGGACATCGAGGCCGCGATCCCGGTGATCGCGGGGGCCGGCGGGCTCACCTCCGACTGGCGGGGCGAGCCCGTGGGACGACACGGCGGGCAGATCGTCATCGCGGGCGACCGCGCCTGCCTGGACGAGGCGCTGGTCGCCCTGAAACGATCGGCGAAGTAACGGCCTACTTCTTGGCGGCCGGCGGTTTCTTGGCCGCGGGCTTTTTCGCCGCCGGGGCGGCGGGCTTCTTGGCCGCCGCGGGCTTGGCCGCCGCGGCCGGCTTCGCCGCAGCCTTCGGAGCCGCCTTGGCTGCGGGCTTTGCCGCCTTGGCGGCGGCCGGCTTGGCAGCCGGCTTGGCCGCGGCCTTCGGCGCGGGTTTCGCGGCGGCGGGCTTCACCGCCGCTTTCGGAGCCGCGGCCTTCTTCGGAGCGGCCGCCTTGGGCGCCGGCTTCGCAGTGGCGGTCTTCGCAGCAGCGGTCTTCGGAGCAGCGGTCTTCGGAGCCGTCGTCGCGGCGGCGGGCTTTGCCGCGGGCTTGGAGGCGCCGGTCTTGGGCGCGGCGGCCTTGGCGGGCTTCGCGGCGGCCTTCGGGGTGGGTTTGGCAGCAGCGGGCTTCGGCGCCGCGGCGGGCTTGGCGGCCTTCGGAGCCGCGGCCTTCCTCGGGGCGGCGGCCTTCTTGGCGGCCGGCTTCTTGGCCGCCGGGGCCGTCGCAGCGGGGGCCGCCGCCGCGGTCGGAGTCGGCGCGGCCGTCGGGGCTGGTGCAGGAGCCGGCGCTGGCGCGGGCTTGGGCGCCGCGGCGACGGGCGCAGGCGCAGCGGCGGGAGCCGGCGCAGCCTTCGGGGCTTCGGCGGGCTTCGGCGCGGCCTTGCCGGTGAGCGCGTCGAACACTCGCAAGAAGATGTTACGCATGTCGTCCGTCTCCATGAGGATTTCGTGGTAGGCGCCGGGCACGGTGATGAGGCGCCCCTGGGGGAGGTTCCGGGCCGCAGCGGCCTGGGCAGAATTGTCGACTAGCTTGTCTTCCCCGGCGGATACGATCTCCACCGGCACGGTCACACCGCGCAGGCGCTCGGGCCGGGCGAGGAACGCCGTGGCCTTCAGGGCGAAGTCGAGCCAGCCGTAGGTGGGTCCGCCCAGCGCCAGGTCGGGATTGGCGCGCACCTGCGCCCGATGGCGGGCGAAGCGGCGCGCGTCGTGGGTCAGCGCATTGCCTTCGAACGCGTCGTCGAACGGCTTGCCGGGCTGGCCAAGCGTGTACTTGCCTGCCCGGCCCAGGCTGAGGTTGAGCCAGGTCAGCGCGCCCGCGGCGGCCGGCGAGACCTTGCCGAACTGGATGCCAAGCATCGGGGCCGAGAGGCAGGCTCCGGCGAAGCGCCGCTCGCCGTTGGCCATGGCGAGGAGGGTGAGGCAACCGCCCATGGAATGGCCGACGGCGATCCAGGGCTTGGGCAGCCGCGCCTCGTAGGCGTTGAGCAGCCGCCGGAAGTCCTCGAGGAACGACTTGTATCCCTTGGCGTGGCCCTTGAGCCGATCGGGCAGTTCCCGCGCCGACAGCCCCTGCCCGCGCCAGTCGTGCGCCAGGACCACGAAGCCCCGGTCCATGAAGTCGCGGATGGTCTCGAAGTATTTCTCGATCGGCTCGGTGCGCCCCCCGGAGAGGACTACCGAGCCGCGGGCGCGTCCCTTGGGCGTGAACAGCGCCGCTCGCAGCTTCGCGCCGCCGGCGCCGACGAACCAGCCGGCCTCGGCCCCGGGCGGGATGGGATCTTCGGGGACGTCGACGAGAGGAGCGGGCTCGAACATGGCGGCGCCTAGACGGCTTTCTCGAAGAGGGCCTTCACCTTCGGCATCATGCCCATGGCCACGCCCATGTCGGACAGCTTGAGCCGTCCCGTCATCACCGCTCGCATGGGATCCAATTCGCCCTTGCCCAGCTTAACAAGGTCCGAACGGCTGACCGAGACCGTGAGATCGGCCGGACGATCGTCGTTGGTCACCGCGTCGCCGTCGACGTGGATCACCCCCTCGCCCTTGAGGTCGAGCTTGACCGTGCGGCCCAGCCCGTCGCCGGCCGCCGCGGCGCGACGGATCCGGTCGGTCAGTTCCTCCAGAGTGGCCATGCCCCATCAGCACTCGTGAATCGAAGGGCGAGCTTCGCTTCACGCGTGTGTTGTGTAAACCGTTCGCTATGCCGCCAGGGCCTCGGGGCGCTGGATTCCCGCCGGCGGGGTCGCCGGCGCGGCGCTTCAGCCGGGCTTCACGAACTTCAGCGTCATCCGGTCGCTCTCGCCGATGGCGTCGTACTTGCGATGGTCGAACTCGGGGTCGAACGCCTCTCCGCGCGGCGAGGATCGACGCACCGGCGGCAAGGTCCAGACGCCGAACGGATGGTCGCGCCTGTCCTTGGAGTTGGCGTTGATCTCGCTGGCGGCCGCCAGCGTGAAGCCGGCTTCCTGGCCCAGCTTGATGACATAGGCCTGATCGACGTAGCCGCTGTCGGCCAGGAGGTCGGGCACCCCGCCGGGCGCGGCGCGGTGCTCCTCCACGCCCAGGACGCCGCCAGGCTTCAGGGCCAGGAAGGCGTCGCGGAACGCCTTCTCGGCGATCCCGGCGGCCATCCAGTTGTGCAGGTTGCGCAGGAACAGCGCGAGGTCCGCGCTGCCCGCCGGAGCCACTGGACCGCTCGTCGCGCCGAAGGCCGTCATCTCGACCACGCCATAGGGCTTGCGCCCCGACGCGAACTTGGCGCGGAACGCCTCCACCACCTGCTTCGCCGCGGGATCCGCGGGCTCGGCGAGTTGCAGGCCCGCGGCGTAGAGCTTGCCGCCGGTGGCCGCCAGGAAGGGCGCCAGGATCTCGGTGTACCAGCCCGCGCCGGGCCAGAATTCCACCACCGTCGCGCCGGGCTTCAGGCCCCAGAAGGCCAGGCTCTCCGCCGGATGGCGCCAGCGGTCGCGGGCCTTGTCGGCCGCGCTGCGCCAAGGGCCGGCGACGGCCTCGGCGATGGTCTTGGGCGGCGCGGCCTTGGGCGCCTTCGGTCCGCTCTCGCAGCCGGCCAGGGCCAGCGCACCGACGAGGGCGGAACGTCTCGAAAGCTGGATCATGGGCGCCGATTCACTCCCAAGCGCCCCCCGGCCGACCCTGCGCGCGTAGAGCTAGCGGGTCGGCCGGCAAGGGTCAAAGGGCCGGGCTCAGCCGGCCTTCACGAAGCGCAGGGTCATGCGGTCGCTCTCGCCGATCGCGTCATACTTCGCGCGGTCGAAATTGGGATCCGAGCCCTTGTTGCCCGCGGTGGTCCAGCGCGACGGCGGCAGGGTCCACACCCCGAACGGGTGGTCCTTGGTGTCCTTCGGGTTGGCGTTGGCCTCGGACTTGGCGGCCAGCTTGAAGCCAGCCTTCTCGGCCAGGGCGATCACCTCGCCCTCGGTCATGTAGCCGGTGGACCAGCCGGGCGCGGACGGCTTGGGATCGGCGCGGTGCTCCTCGACGGCCAGGACGCCGCCAGGCTTCAGGACCGCGTGGGCGTCCTTGAGCACCTTTTCGGCGAAGGCGGCGTTGGGCGCCCAATTGTGGAGATTGCGGGCGGTGATCACCATATCGGCCGATCCCGGGGGGCCGAGGGGGCCGGAGACGGGCCCAAAGTTCACCAGCTTCACCTCGCCGAACTTCGCGGTGTCGGCGTATTTCTTCTCGAAGTTGGCGCGCCCGGCCTTGGCGCCTTCCGAGAGGTTGGGGTTCGCAAGGTCGGCCGCGGTGGCGTAGTAGGTCCCGCCGGTCGCCTTGGCGTAGGGCGCCAGGATCTCGGTCCAGTAGCCGCTGCCGGGCGAGAGCTCGATGATGGTCTGGTTGGGCTTGACGCCCCAGAACACCAGGGTCGCCTCGGGGTGGCGCGCCCCGTCACGGGCCTTGTGCTCGGCCGCGCGCTGGGGGCCGTCGATAGCGGCCTTGAGCTTGGCGTCGGCGGCCTGGGCCGGAGCGACGGCGACGAGGGCGAAGGCGACGGCGCAGGCCGTGGCGAGGCGGAGCATGGGGGTTCCTCCAAGGGGTTAAGCGGCGCAAGCTAGGCTGCCAGACCATACGCGTACAGCCCCAAAGAACGTCGTCGCAGACCCCTTGAACGCCGATTTCGGGCGCTTACCTCTTGGCTTGGAGGCGCTGGATGTCCGGGCCTTCTGGGCTGCAGGCGACGCCGATCCGGGTCGCCACAGGTCCATGCAGACAACGCAACCTTGCTTGAAAGAAGGATGTGACCGCATGCGTACGATCGACTTCTCCCCCCTCTATCGCTCCGTCGTGGGCTTCGACCGTCTGGCCGGCCTGCTGGAGACCGCGGCCGCCGACGCCGCCACGGGCTATCCGCCCTACAATATCGAGCGCACCGACGAGAATGCCTACCGCATCGACATCGCGGTGGCCGGCTTCCGCCCGGACGAGCTCAACGTCGAGGTGAAGGAAAACCTCCTCACCGTGACCGGCCGCAAGGCCGCCAATGACGACGCCAGGAAGTACCTGCATCGCGGCTTGGCCGAGCGGAACTTCGAGCGCCGCTTCCAACTGGCCGACTATGTGATCGTCACCGACGCCAACCTTGCGGACGGTCTGCTGTCGATCAGCCTGAAGCGCGAGCTGCCCGAGGCTCTCAAGCCCCGCACCGTGCAGATCACCTCCGGCGCGCAGCCGAGCCTGATCGAGGCCGAAAAGGCCGCGTAAGCAGCCGGTCTCTCAGGACCCGAGAACCGAGGCGGCGTCCCTGGCGGACGCCGCCTTTTTCTATGCGGGAAGCTTCGCGCCGCGCAGGTCGGCGCCTTCGGTGACCGCGCCGGCCATGCGCGCGGTGGCCAGCCGGGCGTAGCGAAGGCGGGCGCCCGTGAGCACCGTGGGTGTCGAGCGGCCACCGGCCAGTGGCAGCGGCTCGAGGTTGGCGTCCCCCAGGTCGGCTCGGGTCAGGTCGGCGCCGCCGAAACGGGCGCCGCGCAGGTCGGCGCCGCAGAGCTTCGCGCCGCGCAGGTCGGCGTTCTCGAAGTTCGCCCCCTGCAGGTGCGCGCCGCTGAGGTCGAGCCCCGCCAGGTTGGCGTTCCTGGCGCTGAGCGCAGTGAGCTTCAGCCCCTTCAGACCGTCCCCCGCCGAGCGCAGGTCGGCATTGTCGAACCGCGTCGGGGCGCCGTTGGCGCCGCCGGACGACACCCACGCGTCGTGCGACCGCGCCTCGGCCACCAGCTTCTCGGCCCTGGCGATCTCGTCGCGGGTTGGCGGCGCGTTCGCCCTTTCGAGATGCGCGCCCTCGGTGCGAGCCGTGGCCAGCACCACGCCGGACAGATCCGCGCCAGCGAAGTTCGCCCCGTCCAGGTTCGCGCCCGACACCTCGGCCCCCGCCATCAACGCACCGTCGAAATTGGCTCCCTTGAGGTTAGCGTCGTTCAGCTTCGCGCCGGCGAGCGAGGCGTCGGAAAAGTCGGTGTCGGCGGCATAGAGGCGGTCGAGCCGCGAGCGGTCCAAGGTCGCGCCCGACAGGTTCGCCCCGTCGATCTCGCCGCCGCGGTCCTCCTCGATCACCGCCGGGAAGCCCTTGGTCGGATGCGGCCGGGCCACCGAGCCGGGCCGGAAGTCGGCCTCGGTGAGATCCGCGCCCGCGAGGTTCGCTCCCGACAGGCTGGCGCCGCGCAGGTCGGCCTTCCGCAGGTTGGCGCCCCGCAGGTCGGCCCGGCGCAGGTCGCAGCCCGACAGGTTCGCACCGTCCAGCTGCGCGCCCGTCAGGGCGGCGCCGTCGAACACCGAGCCCGAGAAGTCCGCGCCCGAGAGCCGGCGTCCCTTCAGGTCCATGCCGGAGAAATCCACGAACGGCAGCTGGGCGCGCTTGCCGCCCTTGCCCGCCAGGAAGCGCGCGTGGTTGTCGAGCAGGATGGTGACTTCGCCTTCGCTCAGCCGACGCCGGCCGGGCAGGTTCGGCGCGCTGCTCTGACCCTGGAGGCGATGCACGATGCGGGCCTAGATCACGTCTTCCAGGCCGCGGGCTCCGTGGCGGATGATGCCGGTGAAGTCCGCCTGCTTCAGCAGGGCGCGGGTAAAGTTCGAGCGGCTGACATCGGCGTCGACGAACACCGCGTGGCGCACGTCCGCACCGGTGAGGTCGGCGCTCTTGATCTGAGCGCCGGTCAAGTTGGTCGGCAGCACGCGGTCGGCGCCCAGCAGCAGCGGTCCCATCTGGGCGTCGCGCAGGTCGGCCCCCGACAGCTTGGCGCCCACCAGTCGCGCCCCGCGCAGATCGGCGCGGCGCAGGATGGCGTTGCGCAGGTCGGCGCCTTCCAGGTGCGCCCCCTGGAGCTGCACCCCCTCCATGTCCAGGCCATAGAAGGTGGCGTGCTTGGCCGAGAGGGCCGTCAGGTTGTAGCCCTTGATCGAACCCAGGGCGCGCAGGTCGGCGTTGTCGAAGGACGAGGGCTTGCCCTCGCCCCCGCCGGTTTCGCACCACTTGGCGTGATCGCGGATCATCTCGGCGTAGGGCAGTTCACTGAGCGCGCGGCCCACCGGCTCGTCGGTCAGCGCGCCCGTCATGTTCGCATCCGACACGTTCCACGCCACGGTGCGCGCGCCCACCAGCACCGCGTCGCGCAGGTCGGCCCCGGCGAGGTCGGCGCCCGAGAGGTCGGCGCCGGACAGATTGGCGCCCTTGAGCGAGGCCTGCTTCAGGTTCGCGCGGATGAGCTTGGCGTCCTTGAGCACCGCGTCGGTGAAGTCGGCGCGGACGGCCACGGCGCCCGACAGGCGCGAGCGTTCGAGGTTGGCGCCGGCGAGGATCGCGCCCTGCAGCTCGCCTTGGGACGGCAGTCCGATCTCAAGCTTGCGGAAGCCGAACTGGCGGTCGCCGGCCGCCAGGGTGCCCTCGCGCAGGTCGGCTTCGAAGAGGTCGGCGCCGGTGAGGTCGACATTGCGCATGCACGAGCCGCGCAGGTCGGCGCGGCGCAGCGAGGCCTCGCGCAGGTCGGAGCCGGTCAGGTCGGCGCAGAACAGGGTGGCGTTGTCGAGCCGCGCGCCCTTGAACTTGCAGTCGGTGAGGATCGCGCCGGTGAAATCGGCGTCGCAGAGGTTACGGCCGAACAGGTGCGTCCCGGACAGGTCCTTGAAAGCGAACACGGCCCGCGCGCCGCCCGGCTTCGAGCTCCAGAGACGGTCATGCTTGGCGCAGATCGCATCCACTTCGGCCTGGGTAAGCCGGGTCTGGACGAGGCTGCGGGCGTTGTCGGCGGTCATTCAGGTTCACTGCGGAAAGGCGGTGTGAACCATGTTAAGGCCCCCGGATTAACGGCGACTTTCCAGCGTTTTAGCGGGGCTATAAGCGGCATAAAGGGCCTGGGCTTCGGCCTCCAACAACCCATGGTCGGTGAAAATACCCGCGTTCTGCAACCGCCAGGATCCGTTGCCGTCGGCATAGACGGACGAATCACTCGCCGCGATCACCACCCGCGCCACGCCGGCGGCCACCAGGCGCTCGCTGCACGAGATGCCTCCGGCCGAGCGATGGGCGCAGGGCTCGAGCGTGACATAGGCCGTCGCGCCGCGGGCCGCGGCTCCGGCCGTGTCGAGCGCCTGCTCCTCGGCGTGAGGGCGGCCCCCCTCGCCGGTCACGGCCTCGCCGACCACGACGCCGTCGCTGACGATGATGCATCCGACCGACGGATTCTCGCCCGTCCGCCCCACACGCGTGGCGGCGAGGGCGATGGCGCGCCGCATGAAGTCTTCGTCGCTCATGGCCGCAACATGGGCCCTCCGGCCGCGGGCGGGAAGGCGCGCCGCCTTCCGGACCCTAGACCGGCGGGATGGCCGTGGCGCGGCTCTCGTCGAGGTAGCGGGCGGCCGTAGGCTTGAGGTTGGCGTCCAGCTCGATCACCAGCGGGTTCGAGGTGGGGATCTCGACGCCGACGATGGCGTCGTCCGACACGCCGAACAGCAGCTTCACGATGGCGCGCAGCGAATTGCCGTGCGCGGCGACCAGCAGGGTTTCGCCGGCCTTCAGGCACGGGACGATGTCGGCGTCCCAATAGGGCTGCACCCGGTCGAGCGTGGTCTTGAGGCTTTCGGTGACCGGCAGGTTGGCGCCGGCGTAGCGGCGGTCCTTGGAGAAGTCGAACTCGCCGCCCGGCGCCAGGTCCGGCGGCGGAATGTCGTAACTGCGACGCCAGATCTTCACCTGGTCGGCGCCGTGCTTGGCCGCGGTCTCGGTCTTGTTGAGGCCGGTCAGGCCGCCGTAGTGGCGCTCGTTAAGCCGCCAGTCCTTGACCTCGGGCACGAACGTCTGGCCGGCGGCGTGCAGCGCGAGCCAGGAGGTGCGGATCGCGCGGGTCAGAACCGAGGTGAACACCCGGTCGATGGCAATGCCGGCCGCCTTGATCAGCTCGCCGCCCTTCTTGGCCTCGGCCTCGCCCTGGGCGGTCAGGTCCACGTCGACCCAACCGGTGAAGCGGTCTTCCAGGTTCCACTGGCTCTGGCCGTGGCGCAGCAGGATCAGGGTGGGCAAGGCGGGCGCTCCTTCCGAAGGGGGCTCCCGGCTAGGTCAGGACGCCCTACCGCGTCAACCCGCAGCGGGCTATAGCGGGGCGATGCTCGATCGCTTCTACCTCCCGCTGCTGGCCCTGGGCGCCGCCGCCGCGATCGCGCTGGCGATGGTCTGGCCGCAGGGCCTGGGCGATCGCTCGCCCGCGCCGTTCGGCCATCAGCCCGTGCAGCAGACCGCCGAGGCCCAGGCCGCCATGCGCCGCGAGACCGAGGCCGCTCAGAAGCGCGTCGACCAGGCGCGCGAGGCGGTGCGCAATATCCAGAACCAGGCGATCGCGCCGTCGCAGTGAAGACCCTGGCCCAATGACCCTGAAAGACACCATCGCCGTCGGCCGGCGCGTGCTGGAGACCGAAGCCGAGGCCCTGGCCCGGATGGGCCGCGAGCTGGGCGAGCCTTTTGCCCAAGCCGTCGAGACCCTGTTCTCGGCCCGCGGCCGGATCATCTGCACCGGCATGGGGAAGTCGGGTCACGTGGCGCGCAAGATCGCCGCGACCATGGCGTCCACGGGCTCGACGGCGATGTTCGTCCATCCCAGCGAGGCCAGCCACGGCGACCTGGGCATGATCGGCGCGGACGACGTGATCCTCGCGCTCAGCAAGACCGGCGAGACCCGTGAACTGGCCGACGTGATCGCCTATGCCGCCCGCTTCGACATCCCGCTGATCGCCCTCACGGCCGCGGCCGAAGGCACGTTGGCGCGGGCCGCCGACATCGTGCTGCTGCTGCCCGACGCGCCGGAGGCGACCGACGCGGTGAACGCCCCCACCACCTCGACGACCCTGCAGCTCGCCATGGGCGACGCCCTGGCAGTGGCGCTGCTGGAGCGGCGCGGGTTCCAGCCCCATGACTTCAAGGTCTTCCATCCGGGCGGCAAGCTTGGCGCCATGCTGCGCACCGCTGCCGACCTGATGCACGGCCGCGAGGAGCTGCCGCTGGTGGCGCCCGAGACCACCATGCGCCAGGCCCTGCTGGTGATGACCCAGAAGCGCTGGGGCATCGTCGGCGTCGTGGATCCCCAGGGCCAACTGCTGGGGGCCATCACCGACGGTGACCTGCGCCGCCACATCGATGGCCTGATGGACCACACGGCCGGCGAGGTGATGACGCCTGGGCCGAAGAAGACCGTGGCGCCCGGAATGCTGGCCGGCGAGGCGCTCGCCCTGATGAGCGATCCGCCCCCGGCGGTGACGGTGCTTTTCGTGGTCGAGGATGGCAAACCCGTCGGCATTCTGCACGTTCATGACCTGCTGCGTGCGGGGGTCATGTAGGCGAACGCGTTACGCCGTTAAGGCTTACGCAGTGGCCCGCGGCATATTCGCCCGTTAAACACGCCGCCTACCGCCGTTTTGCCTTGGGAGTCCCGATGCTGCCTGCCCCTCGCGCCGACCTCGCCCCGAACACCTGGGACTACGAAGTCACCCCGCTGGTGAAGCCCACGGGCTTCCGGGAATACGACGCGCGCTGGCTGTTCGGGCCGGAGATCAATCTGCTGGGCGTGCAGGCCCTGGGCCTGGGCCTGGGCACGCTGATCCACGAGATGGGCCAGAAGCGGATCGTGGTGGGCCACGACTACCGGGCCTATTCCCTGTCGATCAAACAGGCCCTGACCATCGGCCTCGTGGCCGCGGGCTGCGAGGTGCTGGACATCGGCCTGGCCGTCTCGCCGATGGCCTACTTCGCCCAGTTCGACCTCGACGCGCCCTGCGTGGCGATGGTCACCGCCAGCCACAACGAAAACGGCTGGACCGGCGTGAAGATGGGCGCGCAGCGCCCGCTCACCTTCGGTCCCGACGAGATGGGCCGGCTCAAGGAGATCGTGCTCGGCGGCAAGTGGGAACAACGCCCCGGCGGTTCGGTGGCCCATATCGCAGGCGTGGCCGAGCGCTACATCGCCGACGCCGCCGGACGGGTCAGCCTGAAGCGCCCGCTCACCGTCATCGCCGCCTGCGGCAACGGGACGGCCGGAGCCTTCGCACCCAAGGCGCTGCGCGACATGGGCGTCGCGGTGCTCATCGAGATGGACTGCGAGCTCGACTACAACTTCCCGAAGTACAATCCGAACCCCGAAGACAGCGTCATGCTGCACGCCATGGCCAAGGCCGTGAAGGAGCATGGGGCGGACCTCGCCCTGGGATTCGACGGCGACGGCGACCGCTGCGGCGTGGTGGACGACGAGGGCGAGGAGATCTTCGCCGACAAGATCGGGCTGATGCTCGCCCGGGATCTCTCGGAATTGCACAAGGACGCCACCTTCATCGTCGACGTGAAGTCGACCGGTCTGTTCGCCACGGACGAGGTGCTGAAGAAGAATGGCGCCAAGACAGTCTACTGGAAGACCGGCCACAGCTACATCAAGCGCAAGACCGCCGAACTGGGCGCCCTGGCCGGCTTCGAGAAGAGCGGCCACTTCTTCATGAACCCGCCGATCGGCCGCGGCTATGACGATGGCCTGGTGGCGGCGGCGGCGATCCTCGCGATGCTGGACCGCAACCCGGACAAGAAGCTCAGCGACCTGAAGAAGGCGCTGCCGGTCGCCTACACCTCGCTGACCATGAGCCCGCACTGCGCCGACGAGGAGAAGTATGGCGTGGTCGACGACGTGGTGGCCGAATACACCGCGCTCGCCAAGTCCGGCGGCACGATCCTGGGCCGCAAGATCGTCGACCTGATCACCGTCAACGGCGTGCGAGTGGCGCTGGAGGACGGTTCGTGGGTGCTGGTCCGCGCCTCGTCCAACAAGCCCGAGATCGTGGTGGTGGTGGAGAGCACGAAGTCGGAAGACGACATGCGCGCCCTGTTCCGCGAGGAGGTGAAGCCCCGCCTCGCCAAGCGGCCGCAGGTTGGGTCATACAACCAGGAAATCTGAGGCCGCCAGACCCGCGGCGCATATTTTGCTGCACTGCGGGAAGATGTGCCGTTGCGGCGCCCCTCCCCGAGGGGTCATAAGGCGCTGCCTTCGAGGAGAGTTCTGAATGCGCGTGGCGATGATTGGGACGGGCTATGTGGGCCTGGTCAGCGGCGCCTGTTTCGCCGACTTCGGCCATACGGTGACCTGCATCGACAAGGACGCGTCCAAGATCGAGCAGCTCAAGGCCGGCGGTATCCCGATCTATGAGCCCGGCCTGGACCTGCTGGTGGCCGCCAATGTGCGCGCCGGCCGGCTGTTCTTCGACACCGACGCCACCCAGGCGATCCGCGAGGCCGACGCCGTGTTCATCGGCGTGGGCACGCCTTCGCGCCGGGGCGACGGCTACGCCGACCTGTCCTACGTCTATGCGGCGGCGGAAGAGATCGCCCGCCTGGTCGATGGCTTCACCGTGGTGGTCACCAAGTCGACGGTGCCGGTCGGCACCGGCGACGAGATCGAGGCCATCTTCAAGCGCGTCCGGCCGGACGCCGATGTCGCCATCGTGTCCAATCCCGAGTTCCTGCGCGAAGGGGCCGCCATCGAGGACTTCAAGCGTCCGGACCGCGTCGTGGTCGGCACGCAGGACGAACGCGCCCAGACCGTCATGCGCGAACTATATCGTCCGCTGTACCTGAACGAGACGCCGATCCTGTTCACCAGCCGCCGGACCAGCGAACTGATCAAGTACGCCGCCAACGCCTACCTGGCGCTGAAGATCACCTACATCAACGAAATGGCCGACCTCTGCGAGGCCGTCGGCGCCGACGTGCAGCAGGTCGCCAAGGGCATCGGCCTGGACGGCCGCATCGGCGGCAAGTTCCTGAACGCCGGTCCCGGCTACGGCGGCTCGTGCTTCCCGAAGGACACCATCGCCCTGGTCCGCACGGCGCGCGACGCCGGCAGCCCGGTCGAGTTGGTCGAGACGACGATCAAGATCAACGACGAGCGCAAGCGCGCCATGGCCCGCAAGGTCATCAAGGCCGCGGGCGGCGACGTGAAGGGCAAGACGGTCGGCATCCTCGGCCTGACCTTCAAGCCGAACACCGACGACATGCGCGACGCCCCCTCGCTGGCCATCGTACCGGCGCTGCAGGACAAGGGCGCGAAGGTCCAGGCCTTCGACCCGGAGGGTCACGAGGCCGAGAAGCTGCTCACCGGCGTCGACTTCAAGGACGACCCCTACGCGGTGGCCGAGGGCGCCGACATCCTGGTGATCATCACCGAGTGGGACCAGTTCCGCGCGCTCGATCTCGACCGCATCAAGCTGGTGATGAACAAGCCGGTGCTGGTCGACCTGCGCAACATCTACAAGCCCGCCGACATGCAGGCGCGCGGCTTCGAATATTCGAGCATCGGGCGGGTCTGAGTCGGCGCGCGCCAGCGCGAGAAGTTCACCGCGCCTGCGGCGCGCGAGGCGCGTTCAATGCCCCCCGCCCGGCCCGGCCACGCGCTTGGGCTTGGGGGCGATCCAGATCACCGACGCCGCGATCGCGAACACGACTGCGGTGGCCAGGAACATGCGGTTCGTCGAGATCATCACCGCCTGGGTCTGAACCAGCCCCTCGAGTTGGTGCAGGGCTTGCTCGGGCGACAGGCCGCTCGCGGTCATCACGTCGAGCGTGCGCTGCGGATCCGGCAGCGCGCCAACCAGCACGCTGCGCTGGGCCGACGAGGTGTTGTCCCAGGCCGTGGTCATGATCGAGGTAGCGAAGGCCGCCGAGGTGGTGCGCAGGAAGTTCTGCAGGCCGGCCGCCGAGGCCGTCTCCTCGGGCAGCACCGACGAGAGGGACAGGCTGGTGGTCGGGATGAAGAAGAACGGCATGGCGAAGCCCAGCACGAACTGCGGGATGGCGATGTCCCAGAACGTGGCGTCAGTGGTGTAGAAGCCGCGCCACAGCGCCACGCCCGCCATCCAGAACACCCCGAACGACACCAGCGCACGGACGTCGTAGCGCCCCGTCAGCCTGGCGACGATCGGCGACATGATCACCGCCAGGACGCCGTTCAGGCAGCCCGCGTAGCCGGCCCAGGTGGCCGTGTACCCCATGGTGGTCTGCAGCCAGAGCGGGATCAGCACGACGCTGGCGAAGAAGGCGCCGAAGGTCAGGCTCAGCGTCGTCACACCGATCACGAAGCCCCGGTGGCGGAAGATCCGGAGGTTCACGATGGGGTTCGGGGACGTCAGCTCCCAGATCAGGAAGGTGGCGAAGCCGACGGCCGCGATGACCGCCAGGCCGACGATCACGGGCGAGCCGAACCAGTCCAGCTCCTTGCCCTTGTCGAGCATGATCTGCATCGCGCCCACCCAGACGACGAGCAGCAGCAGGCCGACATAGTCGACCGGTATGCGCCGGGTCGCCGGTTCCTGATGGATCAGCATTCGGTAGGCGCCGATGCCGACGATGGCCGCCACCGGGATGTTGATCAGGAAAATCCAGCTCCAGTGGGCATTGTCCGAGATGATGCCGCCCAGGATGGGCCCCGCGATCGGCGCCACGACGGTGGTCATGCTCCAAAGCCCCAAGGCCTGGGGGCCCTTGTCCTTCGGAAAGATGCTGAGCAGCAGCGTCTGCGACATCGGCATGATCGGCCCGCCACACAGCCCCTGGGCGATGCGGAACGCGACCAGCATGGCGAAGCTGGGCGCCAGCCCGCACAGCAGGGAGAAGATGCCGAAGCCGGCCATGCCGGCCGCGAATACCTTCACCGGGCCGAACCTCTGGGCCAGCCAGCCGGTCAGCGGCACCGTGATCGCCTCGGCCACGGCGTAGGAGGTGATCACCCACGTGCCCTGGCTGGGGGAGACCGCCAGGGCGCCGGCGATGTGCGGCACCGAGACGTTGGCGATGGTGGTGTCCAGCACCACCATGAAGTTGGCCAGGCCCAGCAGCAGGGCGGCTCCGAGGAGCCGCATCCCGGTCAGCGGGGCCGGCGCGGCGTGCGCCTGGGACATGGCGGTCAGCCCCCGATGTCGACTTCGGCCGTCATCGACAGGCCGACCCGCAACGGGTGCTCGGCCAGCTCCTTGGGATCCAGCGCGATGCGCACGGGCACCCGCTGCACCACCTTGATCCAGTTGCCCGTGGCGTTCTGGGCCGGGATCACCGCGAAGGCCGAGCCGGTGCCGCCCGAGAAGCCCTGGACGCGACCGTGGAACTTCACCTTCGAGCCATACAGGTCGCTTGTCAGGGTCACCGGCTGGCCCACGCGAACCTTGCGGAGCTGGCCCTCCTTGAAGTTGGCGTCGACGTAGGCGCGCTGGATCGGCACCACGGTCATCAGGGCGGCGCCCGGCTGTACGCGTTGGCCCACCTCGACGCTGTTGCGGGTCACCACGCCGTCGGTCGGCGAACGGATCACGGTGCGGGCCAGATCGAGCTCGGCCTGGGCCAGGCGGGCGCGGGCGGCGGCGACCTCGGGGTTGCCGGCCACGTCGCTGCCCTCGATCAGCACATTGGCGGCGCGCTGCTGCTGGCCGGCGGCGGCCGCGTTCGCCTTGGCCTGGGCCAGGGCGGCGCGAGCGGTGGTCAGCGTGGTCTCCGCGGCGGTCAGTTCGTCGCCCGAAATGGCGGCCTGGGCGGCCAGCCCCTTGCGGCGGCCGTACTCCACCTCGGCCCGCCGCAATTCGGCGGAGGCGCGGGCAATGTCGGCGTTGCGCGCGTCGGTCTGGGCGGCGAGGGCCTGGTCGTTGGCGAAATACTGCCGCACGCGGCGCTCCGCCTGGTTCAGGTCGGCGCGGGCGCGCTCGACCGCCAACCGGTGGTCCGCCGGATCGATCACCGCCAGCACCTGGCCCTTCTTCACCGGCAGCGTCTCGTGGATCGGGACCTGGACCAGGGGGCCGCTGACCAGGGCGGTGATCTGGGCGCTGGAGGCCTGGACGTAGGCGTCGTCGGTCTCGACGCTCTTCGAACCCACCAGCAGCCAATAGAGGAACCAGATCAGCGCGCCCGCCAGAACGACGGCCAGCAAAGTCAGCAGCAGGCGGATCCGCCGGCCGCGCGGGGGAGGCGCGGCCGGCGGCGGGGCGGACCGCACCGTCGTGGGGGAGTCGAGGGTGTCGGCGTCCGCCGAGGGGCCTTGGTCTCGGGCCATGGTGTGGACTCTCTGGAAAAGGTCAGGCGCGGAAGCCGCCGCCGAGGGCGCGGACGAGGCTGGCGTCGAGGGTGAGGGCGCGGGCCTCGAGTTGAGCGACCGCGCGGCGTTGGGCGATGACCGCGTCCTCGGCGGTCAGCAGGGTGAGGTACGACGTCAGGCCGCCCTCATAGCGCAGGCGGGCCACGCGGTAGGCCTGTTCGCCGGCGGTGAGCGCGTCGCGGGCGGCGCCGAGGCGGGCCTGCAGCGCGCGTTGGCCGGCGGCGGCGTCAGCCACCTGCTGTAGCGCCTGGACGAGGGTCTCGTCATAGGCGGCGACCGCGGCGTCGTAGTCGGCGCGCGCGCCGCGATAGGCGCCCTGGAGCCGGCCGCCGTCGAAGATCGGCAGGCTGATCGCCGTGCCGGCCTGGCCGATGTCGGAGCCCGACTTCGTCAGGTTGTTCAGGCCAAGCGACTGGACGCCGATGAAGGCCGCCAGGTTCACGTTCGGGTAGAATCCGGCCTTCGCCACGTCGATCCGTTTGGCGGCGGCCTCGGCGCGCAGGCGCGCGGCCTGCAGGTCCGGGCGGCGGCCCAGCAGGTCCGCGGCGAGGTTGGAGGGCAGGCCGAAACCGTTGGCCGGCTGGGCCTTGGGTCGGGCGAGCGAGAGGCCGCGGTCCGGCCCCTGCCCCGCCAGCGCGGCGAGTTGGTTGCGGACCATGGCGAGCTGTTCGTCCAGGGCCGCCAGATCCTGCCGGGCCGCCGCGGCTGCCGCGCGGGCCTGGTCGGCTTCGCCCGGATTGGCGGCGCCGCCGGTGACGCGGTGGGCGACGAGGTCGGCCGAGGCCTGGCGGTTCTTCAGCGCCGCAGCGGCCGCGTCGTGCTCGGCGGTCAGGCGGGCGAAGTCGGCGTAGGCGCCGGCGATGGCCGTGGTCAGCGCCAACCGCGCCTCGGCCGCGTCCATCCGCGCCGCCTCGGCCTCGGACGTCGCCGCCTTCAGCGCCGCGCGGTTCCGCCCCCAGAGGTCGAGGTCGTAGCTGAGGTCCAAGGTGGCGCGGCCGGTGTCGTTATAGCCGCGCGGGACGAAGTCGGCGGGGATGCCGTTGTTGTAGGACTGCTTGGTCTCGGAGCCCTGGGCGTTGACGTCGAGCGTCGGCAAGGTCGCGGCGCGCGATTGCTGGGCGCGGGCCTCGGCCGCGCGGAGACGGGCCGCCGCCTGGGCCAGGGTGGGCGAGCCCGCGACGGCCTCGTCCATGAGCGCGTCGAGCTGCGGATCGCCGTAGGCGACCCACCAGCGGTCGGCGGGCCATTCGGCCTGAGCCGCCTGGAAGCTCTGGGCGGTGACGAAGCTCTCGGCCGCCGCAGCTTTCGGCGCCTCGGGCATTCTGGGGATGGTGGCGCACCCGGCCAGCGCGGCGCTGGCCAGGAGGACGGTAGTCAAGCGGGTCATGTTCCGCGCCTCGGGGAGGAGGGTTGCGAGTGCGACGGCCTGAACCATTGATCTGACCGTACAGTACGGTCAGATATTGCTGGTCACTGGACGCCGTCAAGGCGTCGCTTTAGGGAATTCTGATGTCGGTGGCGCAGCCCATCACGAAGCGGGAAGACCGGCGCGAGACGATCCTCGACGTCGCACGCGACTGTTTCCTGGCCGAGGGGTTCGCCGCCACCTCCATGTCGACCATCGCCGCCCGCCTCGGCGGCTCGAAGGGCACGCTCTACAACTACTTCAAGAGCAAGGAGGAGTTGTTCGCTGCGATGATGCAGCGCTCGTGCGGCGACCTGCAGGCCACCCTGTTCGACATTGGTCCCGACGCGGGCGACGCCACCGCACGGCTCACCCATTTCGCACGCAGTTTCCTGGCGCACCTGATGACCGCCGACGCTCTGGGAATCCAGCGCCTGGTGGTTTCCGAGAGCGAACGCTTCCCCGAGCTCGGCCGCGCCTTCTACGACAGCGGGCCGAAGATCGTGCTCGCCCGGATCGGGGCCTATCTGGAAGAGTTGATGAACGCCGGCGTCCTGAGGCGTACCGACCCGCTCGTCGCGGCCCAGCACTTCAAGGATCTGGCGATCAGCGGCATCTATTGGCCGCGGATGTGGGGCGTGGCGGCCGATCCGACGCCAACCGAGGTCGACGACCAGGTGATCCGCGCCGTCGATACGTTCTTGCGGGCCTACAAGCCTTAGCCGCGCTCCCGGTTCAACGGAGCGCGCGGCGCGTCTTAGAAGCCCGGCGTTGGAATCCGCAGGAACGCCTCTGCGATCCAGACGGCGCCCGCCCAAAAGGCGGCGCCCATGACGGCTACGAAAGCGAGACAGGCCACGGAGCGGGCGGGCCGCTCCACCTGCCGCGCCACGCCCATGAAGGCGAGGTCGCGACGCATTTATTCCTCCCAGAGCCCGTTATTCTGTTCGGTCCGGGTCGAGCCGGCCGATTTGTGTAGATGCTGACACAACATTTTACCCTTTGCTAGGGTTGCGATGACGCCGCTGACGTGACGTCAGCCATGGCGATCTGCCGGGCGGCCCGCGCCTTGAGGTAGCCCTGCAGGGCCGAAACCTCCTGCGGGGACAGTCCGCCGAAGCGCGCCGGGGCGATCTGGCTCATCAGTCCGACCTTGCGGTCACCCGCGGCGACGCCGGTGTGCAGCAGGCGCGCGAAGTCCTCGGGGTCGTAGGAGGCCACGATGGACAGGTCGGGCGACTTCATCATCTTGTTCCCCTCCAGCGACTGGCCGTGGCACTCGACGCAGGCGCGGGCCAGGTCGCGGCCCTGGGCGTGCTCGGGCCCGACGTCGGCGATCTGCAGGCGCCCGCCGTTGTCCCTGATCATGTCGGCTTCCGACTTGAACTGGCCCAGCAGCACGCCGATCCGCCCCACCGGGCCAACCTGCAGCCGCGGCTGCGTTTCGCCGGTGGCCGGATAGGTGCGGAGGTAGGCCAGCAGGTCGGCCGTCTCCTGATCGGTCAGGTGCGCGAAGGCGCTGGACGGCATGACCCACAGCCGGCGGCCGTCGGCGGCCACGCCATGGCGGATGGCGGCGTCGAGCTCCGAGTCGGTCTGCTGGGCGATGGCGCGGCTGAGGTTCGGGCCCCACGCGCGGATGATCGGCATGTCGTCGTGGAAAAGCAGCCCCTGCAGCTTCTCGCCGTGGCAGTCGTGGCACCCGTTGACCTTGGCCACGCGCGCGCCGCGCGCCACCGCGCCCGGGTCGGTCGAGGCGACCATCTGGACCTTCGGGCGGGCGACCGGCCAGCGGATCATGGCTTCCGACACGGCGTAGGCGCCGCCGATGACGACAAGCAACAGGAAGGCGACGCCGGCCAGGCCATAGCCGGCCCACTTCATCAGACGTTTCATTTCACACACCTGGTCTCTGGACGCGGCCCCTCACGGACCGTCGTTCGTTGGGGACCGGCGGAATACGGTTACCCGCAGGCGCCTACAATCCGCGTGATTGCAGCGCGTCTCTGCAGCTTTGCAGTGCGTCGAAACCGGGGGTTCGGACGTAGGGCCGAGGCGCCTAGGCCGCGGCCTTCTTCACCGCGCCGGCGATCTCCTTGATCACCTGGTTGACCAGCTTCTCGTCGTCGGCCTCGGCCATGATGCGGATCAGCGGCTCGGTGCCTGACGCGCGGACCACCAGCCGGCCGGTTCCGTTCAGACGCTGTTCGGCATCGGCGAGGACGGCCTTGACCGCATCGTTCTCGAGCGGCTTGCCGCCCGCGAAGCGCACATTCTCCAGCTTCTGCGGCACGGGCTCGAACTGCCGCGCCACCGCGCTCAGCGGCTTGTCGCTCTCCTTCAGCACCGCCAGCACCTGAAGCGCGGCGAGCAGGCCGTCGCCGGTGGTCGAGAAGTCGGACAGGATGAGGTGGCCCGACTGTTCGCCGCCCAGGTTGAAGTCGCCCTCGCGCATGCGAGCCATCACGTAGCGGTCGCCCACTTGGGTCCGCTCCAGCTTCAGGTTCCGGGAAGACAGGAACCGCTCCAGGCCCAGGTTGGACATCACGGTGGCCACGACCCCGCCGCCGCGCAACTTCTCGCGCCGCGCCCAGTCGGCCGCGATCAGCGCCATGATCTGGTCGCCGTCGATGACCGTGCCCTTCTCGTCGCAGATCACCAGCCGGTCGGCATCGCCGTCGAGGGCGATACCGATGTCGGCGCGGTATTCCTTCACCGCCTTCTGCATGGCGGCCGGGTGCGTCGATCCGCACTCCTGGTTGATGTTGAAGCCGTTGGGGGCGATGCCGATGGGGATCACCTCGGCGCCCAGTTCGTACAGCGCGGCGGGCGCCACCTTGTAGGCGGCCCCGTTGGCGCAATCGATGACGATCCGCATCCCCGACAGGTTCAGCCGACGAGGGAAGGTGGCCTTGGCGATCTCCACATAGCGGGCCTGGCTGTCGTCGATCCTCTGCACCCGGCCAAGCGCCGAGGGCGAGGCCAGGTTCTGCTGCAGGCCCTCGTCCATCAGGGCCTCGATCTCCAGTTCCTTGGCGTCCGAGAGTTTGTAGCCGTCGGGGCCGAACAGCTTGATGCCGTTGTCGGAGAAGGCGTTGTGCGAGGCTGAGATCATCACGCCCAGGTCGGCGCGCAGGCTGCGGGTCATCATCGCGACGCCCGGCGTCGGCAGCGGCCCGAACAGGCGCACGTCCATGCCCACGCTAGTGAAGCCCGCCACCAGGGCCGGCTCGATCATGTAGCCTGACAGCCGGGTGTCCTTGCCGATCACCACCAAGTGGCGGCGCTCATCGCCCGACATGAACATCTTGCCGGCCGCCATGCCGACCCTGAGGGCCACCTCGGCCGTCATGGGGTGGCGGTTGGCCTCGCCACGGATGCCGTCGGTGCCGAAATAGGCGCGCTTACTCATGGAGGTCTCGTCGAAGGGTCTGGAACGCGGCTTGGGGGAAACGATCCGAAACAGACTTTTAGTCGCTACGGCCTTGGTGGGTGGTAAAGCGCCGCATCGTGGCGAAACTGCAGAAGATTCGCCTTAGCACAGAAGGACGCCCTCGCCACATGTGCGGCATCATCGGCATCGTCGGGACCGGGTCCGTCCAGGAGCGGTTGATCGAGAGCCTCAAGCGGCTGGAGTATCGCGGCTACGATTCCGCCGGCGTGGCCGGGATCGTCGGCGGCAAGGTCGAGCGCCGCCGGGCCGCGGGCAAGATCCGCGCGCTGGAAGACGTGCTGGCGGCCGAGCCGCTGAATGCGACGGTGGGCATCGGCCACACCCGGTGGGCCACCCACGGCGCGCCTTCGCTGCGCAACGCCCACCCGCACACGCAGGGGCGCGTGACCCTGGTCCACAACGGGATCATCGAGAACTACGCCGAGCTGCGCGAGCGGCTGAAGGCGGCCGGCCGGACCTTCGAGAGCGATACCGACACCGAGGTGATCGCGGCCCTGCTGGACAGCGAACTGGCCACGGGCCTGCCGCCGATCGAGGCGCTGAAGGCCACCCTGGACCAGCTCAGCGGCGCATATGCCTTGGGTGTGCTGGTGGAGGGGGAGGAGGCGCTGGTCATGGGCGCCCGGCGCGGCAGCCCCCTGGTGGTCGGCTATGGCGACGGCGAGATGTTCATCGGCTCGGACGCCCTGGCGGTCGGCCCGTTCACGAACCGGGTCTGCTATCTGGACGAAGGCGACTATGTCGCGATCACCCACGGCGGCGCGCAGATCTTCGATCATGAGGGCCGGCCGGCGGAGCGGCCCGTCCGCACGGTTCCCGCCTCGGCCGCGCTGGTCGAGAAGGGGAACTATCGCCACTTCATGGAGAAGGAGATCCACGATCAGCCCGAAGGGTGCCAGCGCACCATCGCGGCCTATGTGGATACGCTGTCCGGCCGGACCGCTATTCCCGGGGGCGTCGACTTCGCCGCCCTGGAACGCATCCAGATCGTGGCCTGCGGCACCTCCTATATCGCCGGCCTGCTGGGCAAGTACCTGATCGAGCAGCTGGCCGACCTGCCGGTGGACGTCGAGATCGCGTCCGAGTTCCGCTACCGCCAGCCGGCCCTCTCGCCCCGCGCGCTCGTGATCGCCATGTCCCAGTCGGGCGAGACGGCCGACACCCTAGCCGCGCTGCGTTACTGCATGGCCAAGGGGATGAAGAGCGCGGCCGTCGTCAACGCCGTGGAGTCCACCATGGCCCGCGAGGTGGACGTGGTCTGGCCCATCCATTGCGGTCCCGAGATCGGCGTGGCCTCGACCAAGGCCTTCACCGCCCAGGTCAGCGTCCTCACCACCCTGGCCGTCGCCGCGGCCCGGGCCCGCGGCCGGATCGACGCGGTCGAGGAGCAGCGGATGGTCCGCGTGCTGCTGGAGGCGCCGCGCCTGATCGCCGAGTCCATCGAGCTGGAAAGCGCCGTGCGCGCGATCGCCCAGGACGTCTCCAAGGCCCGCGACGTGCTCTACCTGGGCCGCGGCCCGATGTATCCGCTCAGCCTGGAAGGCGCGCTGAAGCTGAAGGAGATCAGCTACATCCACGCCGAGGGCTATGCCGCGGGGGAGCTGAAGCACGGGCCGATCGCCCTGGTGGACGAGGCCACGCCCATCGTGATCCTCGCGCCCTTCGACAGCTATTTCGAGAAGTCGGCCTCGAACATGAGCGAGGTCATGGCGCGGGGCGGCCAGGTGATCTTCATCACCGATCCCGAGGGCCGCAAGCACGCTCCGTCCGGCGCCCGGGTGGTGGTCACGGCGCCGCGCTGCGACCCGCTGGTCGCGCCGCTGGTGTATTCTCCGCCGATCCAGCTGCTGGCCTACCACGTGGCCGTGCAGAAGGGCGCCGACGTGGACCAGCCGCGCAACCTGGCGAAGTCCGTGACGGTAGAATAGCTCCTCCCTCGGCGGGAGAGGCAATTCTCCAAAGAAAAACGGCCGCCCCATCGGGACGGCCGCCTTCCAAGCAATCTCGTGGAGAGAAGGCTTACTTCTTTTCCGGCTCGGCCGGAGCGGCGGCCGGAGCCGTCGACGACATCGCGCCAGCGTCCGCGGCGGGCGCAGCGGCGGCGTCGGCCGGCGGAGCGGCGGCGTCGGCGGGCGGAGCAGCGGGGGCGGCAGCGGCGTCAGCGGCCGGAGCGGCGGCGTCGGCGGCCGGAGCGGCCTCTTCCTTCTTTTGGCAGGCAGCCAGGCTCAGAGCCAGGACACCGGCGGTAGCGATCGTCAGAATGCGAAGCTTCATTGAGTTGGCTCCCCTTGGGGGTGAATCCCCGAGCGTCGCCAAGCCTACACAACTTCGTGCGTTCTCAAAATCGTGATGCTGTCCGAGCCGGCAAAAATTCTCGCCGAGGGCCTGCGGAACGCATTAGGGGAACGATGGTGAACGTGCGGAGGGATCGATGGCGAAACGCGTGAGGAAAGCTGTCCTGCCGGTGGCGGGACTTGGGACCCGGGTGCTGCCCGGCGCGAAGACGACGCCGAAGAACCTCCTCAACGTCGTGGATCGCCCCATCCTCAGCTACATCGTCGAAGAGGGCCGGGCTGCCGGCATCGAGCACTTCGTCTTCATCGTCGGCCGGGGCCAGGGCGCCATCGAGGACTATTTCGATGCGAGCCCCGAGATCGAGGGCATCCTGGAGGCCAAGGGCAAGGCCGACATCCTGGCCGACGTGCGCCGCGACCTGCCGCAGCCCGGCCAGATGAGCTTCATCCGCCAGATGGCGCCCCTGGGCCTCGGCCACGCCGTCTGGTGCGCCAGGGATGTGATCGGCGACGAACCCTTCGCCGTCGTGTTGCCCGACATGCTGATGATGGCCAAGCGCGCGGCCCTGGCGCAGGCGGTGGACGCCTACGAACAGAAGGGCGGCAACATCGTCGTGGTGGAACCCGCCCCGCCGGGCGAAACCCACAAGTACGGGATCGTGGCGCTGGACGGTCAGGATGGGCGGCTGAACCGCATGACTGGGATGGTCGAGAAGCCGCCGCTGGGGACCGAGCCCTCGAACCTGTTCATATCGGGCCGCTACATCCTGCAGCCCGAGATCTTCCACATCCTGGAGACCCAGGAGCGCGGCGCGGGCGGCGAGATCCAGCTCACCGACGGGATGTTCAACCTCATGAAGACCCAGGACTTCCACGCCCTGGAGTACGAGGGGACCACCTACGACTGCGGCGACAAGATCGGCCTGCTGCGCGCCAATGTGGCCTTCGCCCTCGCCCGCCCCGACCTCGCCGCCGACGCTCGCAAGGCCATCGCGGCCCTGCTCTAGACGGCGGTGCGGCTCCTCCTCTTCGGCTACGGCTTCTCGGGCCGAGCGCTGGCGCGGCGGATGGCGGCGAAGGGCTGGGAGGTCGCGGCGACCTATCGCAACGCCGAGGGCGCCGCCAGGATCGCCGCCGACGGCCATGCGGGCGTCGACCTGGAAGACCGCGGCGCCGTCACCGAAGCGCTGTCCCGCGCCCGGGCGCTGCTGGTGACCGCGCCGCCGGGCCCGCAGGGCTGCCCGGGGCTGAACGCCCTGGTCGGGCCGCTGGCCGAAGCCGGAGCCTTCCCCGACTGGACGGGCTACCTTTCGACCACCGGCGTCTACGGCGACCGCCGCGGCGGCTGGGTCACCGAGGACAGCCGCCTCGCCGCGCAATCGGTCGAGGCCGCGCGCCGTGTGGGCGCCGAGCGCGACTGGCAGGAGGTGGGCCGCGGCATGGGGCTGACCGTCTGCGCCTTCCGCCTGCCGGGGATCTACGGTCCGGGCCGCTCAGCCCTCGATCGCGTGCGGGCCGGAACCGCCCGACGCATCGTCGCCGAGGGTCAGGTGTTTTCCCGCATCCACGTGGACGACCTGGCCACGGGCCTGGAGGCCTCGATCGCCCGCCCGCGCCCCGGCCGCGCGTACAACCTTTGCGACGACGAGCCCGCCCCCAACAGCGACGTCATCGCCCACGCCGCGCACCTGCTGGGCACGCCGCCGCCGCCCGAGATCCGGCTTGAAGACGCCAACCTGTCGGCGGCGGCCCTGCGCTTCTACGCCGAGAGCAAGCGCGTCTCGAACGCCCGCGCCAAGGCCGAGCTCGGCTGGAGGCCGGCGTATCCGACCTATCGCGAGGGCCTGGCCGCGATCTTGGCTGCGGAGCGCTAGCTGAGCTCCTCCACAGCCGCGATAATCCGCGCGATATCCTGCGGACGCGAAAGCCGGTGGTCGCCGTCCTTGATCAGGGTGAAGACCACGTCGTCGCCCTTCAGGCTCTGCGCCAGCTCCAGCGCGTGGCGCCACGGCACGTCTGGATCCTCGCCGCCCTGCAGTATGCGCACGGGCGCGGCGATCGGGACCGGCTCCCCGCCCAGGATAGACCAGCGGGCGCCATCCTCCAGCAGCGCGCGGGTGATCGGATAGGGGTCGCCGTATTCCGAGGGACGCAGCCAGACGCCGTCGCGCTCCAGGTCGGCCCGGCCCTGCGGCGGGATCTCGGGCGCCATCAGCTTCTCGGTGAAGTCGGGCGCCGGGGCGATCAGCAGCATCGCCTGCACCCGTTGCGGCATCGCCATCGCCGCCAGACAAGCGATCCAGCCGCCCATGGACGACCCCACCAGCACCAGCGGGCCGGCGGTCAGCTCGTTCAGCACCGCGATCGCGTCCTCGCGCCAGCCGGTGATCGTGCCGTCCCTGAACTCGCCGGACGACTCCCCATGCCCGAAGTAGTCGAAGCGCACGTAGCCCCGGCCGTTGGCCACCGCCCAATCGGCCAGCGCCTGCGCCTTGGTCCCGGCCATGTCCGACTTGAAGCCGCCCAGCCAGACCACCGTCGGCCCAGCGCCTTCCACCATCCGCCATGCCAGCCGCGCGCCGTCGGGCCGGTCGAGGAATCCCTCAATCTCGCTCATGCGAGCCTCTTAGCAGTCGGGGGCAACTCAGTTTAGAGAGGGACGCGTGTCCCTACCCCCCAATTTCACCCTGCTGCAGGTGGTCCCCGAACTGGAGACCGGCGGCGCGGAACAAAGCACGATCGACGTGGCCCAGGCCGTCGTCCGCGCGGGCGGTACGGCCCTCGTCGCGACGCGCGGCGGCCGCATGGTCTCCCGCCTCGAAGCCGATGGCGGGCGCCTGGCCCAGATGCCAGTGCAGACCAAGAACCCGCTCGTGATGCTGGGCAACGCGGCAAAGCTGGTGGCGCTGATCCGGCAGGAGAAGGTGTCCATCGTCCACGCCCGGAGCCGCGCGCCCGCCTTCTCGGCCCTGTGGGCCGCGCACGCCACCGGCACGCCCTTCGTCGCCACCTACCACGGCGTGTACAAGGCCCAGTCCGGCTTGAAGCGCTGGTACAACGCCGTCATGACACGCGGCGACTTGGTGATCGCCAACTCCGACTACACGCGCGACCATGTGCTGGCCGAGCATAAGGTCGACCCGGACAAGCTGGTCACCATCCCGCGTGGGGTCGACCTCGACCGCTTCGATCCGGCCTTCGTGACCCCCAACCGGATAGCGGCGCTGCGAACTGCGTGGGGCCTCGATGAGAACGACCACCGCACCCAGATCGTGCTGGCCGGCCGGGTGACCCGCATCAAAGGCCATCTGATGATCGTCGAGGCGGCGAAGCGGCTGGCCGCCGAGGGGCGGCGCGACTTCCAGATCCTGTTCGCCGGGGACCACCAGGGCCGCACGGGCTACGCCGCCGAGGTCCAGGCCGCCATCGACGCCGCGGATCTGGGCGACGCCGTCAAGCTCGTCGGCCACTGCGACGACATGCCAGCCGCCTACCTGCTGGCCGACCTCGCCATCCTGCCCACCCTCGTGCCCGAAAGCTTCGGCCGCGCCGCCGTCGAGCCCCAGGCTATGGGCCGCCCCGTCATCGCCTCGAACCACGGCGGGGTCACCGAGACCGTGCTGGACGGCGTCACCGGCTGGCTGGCCCCGGTGGACGACGCCGCCGCCTGGGCGACCGCGATCGCGCACGCCATCGATCTGGGCCCTGGAAAGCGCATGGAGATGGGCGACGGCGGCAGGAAGCGCGCCCGCCAGCTCTACTCCGCCGACGCCATGTGCGCGCAGACCCTCGCCGCCTACGAACGCGTGCTGGAGGCGCGCCGCTGATGCCCCGCCCCGTCGAACGCATCCTGGTCATCAAGCTGTCGGCCCTGGGCGACTTCGTGCTCGCGCTGGCGGCCATGAAAAAGATTCGCCAGGTCCACGCCAAGGCGCACATCACCCTGCTCACCACGCCGCCCTTCGAGGCGCTGGCCAAGATCTGCCCCTATTTCAACGCGGTGGACACCGGCGGGCGGCCGGAGAGCTTCCCCGATTGGATGGCGCTGCGGAAGCGGATCAAAGACGCCAACTACGCCCGGGTCTACGACCTGCAGACCTCGGCCCAGTCCAACCGCATCTTCCAGCTTCTGCGCCCCAACCCGCCGCCGTGGTCGGGCGTCGCGTTCGGCTGCTCGCTGCCGCACAAGAACCCGCTGCGGAACGGCATGCACACCCTGGAGCGCCAGGCTGACCAGCTCATGTACGCCGGCATCTGGGAGGACGCTCCGACCGAGCCCGGCAGCGCGCCGCCGCCCGACCTGTCCTGGGTGATGAAGGCCGCCCCGCCCGAGCGGCCGGTCCCCGGCGCCAACAAGCCACGCCCCTATGTGATCTTCGTTCCCGGCGGCTCGGCCCATCGGATGGACAAGCGCTGGCCCGTCGAGCGCTATTCCGAGTTGGCCCGCATCCTCTATGGCCGCGGCTTCGACATCGTGGTGGTTGGCGGTCCGACCGAGACCGACCTGGCTCACCAGATCCAGCGCGCCGTGCCCCGCGCCCGCGACCTGACCGGCCGCACCGACTTCGCCTCCATCGCCATGCTCGGCGCCAAGGCCGCGCTGGCGGTGGGCAACGACACCGGCCCCCTGCACCTGGCCGCGGCCGGCGGCGCGCCGACGATCGTGCTGTTCTCGAAGGCGTCCGACCCGGCGCTGTCGGCCCCGCGAGGCCGCGTCGCGATCCTACGCGCCGAGAACCTCAGTGACCTGCCTGTGGCGCAAGTGGCGCAGGCCGCGCATTCTTTGGCCCCTACCCCGTCCGGCGCGCCTTGATACTAAGAGGCCCTCGGGTCATATACTGATCGGAACGACCGGAGCGCCCGCGCCCCGGCGTTTTTCGCGTTTCAACAGTCCGGAGCACTGCCTATTCGCCGCCCCATGCAAGCGCCGCCCGTCAAGGAAGGGCCGCGCATGAACGAAGATATCCGCGTTCCCCGCGTCCTCCTCATCGATCAGCACGGTGAGAAGCAGGGCGTCATGCCCACCTCGGCCGCCATCGAAGCCGCCGAAGAGGCCGGCCTCGATCTCGTCGAGATCGTGCCGAACGCGGATCCGCCCGTCTGCAAGATCCTGGACTACGGCAAGTTCAAGTTCCAGGAGCAGAAGAAGAAGAACGAGGCGCGGAAAAAGCAGAAGGTGGTGGAGCTCAAGGAAATCAAGCTCCGTCCGAACATCGACATCCACGACTACGAAGTGAAGTCGCGGTCGATGCACCGCTTTTTCGAGGAAGGCGACAAGGTGAAGATCACCCTGCGCTTCCGCGGTCGGGAACTGGCCCACCCGGAACTCGGGATGAAGCTGCTCCAGAAGGTGAAGGCCGACTTCGAGCCCGTCGCCAAGGTGGAGTACGAGCCCCGCATGGAAGGGCGCCAGATGATCATGATCCTGGCCCCGCGCTAGCGAGACCCCGGTGAGATCCAACCTGTACAGAGTTATGAGCGCGGCCGTCCTTGGGGCGGCCGCTTTCGTTTCGCCCGCTCTCGCGGACGACGCCGACGCGCCCACCGCTCCGTTCAAGATCGGCGAAGGCCTCTACTACGTCGGCTCGGTCGACTACGCGGCCTACCTGCTGACCAGCAAGGCGGGCCTGATCCTGCTGGACGGCGGCGACGCCGAGACCGGCAAGCAGATCGTCGCCAACATCCGCACCTTGGGCTTCGACCCCGCGAAGGTGAAGGTGCTGCTCAACACCCACCAGCACTTCGACCATGCGGCGGGGCTGGCTGTCGTGAAGAAGGCCGCGCCGGCCGCCAAGCTCTACGCCAGCGCCGCCGACGGCCCGATCATCGCCGCCGGGGGCCGGGGCGATCCCTTTCTGAAGGGCGAGCGCTTCTACTACGAGCCGGTCAAGCCGGACGTCGTCCTCAAGGACCGCCAGAAGGTTTCCTTCGGCGGCTGGACCCTGACCGCCCACGTCACCGGCGGCCACACCAAGGGCTGCACCACCTGGACCTTCCCGGTCACGGTGGCCGGCAAGGTGCGCCAGGCCCAGGTCCACTGCTCGTCCTCGGTGCTGCCGGGCTACAAGATCGGCAAGCAGGAAACCTACCCGGGCCAGACCGCCGATTACGAGAAGAGCTTCGCCACCTGGAAGGCGCTGCCCTGCGACGTCTTCCTGGCCTCCCACGCCAGCTTCTATGGCCTGGCGGCCAAGAAGAAGGCGTTGGACGGCGGCGAGCTGGATGCATTCGTGGACCCCGAGGGCTGCAAGGCCTTCTACGCCCGACAGGAAGCGGCGTTCCGCGCGGAGCTGAAGCGACAGAACCCCTAGGGGTGTGTCCCCGCGCCAACGCGCCGCGGGGATCGACGAAACGCCACGGCCGCCGCTTGCCCGCGCGCGCGCCGCGTCCTAACACCGTTCACATGTCCGACACGCCGCCGCGGGGTGCGACGCCGCCTCCGTGGGCGGCGTTGTCGCTCATTGGCCTGATCTTCCTCAACATGCTGGGCTTCGGGATCATCGTCCCGTTGCTGCCCTTCTACGCCAAGTCCTTCGACGCCCCGGCCTGGCAGATCGCGCTGATCTTCTCGGCCTTCTCGGTGGGCACCTTCTTCGGCGAGCCGTTCTGGGGGCGGCTCTCCGACAAGTACGGCCGCAAGCCGTTGCTGATCTCGACCATCACCGCCAACGGCCTCTGCTACCTGGCGCTGGCCTTCGCGCCGGACGCCTGGAGCGCCTTCGCCATCCGCCTGCTGGGCGGCCTGTTCTCCGGCAACGGTTCGATCATCCAAGGCTACATCGCCGACGTGACGCCGCCCGAGCGCCGCACGCGCTCGATGAGCTGGATGAGCGCCGCCTGGAATGTGGGCCTGATCGTCGGCCCGTTCCTCGGAGGCGTGTTCGCCAAGCCATCTCTGGGCCACGTGGGCTTCCAGCTGCCGCTCTTCGTCTCGGCGGGTCTCTTCGGCGCCTCGGCGCTGGCCATCGCGCTGTTCATCCGCGAGAGCCGGGCGCGAGACCTGTCCAACAGCCATCGCCCCAACCGCTGGGCGGCCACCGGCGAGGCCGCGCGGCACCCGGTGATCGGCCGGCTGATGCTGGTGACCTTCCTGGTGGGGTTCGCCTTCACGGGCGTCGAGTCGATCTTCGGGCTTTGGGCCCAGGCGCGCTACGGCTGGGGCCCGCGCGAGATCGGCTGGGCCTTCATGTTCGTGGGCGTCGCCTCGGCCTTCACCCAGTTGCTGCTGACCGCGCCGCTGTCCGAGAAGTTCGGCCAGGCCACCATGCTGGCGGTGGGCATGGCCATCACGGTGGTCTGCCTCGGCCTGCAGCCGCTCTCGACAGGCGGTGCGATGACCATCGCCCTGATGAGCCTGTCGGCCATCGGCCAGTCGGTGGCGTGGCCCAACGTCAGCGCGCTGATCTCCGAGACCGCCGATCCACACCGGCAAGGCCAGATCCTAGGCCTCAACAACGCCATGGGCGCGCTGGCCCGGGTAATCGGTCCCTTCTGCGCGGGCCTGAGCTTCTCGGGCCTCACCATCCATGGGCCGTTCATCCAGGGCGCGATCGTGGTGATCCCCGCCATCTTCCTGGCCGCCGCCGCGGGCCGCCGCGCGCGGATTTGGCGCGAGGCGCAGCCGCCGAGGGCCGTCGAATGAGCGTCCCCGCCACCGCGCCGGCGATGAGCCTGCAGGAAGAGCGCCGCGCCCTCGTCATCCTGCTCACCGTCATCTTCCTGATGATCGCCGGCTTCGGCCTCGTGATCCCGCTGCTGCCTTTCTTTGCCCAGGCCTTCGACGCGCCCGCCTGGCAGGTCACGCTGCTGTTCTCGGCGTTCTCGGTGGGCCAGTTCATCGGCGAGCCGTTCTGGGGGCGGCTCTCCGACCGTATCGGCCGCCGGCCGGTGCTGATCGTCACCATCGCCATGGTGGGGTTGAGCTACGCCGCCCTCGCGTTCGCGCCGAACATCTGGGTCGCCTTCGGCCTGCGGTTCCTCACCGGCATCTTCGCCGGCAACATCTCGACGCTGCAGGGCGCGCTGGCCGACATCACGCCGCCCGAGAAGCGCGCCGGCCGGATGGGGATCATGGGCTCGGCGTTCAGCGCCGGCTTCATGACCGGCCCGGCCATCGGCGGCTTCCTGGCCCAGCCCAGTCGCGGCGCGCTCGGCTTCCAGCTCCCGCTGCTGGTCGCCGCGGGGTTCGCGCTGGCGTCGGCCCTGGCGGTGATCGTCTTCGTGCGTGAGAGCCGCCCGGTCGGCGCCGCGCCGCAGAAGCGGGTGCGCTCCGCCGGCCTGCGCGAGGGCTTCGCCCACCCGATCGTCAGCCGGGTCATCCTGATCAGCTTCATCGTGGTGGTGGGCTTCGCGGGCATCGAGGCAACCTACGGCCTCTGGACCGAGACGCGCTTCGGCTGGGGGCCGCGCCAGATCGGGTTCGCCTTCATGGTCATCGGGCTCCTGGGCGCGATCTGTCAGGGGTGGCTGTCGGGCCGACTGGCCCGCACCTATGGCGAGGCGCGCACGCTGACCGGGGGGCTGGCCTTCATGGGCCTGGGCCTGGTCACCCAGGGGCTATCGCCGACCTGGCATGTGGCGATGATCGGCTTCGCGCTGGTCTGCATCGGCCAGTCGATCTGTTTCCCGAACGTCTCGGCGCTGATCTCGCGCGCCGCGCCGCCCGACCGCCAAGGCGAGATGCTGGGCCTCAACATGAGCGGCATGGCGCTCGCCCGGATCGGCGGTCCTGTCGTGGCCGGGCAGCTGTTCTCGCTGGTCGCCCCGGGAGCGCCCTTCGCCTTCTCCGCCCTGCTTATTTTGCCGGCGCTGTGGTTCGCCTGGGCCTTGATCCAGCGCACGCCGCGTTTGGCCTGACGCCGGACTGGGCTAAGGCGGAGGCCAGCCCCTCCGGAGGACGGTCGCCATGATCGCCAAAGCCCTCGCCGCCCTCATCGTCCTGGCCGCGACGCCGGCCCTGGCCGCGCCGGCCGTGACCCATGTGCCCATGCCGCCCCGCCCCGGCATTACGGCGCCCTCGCCCTACAGCGCGGCCGTAATCGTCGGCGATACGGTCTATCTGTCGGGCAACACCGACGGCGGCGCGGCGATCGGCGGTACGCCCGCCGACGCGGCGCGCCGGGTGATGGACGGCCTGAAGCGCAACGCGGAGGCGGCCGGCGTCAGCCTGGACGACCTGGTCTCCGTGCAAGTTTTCTCGAGCAACCTCGACGACTACGCGGCCTTCAACGAGGTCTACCGGACCTACTTCAAGGGCCCGCTGCCGGCGCGCGCCTACCTGGGGGCAAACCGCCTGCTGGGCGATGCGCGCTTCGAGATCATGGGGATCGCCGTGAAGACGGCGAAGTAAGCCTAGACCTTGAAGTCGACGACGGCGCCCTTGCCGGATTCCTTCGCGGCCTGGGCGGCGACGGCGGTCTGGGTGAGCTCCGCACCCTTCTGGGCGTTCTTCTCCGCCGTCTTGGCGTCCTGCTGCGCCTGGTCGTTGCGGACCGGGGGCGTGTAGGCGACGGGCGGTTGCGACGTGATCGAAGCCGTGGGGGTCGTGCTCGACATTCTCGTCTCCTCGGGCCGCGGTTCGGCGGCCGATGGAGCACGGTGTAGCTTGCCTCGGGTAACCGGCCTTTAAGAGATGCGGTAAATCCCGGGAAAGCATGGCTGCGTCGACCGGCGCGCGCCCGACGCCTTGCTTTCCCCCGGCCTTTCCGCTACTAGCCCGCCCCTTCGGAACCGCCTGGCCCCAAGGCATGCCATGGCGGTTCATCAACACGACCAGAGGACGGGACCTTCGGGACCCGACGTGAAATGCCCAAACTGAAGACCAAGTCGGGCGTGAAGAAGCGCTTCAAGATGACGGCGTCTGGCAAGCTGAAGGCCGGCGTCGCCGGCAAGCGCCACCGCCTCATCAGCCACAACGCCAAGTACATCCGTCAGAACCGCGGCACCAAGGTGATGAGCGAAGCTGATACGAAAATTATCAAGCTCTGGCTCCCCTACGGCCTCTAAGGAGAACTGACAGATGGCACGCGTGAAACGTGGCGTTACCGCCCACGCCAAGCACAAGAAGGTTCTCGAGCAAGCCAAGGGCTTCTACGGGCGCCGCAAG
Organism: Phenylobacterium sp. FG114; assembly: GCF_057809855.1. Taxonomy (NCBI): domain Bacteria; kingdom Pseudomonadati; phylum Pseudomonadota; class Alphaproteobacteria; order Caulobacterales; family Caulobacteraceae; genus Phenylobacterium; species Phenylobacterium sp. FG114. The sequence goes on along the minus strand of NZ_JBMDKU010000002.1, from coordinate 414,452 downwards.
AACACCATCCGCACCGCCAAGGCGGCCGTGGACAAGGCCGGCCAGTACGCCTACCGCGACCGCAAGGTCCGCAAGCGCATGTTCCGCTCGCTGTGGATCCAACGGATCAACGCCGCGGCTCGCCTGGAAGGCTTCACCTACTCGCAGTTTATTCACGGCCTTGAGAAGGCCGGGATCGAAATGGACCGCAAGGTTCTCGCCGACGTCGCCGGCGCCGATCCGACCGCTTTCAAGGCCATCGCCGACAAGGTTCGCGCTGCGCTGGCTTAAGCCTGGGTCCTTTCAGGATCTGACGCTTTCAAGAAGCCCTCCGGCCGAACCGCCGGGGGGCTTTTTGCTGCCTTCCGCTCAAGACCGTCCTCCTCTAGAGCAGACCGCCTCATGACCGATCTTTCGCAACTGGAAGCCGACCTCTCGGGCCGCATCGCCGCGGCCCCCGACCTGGCCACGCTGGAAGCCATCCGCGTGGAGGCCCTCGGCAAGTCGGGCTCGATCTCCGAGCTCTTGAAGACGCTGGGCCGGATGTCGCCCGACGAACGCCGGGAGCAGGGCCCGAAGATCAACGGCGTCCGCGACGCCGTGGCCCAGGCCATCGCCGCCAAGAAGGCCCAGCTCGAGACCGCCGAGCTCGACGCCAAGCTGGCCTCGGAGCGCGTCGACCTGTCCCTCCCACCGCCGCCCGAGCGGAAGGGGCGCGTGCACCCGACCATGCAGGTGCTGGACGAGATGATCGCCGTCTTCGCCGACATGGGCTTCTCGCTCGCCGAGGGCCCGGACATCGAGGACGACTTCCACAACTTCACGGCGCTGAACTTCCCGCCCAAGCACCCGGCGCGGGAGATGCACGACACGTTCTGGCTGCCCGAAGACGAACGCGGCGAGCGCAAGGTGCTGCGCACCCACACCAGCCCCGTGCAAGTGCGCGTGATGCAGCGGCTGAACGAGAAGCTGCCGGCCTGGATCGCGAATGGACAGGAGCCGCCGATCCGCGTGATCGTGCCGGGCCGGACCTATCGCTCGGACAGCGACGCCACCCACACGCCCATGTTCCACCAGATGGAAGGCCTGGTCATCGACCGGAACATCCACATGGGCCACCTGAAGTGGACGCTGGACACCTTCATCAGCCGCTACTTCGAGACCCCGGTCGTCGAGACCCGGTTCCGGCCGCACCACTTCCCGTTCACCGAGCCGTCGGCCGAGATGGACGTGCGCTGCGACCGCTCGGGTTCGGACGTGAAGATCGGCCAGGGGACCGATTGGATGGAGATCGTGGGCTGCGGGATGGTGCATCCCAACGTGCTCAAGAACTGTGGGCTCGATCCCGACCAGTGGCAGGGCTTCGCCTTCGGCTTCGGCATCGACCGGCTGGGCACGCTGAAGTACGGCATGCCCGACCTGCGCGACATGTTCGCCTCGGACGTCCGCTGGCTGGAGCATTACGGGTTCTCGGCTTTCCAGGCGCCGAACACTGCCACGGGCCTCTCCTGATGGACGCCGCCGTACAGGACTGGCGGTCGCTGGAGAGCTTCGCCTTCGGCGACGGCCCCGAGATGGCCGACCGGCTGCTGGCTTTCGTGCTCGTGGGCGCGAAGACGGCCACCTGCTGGTCGGTCGCCGACGGGCAGCAGACCCATGTGGGCAAGCGCATGGTGGTCAAGGACGGCGCCGGGCGCGGCCGCGCGGTCATCGAGACCGTGACCCTGGAGCAGATGCGCTTCGACCAGGTGCCCTGGTCGTTCGCCGAGGCCGAGGGCGAAGGCGACGAGTGCCTGGAAGACTGGCGCGACGGCCACCGCGCCTATTTCACCCGCAACGGCGGCTTCGCCCCGGACATGATGCTCTGGTGCGAACGGTTCCGCCTGGTCGAAGTCATCGGCGAAGGGGCCGAGCAATGAAGTTCACGCTTTCCTGGCTCAAGGAGCACCTCGACACCTCGGCCTCGGTCGAGCAGGTGGTCGACGCCATGACCATGGCCGGCCTCGAGGTCGAACACGTCGAGGATCCCGGCAAGAAGCTCGCCGCTTTCACGGTGGCGAAGATCGTGGAAGCCGTACAGCATCCTAACGCCGACAAGCTGCGGGTCTGCCAGGTCGACACGAAGGACGGCCGGCTCGAGATCGTCTGCGGCGCCCCGAACGCGCGCGCGGGCCTGACGACCATCTACGCCCCCATCGGCGCCTATGTGCCTGGCAGCGGCCTGACCCTGGAGGCGCGGCCCGTCCGCGGCGTCGTCTCCAACGGCATGCTGTGCTCGGCAAAGGAGCTGGAGATCGCCGAGGAGTCCGACGGTATCGTCGAGCTGTCGGATGATCTGGCTGTCGGCGCCAGCGCCGTCGAGGCGTTCGGGCTGGAAGCCGCGATCGACTTCGAGGTCACCCCCAACCGTCCGGACTGGCTGGGGGTCCGCGGCATCGCCCGCGACCTGGCCGCCGCCGGTCTCGGGACGCTGAAGGCCGACCCCGCGCAACCCGTGAAGGGCGGCTATCCGTGCCCCATCGAGATCCGCGTGGATGGCGACGCCTGCCCGGTGTTCGGCGGCCGGCTGATCAAGGGCGTGAAGAACGGCCCCTCACCGGCCTGGCTGCAGCAGCGGCTGACCAGCGTCGGCCTGCGCCCGATCAACGCCCTGGTCGATGTCACCAACCTGATCTCCTACGACCGTTGCCGGCCGCTGCACGTCTATGACGCGAAGAAGCTGACCGGCCCGGTCATCGAGGCCCGCCTGGGCCGCGAGGGCGAGAAGGTCGAGGCGCTGGACGGCCAGACCTACGACGTCAACGGCGACGTCTGCGTCATCTCCGACGGCTCGGGCGCCATCGGCCTGGGTGGCGTCATGGGCGGCGAGTCCACCAAGGTGCTGGACGACACCGTCGACGTCTTCGTCGAGTGCGCGTGGTTCGACCCGATCCGCACGGCCCAAGCCGGCCGGTCGCTGGGCATCACCTCCGACGCCCAGTATCGCTTCGCGCGCGGCGTGGACCCCGAGTCCGTCGTCCCCGGCCTGGAGCTGGCGACGCAGCTCATCCTCGAACTTTGCGGCGGCGAGCCGTCCGAGATCCGCGTCGCCGGCCACGCGCCCGCGCCGCCCGCCACGATCGCTTTCGACCGCGCCTATGTGAAGAAGCTGTCGGGTCTGGACGTCGGCGCCGCACGGATCGACGACATCCTGGTGAAGCTGGGCTTCGCGGTGGACGGCGACGCCGTGACCCCGCCGTCCTGGCGCCGCGACGTGGAGGGCAAGGCCGACCTCGTCGAGGAGGTGGCGCGCATCGAGGGCTTCGACAGCCTGCCGGTCACGCCACTGCCCGAGATCGCCCGCCCGCCCGGCGGCGCGCTCACCACGCGCCAGCGTCGCATGCGCGACGCTCGTCGGCAGATGGCCGCGCGCGGCTACGCCGAGGCGGTGACCTGGAGCTTCATGCGCCGCGACTGGGCCGGCCTGTTCGGCGGCGGCGACGAGAAACTGGTGCTGACCAACCCGATCGCGGCCGACCTATCGACCATGCGTCCCTCGGCGCTGGGCAACCTGATCGACGCGGCCGCCCGAAACGCCAAGCGCGGCTTCGCCGACGCGGCGCTGTTCGAGGTGGGCCCCAACTTCCGCGGCGACCAGCCGGGTGACCAGTGGACGGCGGTGACCGCGCTGCTGGCGCCACACAGCCCCAAACACTGGGCCAAGGCCGGCGGCGACCCCTTGTTCGAACTCAAAGCCGACCTGCTGGCCCTGCTGGACGAGGTGGGAGCCCCGACGCTGCAGGTCGTCCAGGGCCAGAACTCCCCGTGGTGGCACCCCGGCCGCTCGGCCCGTCTCCAGCTGGGCCCGAAGGTGGTGGTCGCCGAGTTCGGCGAGCTGCACCCGAACGTGCTCAAGGCCATCGACGCCGACGGCCCGATGCTGGCCTTCGAGGTCAATCTCGATGCTGTCCCGGAGCCCAAGAAGAAGGGCGTGAAGACCAAGCCGGCTCTCGAGCTTTCGCCCCTGATGCCGCTGCGGCGCGACTTCGCCTTCCTGGTGGGCGCCGACACGCCGGCCGGCGACCTCGTCCGCCCGATCCTGGGCGCCGACAAGGCGCTGATCGCCGACGCCCGGGTCTTCGACGTCTACGCCGGACAGGGCGTGCCCGAGGGCATGAAGTCGGTTGCGGTCGAAGTGGTGGTGCAGCCGCGCGACAAGACGCTCACCGACGGCGAGATCGAGGGCCTCTCGGCCCGCGTCGTGGCCGCGGCCGAGAAGGCGGTGGGCGCGAAGCTGCGGGGATAGGCGTGGGGCGTCAAACGCCCTCCGCCGCCGCCTCCAGCCGGGCCACGATGCGCGGCCAGCCGCCGCCCATGCCCTTGTAGCCGCCCTCGTCCTGCGGCCGGAACCCCGAGTGCTCCATGCGCACGTGGGTGCCGGCGCCGCTTGGCGTCAGGGTCCAGGTGACGATGGTCTTCAGTCCGCTGTCCGACTCCGTCCCGTCCCCCCAGGCGTAGGCGAGGCGGTGGGGCGCATCGACTTCGAGGACCTCGCAGTTGGTCACGCCCGACCAGCCAGGCACCGGCGTGGCGCGGAACTGGAAGCGGTGGCCGACGACCGGCTGGAAATCGTTCTTCATCAGCCAATCCTCGATCACGTGCGATTGCGTCAGCGCCAGCCAGACCTTCTCCGGCGGGTGAGCCATGGTGCGCTCGACGACGATGCTCTTGGTCTCGGTCACGGCGACCTCACTGGTCCATGCGGTTGAGGGTGTCTTCGAGGGCGTCGATCCGGGCGTCCCAGAACCGGCCATAGGCGCCCATCCAGTCGTGGAGCGGCCGTAGGCCATCGGGGTGCGCGCGATACAGCACCGTGCGCCCCATCCGCGTCTCCTCGACCAACCCCGCGCCGCGCAACGCCTTCAGGTGTTGCGAGACGGCGGGCTGCGAGACGCCGGCCTGGGCCGTCAGGGCGCCGACGCTCAACGCGCCCTCCCGCGCGAGGCGCTCGTAAAGGCCGCGGCGCGTGCCGTCGGCCAGGGTCCGGAAAAGGTCTGCGGCGCCGTCCATGCGCCAAACATAAGCAGCCGCTTATGAATAAGTCAACGCTTATGCGTCACGCGATCGCGCGATCCTTTCCCCGGATCGCCGCCCACCAGGTTTTGAACGGATGGGCGTACTGGCCGAGCGCGCCTTCGCCCGTCTCCTCGTCGATGCCCAGCGGGACGTCACAGGGTCCGGGCTGGTGATAGGTGCCGAACATCCGGTCCCATACCGAAAAGACGGTGGCGAAGTTGCAGCCGGTGGTGATCTCCCGCGCGTGATGCCAGCGGTGCATGGCCGGCGAGTTGAAGATCCAGGCGGCGCGGCCATAGGTCCACGGTACGTCGGCGTGGATCGCATAGCCGTAGTAGTGGCGCACCAGGGCGTTTCCGAGGAGCGCCCAGGCCGGAAAACCCAGGGCCCCCAGCACGATGGCGTCCACCGCCGTGCCCAGCCGGTCCACCGGATGCATGCGCTCCAGGCTCAGCCAATGCAGATGCCGGTCGCTGTGGTGCACGGCATGCGCCGGCCAGAGCCAGCGGCTGTGCTGGGCCCGATGGCGCCAGTAGCCCGTGAAGTCCCCGACCACCACAGCCAGCAGCAGGGTGAGCGGCGAGGGCAGGCCTGCCAGCCACGGACTGGCGCCCGGAAACCCCGCCTCCCGCGCGAGCACGACCGCGCCCGCCACGAGTGCGGCCACTGCCGGCGTGACGGCGATACGATCCCCCACCGCCATCACCAGGTTGACCCGTGATTCGCCGCTCGCCGCCTTGGCATCGGCCACCGCGCGCCGGCGGCCCTTGACCTTCAGCGCCAGCAGGCCGAACGCGACCCAGCACGCGGCCAGTTCGAACACGAGCCACGGCAGGCGGGAGATGATCGTCGCGAGGTCCATCGCCGCCGATGGTCGCTGAACGGGCCGAATCCCCGATTAACGGGGCGAGCTTGACTCCCCTGGCGATGCGCCGGCGACGATGTCACCCATGGAAGTCAACGGCGTCGCGCACACCTTCGTCACCGCGGGCGACTTCGAGCGCTCGGTGGCCTTCTACCGCCGGCTGCTGCCGTTCCTGGGGATGCGGGAGGTGGCCGACAGCGCCGACACCTACTACTGCGTGGGCGGCCGTACCGGGTTCGGCGTCCGCCGGCCCGACCCCGAGCACCACGGCGCGCGGTTCGTGCAGTTCCGGGTCGGGCTGCATCACCACTGCTGGCGCGCTCGCGAACGCGCCGACGTCGACGCGTTGCACGCCTTCCTGATCGAGAACGGCGCCACGATCGTCCACCCACCGCAGGACGAGCCTTGGGCGCCCGGCTACTACGCGGTGCTGTTCGAGGACCCGGACGGCATCCGGCTGGAGCTCAACCATGTGCCGGGCCGGGGTCTGTTCGACACCGCGACGCAGCGCGTGGGCGCCAGCCTGGACGGTCGCTGAGACCTCAGAACGGGATGTAGCTGCGCTTGCGCGTGTAGGCGAGGTAGCCGACGTTCGCCCCCAGGCGCAGGCCGACGCCGGCGCGGATCGGGGCCAGGGTGACGTCCTCGGCGCGCTGGTAGTTCACGCCCAGGCCGCCCACCAGGTAGGCCGAGCCCTCGACGCCTGGGAAGCGCTGGAAGATCACTTCGGGCACCTGGAGGTTGTAGCACAGGGTGAAGACGCGACTGGCGTTGCCGCCCCAATCCCAGCCGACCGAAGGGCCCTGCCAGAACACCTCCATGGGCTGGCGATCCTTCATGTACAGCAGCCCGCGCCCGTAGCGCAGGCCCAGCACGAAGGCGCCTGAGCCCTCCTCGCCCGCGATATAGGCCGTGGGCCGGCCGTTGTTGGCGAACAGGCGCTCGACCGCCGCGCCGGCGGCCTCGGCGGTGACCCCCAGGAAGTCCGAGACGTTCGTCACGATCTCGTCCTGGCTGTAGGTGGGCGCGCCGGCCTGACCGGTGGGGCCCGCCGACGGATAGGCAGGCTGGCTGTTCGGCGGCGGCGGGGCTTCGGCGGGCGGCAGGGGCTGGGACGAGACCGGCTGCGCACGGACCAGCGACGGCGCGGTGGCGACTGCCAGGCCGGATACGATGAGTTTGCGTCGGTCCATGGCGCTTCTCGCCTCCGTAGTGAATCACCCGCCCAGCGCCTCTCGATGCGGGGCGTCGCCTTAACGGGCGATTAACCACGTTCGGCGGCGACAAAGCGGCCGCCTATGTTGCGTCGCAGGATGTGCTAGAGGGGCGCGCATAATGAGCACGCCTCTTTCCAAGATCCGCAATTTCTCGATCGTCGCGCACATCGACCACGGCAAGTCGACGCTCTCCGACCGTCTCATCCAGGAGACCGGCGGCCTGACCCAGCGCGAGATGACCGAGCAGGTGCTCGACAACATGGACATCGAGCGCGAGCGCGGGATCACCATCAAGGCCCAGACTGTCCGCCTCGACTACAAGGCGGACGACGGCGAGACCTATGTCCTCAACCTGATGGACACGCCCGGGCACGTCGACTTCGCCTATGAGGTCAGCCGGTCGCTTGCCGCCTGCGAGGGCTCGATCCTCGTCGTCGACGCCTCGCAGGGCGTGGAGGCCCAGACCCTGGCCAACGTCTACCAGGCCATCGACAACAACCACGAGATCGTCCCGGTCCTGAACAAGATCGACCTGCCGGCCGCAGAGCCGGATCGGGTGCGCCAGCAGATCGAGGACGTGATCGGCCTGGACGCGTCGGACGCCGTGGTCTGTTCGGCCAAGTCGGGCATCGGCATCCACGACGTGCTGGAAGCCGTGGTGAAGCGCCTGCCGCCGCCCAAGGGCGACCCCAACGCGCCGCTGAAGGCGCTGCTTGTCGATGCCTGGTACGACCAGTACCTGGGCGTGGTCGTCCTGGTCCGCGTCTTCGACGGCGTGCTCAAGGTCGGCCAGAAGGTCAAGATGATGCAGACCGGGGCCCAGTATCAGATCGATCGGCTGGGCGTGTTCAAGCCCAAACAGACCGACGTGGCCGAGCTTGGCCCGGGCGAGGTCGGCTATATCACCGCCTCGATCAAGGAAGTGGCCCACGCCGCCGTCGGCGACACCATCACCGACGAGCGCAAGCCCACCGACGCCCCGCTGACCGGCTTCCGCGAGGTCCAGCCCGTGGTGTTCTGCGGCCTGTTCCCGGTCGATGCCGCCAAGTTCGAAGACCTGCGCGCCGCCATCGGCCGGCTGCGCCTGAACGACGCGTCGTTCAGCTACGAGATGGAGACCAGCGCCGCGCTCGGCTTCGGCTTCCGCTGCGGGTTCCTGGGCCTGCTCCACCTGGAGATCATCCAGGAGCGCCTCAGCCGCGAGTTCGACCTGGACCTTATCGCGACGGCCCCGTCGGTCGTCTACAAGATCCAGATGGCCCATGGCGGCGGTGAGATCGAGCTGCACAACCCGGCCGACCTGCCCGATCCGGTCAAGATCGACACCATCGCCGAACCCTGGATCAAGGCCACGATCTTCACGCCTGACGAGTACCTGGGCGCGATCATCAAGCTGTGCCAGGACCGCCGCGGCCAGCAGCGCGAGCTGAGCTATGTCGGCAGCCGGGCCATGGTGGTCTACGACCTGCCGCTCAACGAAGTGGTGTTCGACTTCTACGACCGCCTGAAGTCGATCTCGAAAGGCTATGCCTCCTTCGACTACACCATCGAGGAATACCGGGTCGGCGACCTGGTGAAGATGTCGATCCTGGTCAACGCCGAGCCCGTCGACGCGCTCTCGATGCTGGTCCACCGCGACCGAGCCGAGAACCGCGGCCGCGGCATGGTCGAGAAGATGAAGGAACTCATCCCGCCGCACATGTTCCAGATCCCGATCCAGGCGGCGATCGGCGGCCGGATCATCGCCCGCGAGACGGTGCGGGCGCTGCGCAAGGACGTGACGGCCAAGTGCTACGGCGGCGACGCCAGCCGCAAGCGCAAGCTCCTCGACAAGCAGAAGGAGGGCAAGAAGCGCATGCGCCAGTTCGGCAAGGTCGAGATCCCGCAGGAAGCCTTCATCGCCGCCCTGAAGATGGACGAGAACTAGCGAGCCGCCGGCTGTCGGCGCCGACGACTCGCGCCAGTTTGCGCCGCATGTCCGAGTATCGCCCTTCCCGCCGCGGCCTCGCCGCGCTGCTCGCCGCCGCGCCGGTGGCCGGCGCCGCCTCCTCCGCCGTCGCGCAGACGACGCCCAAGCCGTTCTCCCGCGACGACGCCCGCGCCATCATCCGCGACGGGCGCAGGATCGTGAACCCCAACGGGATCGAGGAGCTGCGCCAGGTCGAGCTGGGCGGCGTGCCCCAGTGGATTTCCGTACGTGGCCGGGACCGGCGCAACCCGATCCTGCTGTTCGTCCACGGCGGCCCGGCCGCCACCGAGATGCCGGCGAGCTGGCTCTATCAAAGTCCCTGGGAGGACTTCTTCACCGTCGTTCAGTGGGACCAGCGCGGGGCCGGCAAGACGGCGGCGACCACCGACAACCCGTCCATCATGCCCACGGTCACCGTCGAGCGGATGGTGCAGGACGGCGAGGAGCTGGTCGCTCACCTGCGCGAGCACTACGGCAAGCGGAAGATCTTCGTCGTAGGCCACTCGTGGGGGACGGTCATCGGGCTGAGCCTGGCGCAGCGCCGCCCCGAGTGGCTGCACGCCTACGTGGGCATGGGCCAGTTGCTGTGCTGGCTGGAGAACGAGCGGGTCAGCTACGCCTTCGCCCTGCGCGAGGCCAAGGCCGACAACAACGCTCAGGCGATCAAGGACCTGGAGTCCATCGCTCCTTATCCCCCGCCGAACCGGCCCGCGACGCTGGACGAGGTGATCAAGGAGCGGATCTGGGTGATCCACTACGGCGGCCTGACGATGGGCCGGTCCGACTTCGACTACGACATGAACGCCCGAAAGATCGCGCCCGAGTACACGGACCGCGACCTGTCCCCGCCGGGCTTCAAGGACGGCGAGGCGCTGGTGCGCTTGCTGCCAGACCTGACGGCCATGGACCTGCGCAAGATCACCAAGCTGGAGGTTCCGGTGTTCATCTTCGCGGGCCGCCGCGACTACCAGACCCCCTCCGAGATCGCGGCCAAATGGCTCGGGACGGTGAAGGCCCCGAAGAAGGGCGTCTTCTGGTTCGAGCACTCGGCCCACATGATGCACATCGAACAGCCGGGGAAGGTGCTGATGCATCTGGTGCAGGACATCCGCCCCATCGCCGCGTCGGCCGGCGACGTCGCGCCGGAAGATCGGTCAGGGGTCGATTAGCGCGCCACCATCGTCCCCGCCTTCACCACGCCGGCCACCCGTTCCAGCACGGTGACGTCGGTGAGCGGGTCGCCTTCCACCGCCACCAGGTCGCCCAGGAAGCCCGGCCCCACGCGCCCGATCTCCCGCTCCATGCGCAAGGCCGCCGCGGCCTCGGTGGTCGCCGCGCGGATCGCCTGCGCCGGCGTCATGCCGAAGCGGACCATGTAGGATAACTGGCGCGCGCCCAGACCGAAGGGATAGACGCCGGCGTCGGTGCCGAAGGTGAGCTTCACGCCGGCGGCCACGGCCTTGCGGAAACCCTCGCGCTGGACGTCGGTGGTCTCGCGGTTCTTGCGCAGGTATTCGGCCGGCCAGCCCGCCTTGGTCCCGAATTCCTCGATCCAGTCGCCGTTGTAGATGTCCATGTCGAGCCAGACGCCCCGCGCCTTGGCCAGGGCGATCCCCTCGTCGTCGATCAGGCTGGCGTGCTCGACGGTTCGCGCGCCGGCGCGGATGGCCGCCTTGATCGCCTCGGCGCCGTGAGCGTGGGCGATGCAGTATTTCCCCAGCGCCTTGGCCTCGTCGCAAGCCGCCTGGATGATGGGTTCGTCCAGCTCCAACGCGCCGGGCTCGCTGCCCACCGCCAGCACCGCGCCGCTGGCGATGATCTTGATAAAGTCGGCCCCGCCGCCGACCAGGGCGCGCACCCGGGCCCTGGCCTCGGCGGGCGTGCGCGCCTCACCCAGCCGGAACACCGCCGGGATCGCGGTCCCCATCGGCGCCCCGGTCACCGCCCCGCCGCCGCCCGGCTTGGTGATGTACGCCCCCGCCACGACCATCCGGGGCCCCTCGACCCAACCCTTCGCGATGGCGTCACGCAGGGTGACGTCGGACAGCCCGCGATAGGCGCCCACGTCGCGCACGGTCGTGAAGCCGGCGCGCAGCGTCGTGCGCGCCGCCTCCGCGCCCTTGAGGGCGGTCTCGCCCTCGGAATGCTTCAGGGCCTCGGCCGGGTCTTCCGTCTGGCCGAAGCCGTCCGCCAGGTGCGTATGCAGGTCGATCAGACCTGGCAGGACCGAATAGCGCGACCAGTCGAGCACCGGCGCGTCGCCCGGAGGCGGGCTCCACGGCGATACGGAGACGATCCTGCCCTCGACGATGCGGATGAGCCGGTCTGCCTCGGCTCCCCCGGTGACAGGGTCGATGAGCCGCCCGGCGCGCACGCTCAGCGTCTGCGCCCCCGCGGCCGATGCGGCGGCCGCGAACAACAAGGTGAGGACGACGGCCCTCAGGGCTTGGCGGAGCGGCGAAGCGGGTCTCATCCCTCGACGCTAGAGCGCGCCAGGCGAAACCGTGAACCCCTTTTCCGCGGTTCGCCGAGCCCAGGCTAGAGCTGGTTGAATTCTCCGCAGCGGCACTTCACCACCACGTCGTTGAAGAAGGAGCGGTCCGCGCGGACCAGTTCCTGGCGGCACGCGCCGCAGGCATAGGCAGAGCCGTCGCTGTCCCGCGGAGCCTCGTCGGCCTGCATGACGGTACGGCGGCCCACGAAAAGGCCCGGGAAGGTACGCAACTCGATCATCACTCTGCTCCAAGATGGGCCAGGGGGAGCTGGCCGCTCTTCGCAATGCAAAATGCATTCTACCAAAACATGTTGCAGCGCAATGACGGAGCGACAGGAACAGTCGCCCGCGATGCGAATTTCACCATTCATGCGCTTCCTTTGCGACGAGATGCTCGTTCGCCTGGCGCGTCTGCTGCGCGCGGCAGGCTATGACACCTACCTCGCCGCGGGCGAGGAGCCCGACGCCGACCTCATCCGGACCGCGCGGCGTGAGGGCCGCATCCTGCTGACCCGAGACAAGCGCCTGGCCGCGGCGGCCGAGGAATCGGTGCTGATCCACGGCTTCGGGGTCGACGCCGAGGCGCACACCCTGACCCGCGAGGTCGTGCTGAATTGGGAATTTGCCCCCTTCACTCGCTGTGCGATGGACAACGCCCACCTGCGCGAGCCCGGGGAGCACGAATTCGCCGCCCTACCGACCTCTGCGCGGGCTCGCGGCGGGCCGTTCCGCGTCTGTCCCGCCTGTGGTCGCAACTACTGGCCGGGCAGCCATGTGCGGCGGATGGAGGCGCGGCTGCGCCATCTGGCGCGGGACGCCGCATTCCCGCCGCAAGCTTGACTAGATAGACGGCGCACGAAACCTAAGGCTCATCGTTCGAGAAGGGGTAGCCCCATGCGCAAGCTGATCGTCCTGACCGCCGCCGCCGCCGCTCTCCTGGTGTCCGCCTGCAACACCGTCTCCGGGATCGGCAAGGACGCCTCGGCCGCCGGCCGCGCTGTCACCGGCGCGGCGGAAGACGCCAAGAGATAAGGCGCGCTCAGCGCGCCGGCCGCCCCGTCGCCGGCGCGGCGGAAGAGGCCACGCGCTGATACGCCTGCGACGGAAGGCCTCCGGGCCTTCCACATCGGCCGGCGAAGGCGCATATGGGCGCCATGGCCGAGATCCACTATCCGCTGTTCCGCTCGATCGGGCGGGGACTCGCGCACCGCTGCCCGCAGTGCGGGAAGGGCGAGCTGTTCCGCAAGTACCTGAAGGTCCAGCCGCATTGCGAGGCCTGCGGCCACGAGCTGGCGCGCTATCCGGCGGATGACGGCCCGGCTTATCTAACCATCCTGCTGATCGGCCATTTGATCGTGGGTCCGGCGCTGTTCTTCCCCATCGTCTGGGAAACCTCGCCTGCCGTCTCGCTGCCGATCATCCTGGGTGTGCTCACCGTGGTGACCCTGCTGGCCCTACCGCGCATCAAGGGCGGCTGGATCGGGATGATGTACGCCCTGCGGGTCACCGACCGCGACCACCGTATGCACACGGCCGACGCCTCGGACTAAAGCGCCCCCGTCGGGAACCCGACCTTCACCGTGCACGTTCGCTGCGGTCGAGGTCGGGGGACCTGAGGAGAGACGTTCGATGTCCCTGGGGACTATTCTCATCATCATCCTGATCCTGCTGCTGCTCGGCGCGCTGCCGAGTTGGGGCTATTCGCGCAGCTGGGGCTATTTCCCGAGCGGCGGCCTGGGCCTCGTCCTAGTCATCGTGATCATCCTGGTCCTGCTCGGACGCATATGACCCTAGAGCTCGCCCCATTCGGCTTGCAGAATGGGACAAGCGGGGTCGATCTTGAAATAGAGGCCTTCTTTCCCGGTCATGATCATCCCGGGGAAGGCCTCTAGGCGGCGGCCGCGGCTCCCCCTAGCATCCGTCGCAAAGACGGGCTGGGGGGGGACTGCATGACCGCGACGGAGACCGGGGCCGAGGCCCAGATCCCGCCCGGCGTCGCCGCCCCCGGCCTCACAGCCGCCCAACGTTTCAAGGCGATCCTGGGCGGCTCGGCCGGCAACCTGGTCGAGTGGTACGACTGGTTCGTCTACTCGGCCTTCGCGGTCTATTTCTCGAACCACTTCTTCCCAGGCGACGACGACCTGGCGGGGCTGCTGAAGACCATGGCGGTCTTCGCAGTCGGCTTTTTCGCGCGGCCGCTGGGCGCCTGGTTGATGGGCCTCTACGCCGACCACGCCGGCCGGAAGACCGCCCTGACCGCCGCGGTGGCCTTGATGTGCGGCGGCTCGCTGATCATCGCGCTCCTGCCCAGCTACGAGACCATCGGCGTCGCCGCGCCCGTCCTGCTGGTGGTCGCGCGGATCCTGCAGGGCCTCTCGGTGGGCGGCGAGTATGGAGCCAGCGCCACCTACCTCGCGGAGATGGCCGGCAAACGACGGCGTGGCTTCTGGTCCAGCTTCCAGTTCGTGACCATGGTGATGGGTCAGCTGATCGCGCTCGGCATCCTCAGCCTGCTGCAGACCACCATGGCCCCTGCAGACCTCGAGACCTGGGGCTGGCGCATTCCGTTCTTCATCGGCGCCGCCATGGCGGTGGTGGTGTTCTGGATCCGCGCCCGCATGGACGAGAGCCAGTCCTTCGAGGCCGCCAAGGCCTCCGGCGCCGAGCGCGCCCGGACGATGATGCTGTTCCTGCGCTATCCCAAGCAGACCCTCACCATCTTCGGCTTCACCGCCGGCGGCTCGCTCGCCTTCTACGCCTTCACCACCTACATGCCGAAGTTCCTGACCGGTACGTCCCGCTTCCCGGGGCCGACGGCGACCGCGATCACCGCGGCCGCCCTTGTGGTCTACCTCTTCGCCCTCCCGTTTTTCGGCTGGCTCAGCGACCACTGGGGCCGCAAGGCCACGCTGTTCATCGCCTTCGGCGGCGGCGCGCTGGCGAGCTATCCGGCGCTGGCGACCATCGCCGTCACGCAGTCCCCGCTGGTGGCCTTCGGCCTCGTCGCCCTGCTGGTCTTCCTCATGTCGGGCTACAACGCCGTCAGCGCCGTGGTGAAGGCCGAGCTGTTCCCCGCCAACGTCCGCGCCCTGGGCGTCGCCCTGCCCTACGGCATGGGCACAGCCATCTTCGGCGGCACGGCGGAGCCCATCGCGCTCGCCTTCAAGCATGCAGGGAACGAAAGCGGCTTCTACGTCTATGTGGCGCTGGGGATGGCGGTCGCCTTCCTCATCGTGTTCCTTCTCCCCGACAACCGGAAGCACAGCCTGATCCTCGAGGACTGAGTTGCAGACCCTGGACCTCATCGCTCTCGGCGTCTTCGCCGTCGCCTGGCTGTTCTACGAACCGCTGCTGACGGCGTTCGGGAAGCGGCGCGGCGGCGTGCTCAACACGGACATGACCGTGATCCGCAGCGCCTGGATGGTGCAGATGACCGGCCGCGAGGTGCGGCTGATGGACGGCAACCTGCTGGGCCACGCCCTGAACTCGGCCTCGTTCTTCGCCTCGTCCAACCTGCTGCTGATCGCGGCCGCGGCCGGGGCCTTGTTCGGGGGAGACTCGACGTTCCGATCTGTCTCGGCCCTGGAGGTGGTGAAGACCTCGTCGCGGCTGCTGTTCGAGGTGCAGCTCGCGCTGGTGCTGATCGCGCTGGCCCGCGGCCTGCTGGACTTCATCTGGTCGATCCGGCAGCTCAACTACTGCCTGGCCGCCATGGGCGCCACGCCCGAGCCGCTGCCGGAGGCCGACCGACCCACCTACGGCGCGGTCCTGGCGAAGCTGCTGAACCCGGCGCTGGGCGCTTTCAACTCCGGGGTCCGCGGCTACTACTTCGCGCTGGCGGCCGCGGCCTGGCTGTTCGGCCCGTGGTCCTTCATGGCCGCAACCCTGGGCGCCGTCGCGCTGCTGTTCTGGCGTCAACGCAGTTCCGCCGCCGCCGCCGCCATCCACGAGTTCCGCAATCTGCTGGAGGCCAGAGCGCCCTCAGGCGAAGTGGACACCGGTTCGCCGCCCGGAGGGCGCGCCGGTCAAGGATAGGAGCCGCCCGGGCGCAAAACCGGTTTCCACTTTTGCTGGCGGCTCCTAAAGGCCCAACTCCGCCCGCATCGCCTTCGTGAGCTTGGCGGCGATCAGCCCGTGCGCGCCGGCGATCCAGTCGGGCGCCTGGTCAGGCTCCAGATCGTCCAGGTCCACGATCACCCATGAGCCTTTGGCCAGGTAGGGCGCCTGGCGGCCCGGCCCCCCGTTGGTCAGGACCTCGAAGCCGATCTCCGAGACCTTGAACGACATCCCGCCGCGCAGGCCGCAGATGGCGAAGACCTTGCCGCCCACCTTGTAGACGTCCGACCCGCCCCACTGGACGACGTGCGTCGTCGCGGGGAGCGCCATGGCGCAGGCGTGGACTTCCTCCCGCGTCATCATCCCGGCGCCCCGCAGACCGCGTGAATCCCGCCGCGCGCCATAGCCGGCTAGGCCTGGACGCCGACACCGATCGGACACGAGACGCCCGTGCCGCCGATCCCGCAGTAGCCCTCCGGGTTCTTCGCCAGATATTGCTGGTGATAGTCCTCGGCGAAATAGAACGGCCCCGCCGGCTGCACCTCGGTGGTGATGCGGCCCAGGCCTTGGGCCTCCAGCGCCGCCTGATAGGCCTCGCGCGACGCTTCGGCCTCCGCGGCCTGGGCGTCGTTCGTCACATAGAGGCCGGAACGGTACTGAGTGCCGATGTCGCCGCCCTGGCGCATGCCCTGGGTCGGGTCGTGGTTCTCCCAGAACACCTTCAGCAGATCGCCGTAGCGGACCACCCGCGGATCGAAGACCACCAGCACGGACTCCGCGTGCCCCGTGCGGCCGGAGCAGACTTCCTCATAGGTGGGGTTCGGAGTGAGGCCCTGCTGGTAGCCGACGACGGTGACCTGGACGCCCGGGACCTGCCAGAACAGGCGCTCCACGCCCCAGAAGCAGCCCATGGCGAAGTAGGCGCTTTCCAGTCCTTCGGGATACGGGCCCTTCAGGGTCTTCCCGTTCACGAAATGGCTGTCCGCCGTGGGGATGGCATGCGCGCGCCCAGGCAAGGCGGTCTCGGCCGTCGGCAGGTCGACGGGCTTCTTGAAGAACATGCGCGCCTCTAAAGTCGAACACCGTTTTGCGTCTTGCCATGCTCGATTGAACCGGCGCGACATGCCCGGGAATACACGCAAAGAACGCGCGGGAGGAGATGCGTCATGCGGAGCTTCGGGATCCTGCTGCTGGCGGGCGCGCTGGCCACTCTTGGCGGCGCCGGAGCTGTGGCGGCCGGAAGCGGCGGTGGGGGCGGGGGCATGTCGATGCCCTCCTCGTCCGCCCCCAGCTACGACCCGGCCGAGGAATATGCCAAGGCCGTCCAGGCCATCCAGGCCAAGGACTACAAGGCCGCCGCCAAATCGGCGCAGCGGGTCACCGACGCCGCGCCGCGCAGCGTCGACGGCTGGAAACTCCTAGGCGTGGCCCAGTCTGGATCCGAGAACTGGAAGGGCGCGAAGAAGGCCTATGAGCGCGCCGTGAAGCTCGCCCCCGACGACCTTCCGAGTCGCGCCGGCCTCGGAATGGCGCTCGCCAACCTCAAGGATCCCAAGGTCCAGGAACAGCTCGATTGGCTGAAGGCCAAGGCCAGCGACTGCAACGCAGGCTGTGACGCCGCGGCGCTGCAATCCCTGACCGCGGCCGTGGAAAAGGCCGCGGCCGGCGGCGGGGCCGCGGGCCAGCCGAGCGCAGCGCTGGAGCGCGGGTCGTTGCTGTTCGCGGCGGCTGGCGATCAGGCGTATGTGCAGGCCGTCGGCCTGATCAACGAGAAGCGCTACGACGACGCCCTGGCCGAGCTCGACGCCGCCCGCGCCGCCTTCGGCCCGCACCCCGACATCCTGACCTACCAGGGCTACGCCTGGCGCAAGAAGGGCCAGTTCGACCGCGCCGAGGGGTACTATCGCCAGGCCCTGGCCATCGCCCCCGACCATCGCGGCGCCACGGAGTACTACGGGGAGCTGAAGGTCGAGCGCGGCGACACGGCGGGCGCCAGGCAGATGCTCGCGAAACTGGATCGCATCTGCGCCTACGGTTGTGCCGAGGCGGAGGAGCTGCGCCGTTGGATCGACGCCGGCCACGAGCCCGGGCTCTAGGGCTCGTCCTCGCATTCGCGGCCGCCTCGGCCCTGGCGGCCGACGCGCGCCCGCCGCTGCGCGCCATGTCGTGGATCCCCGACGCCGCGGACCCCGTGCGGGTGTTCGCGACCCAGTCCACCGAGTGCGTGAAGCTTCCCGCCGATCCGGCCGCTGCCCGCTCGGTGGAGATCGGCCGCGCGGCCTTCCGTACGCCGGTGCTGCTAGGGGGCCAGGCGGCGCGGGCCGGCCTCACCTGCGAGAGCTGTCACCGCGCGGGCCGCGGCAATCCCGACTTCCTGTTCCCCGGCGCCTCCGGCGCGCCGGGCACCGCAGACGTCACCTTGTCGCTGTTCTCCAGCCACCGGGGCAACGGCGTGCACGATCCGAAGCCGATCCCGGACCTCAGCGGCCCGCGCGCGGCGTTGAAGGTGGCCAGCCCCGATCTCCCCCGCTTCATCCGCGGGCTGGTGGTGGAAGAATTCGACGGTCGTGAACCGCCGCCCGCGGTCCTGGCCGGGCTCGCCGACTATGTTCGCGCCCTCGGTCCCGCCGCCTGCCCGGCCCGGGCGCGCGAGCCCGTCACGCCCCACGGGCTGCTCGTGGACGTCCGACGCGCGATGGCCGCGGCCGAACACAGCCTTGCGACTGGTGATCGTCCCACAGCCGTCCTGATGATCGCCGCCGCGCGGGCCCGCCTGTTTCTGATCGACGAAAGGTACGCAGGCATGCCCGCTGAGATTTCCCGCCTTCGCGCGGCCGACGCTGCCCTGGCCGGGCTGCAGGCCGGCGTTCGCGAGGGTCGCCCGGACACCGTTGCGCGCATCGCCCGCTGGCGCCTGGCCTCGCGCGATCTGGAAGCCGGGTTGGCCGCGCGCCAGGCCATGTCGCTCTTCGCGCCAGACCGCCTCCGCGCGGCGACGAACCGCCGCTTGCCCCCGAAGACCTCCTGACGGTATATGCCCGCCTTCCGCCGGGGACCCACTCCCCCGCGCGGTGTGTGGTGAGGTGGCCGAGTGGTTGAAGGCGCACGCCTGGAACGCGTGTATAGGGGAAACTCTATCGAGGGTTCGAATCCCTCTCTCACCGCCACTTCGGCCTGCGGCTGGATCTTCGATTTCGCGCCAAACCCGGAAACAAGAAGACCCCGGCCGAGGTGTGACGTCCTCGAGCCGGGGCCGCATGTCTCGTGCGCGCGCCGGACTGGAGAACCAGCACACGCCACCGCGCGGCCCGAGCCGGCCGCGAACGACAGCGCACATTAACATCCTTGGCTGTTTCGGCCAAATATCATCATCGTCGCACTCGAGCACGACGAGAGGCGCGGCCCCGACGCTCTCCCGCCAGGGCCGCGCTCAGCCGTCCGCGGCGCGACCTTTGGGCTCGGAACGCGCGCTGCTTCTGACTGTTGCGCCGGGTCGACGGCGCGATTTCCGACCCTGAGCCTCTCCAGAACGCCCTTGGTCGACGCGGAGACGTCGCGGCGACATACGATCCCTAGGTCGCCCGCGAAAAAAGGATCACATGGCGGCGGAAAGCGTCATGCCGACGGTCACGGGCCGCTGCGGGGTCACCTGCCGCCTCTGTCCCATGCTGAAGGGATTTCCGAAGGCGAAGGTGTCGCTGAACGAGTCCAGCGGATTGAGGACGTAGACCTGTAGCCCCACCGGCAGGTCGCCGGCCCGCCCCAGCACCTCGGCGGAGAGCCGCGTGCGCGCATAGCCGCCCATCTTGGGCTGGGCGGCGTCGAAGGTGATCCGCGACTTGCCGACGTAGGTGGCCTGGCCCACGAGGCGCAGCGTCCAGTCGCCGAAGATCTCCCGTTCGTAACTCAGGAGCGCGCCGCCCGAGATCGCCGGGGCGCCCGGCAGGCCGTCGACCAGGCTGGGCCGGAAGTCGGGGTTCACGCCGGAGGTCTTCGTCTGCGAGAGCCGCCCGTTGAGCTGTGCCGAGAAGCCATTGCGGGCCCGGAACGCCACCTCGCTCTCCAGGCCCAGCACGCGGGCGTCGCCGGCGTTCGTGGTGTAGGCGATGCCGGAGTCGCGGAACTGGTCGGTCTGGATGTCGTCCCAGACGGAGTAGAACAGGGCCGAATTCACCGACAGGCGCTTCGACAGCGCGGTGAGCTTGAGCCCCGCCTCGTAGTTGACCAGGCGGTCGGGGGCGAAGGTCTCCCGCAGCGCCGACAAGGGCTGGGCGCCGCCCGAGTTCACGCCGCCCGAGCGGTAGCCCTCAGAAACCACCACATAGGCCAGGTCGCCGTTCGCGAACTTCCGCTGGAGCGAGACCTTGGGTGAGAAGCCGGTGAAGCGGGTGTCGCGGTCCAGGCTTCGCGGCTTGAAGTTTTCCGAGACCACGTCCGACTTGGTCCGGGTCTCGATGGTGAAAACGCGCCCTCCCATGGCCAACGTCCACCCGGGCGCGAACTCGTAGGACGCCTCGCCATAGGCGGCGGCCTCGCGGACGTCGTCGCTGCGATCGTCACCGTACACGTGGATCAGGGGCGCGGCGAACGGGGTCTGGGCCAGGAACTCGGTGAGCGTCTTCACGGTCGTGTACGAGCCGTAGGCGCCGGCCAGCCACTCGAAGCGGCTGGCGCCGCGCGACGTCAGGAACAGGTCCTGGACGATCAGGTTGGTCCGCGTGCGTTCCGAGTACACGCCTTTGTCCGCGAAGGCGGTGTAGAGGTAGGCCTTGGGCGTCGAGTCGTAGACGCTGCCGTAGCGGTGCCGGACATAGCCGGTCGACGAGGTGAGTTCCGCCCAACCCCAGGACCGCCGCACCGTCGCCGTGGCCAACTCGATGTCGTTCACGTGCGGTTCGGGCGTGCGGACCGCGCGCTTCAGGCCGAGCCGGGGCGAGGTGTAGTGCGTATCGTCCGACCGAAGATGCTGGCCTGCGAGCGTGACGGTGGCGGTCCAGTCGTCGGTCGGCTCCAGGGTGGCGATCAGCCGCGCGCCGCGCCGGTCCGTGCGATCGACGTTGCTGCGGTCCTGGAGGACGTCGTCGAGATAGCCGCCCTGGACCTCCTGGTAGGCGGAGAGCCGAAGCCCTAGCACGTTGCGGAAGACCGGCAGGTTCAGGTGGCCTTCGACTGCATGGCTGGGCGCGCCGCCCTTGGTGAGCGCGCCGGACGCCCGGACCTCCGCCGAGAGCTGCTCCAGGTCGGGCTTGCGGGTGACGATGCGGTAGACGCCGCTCATCGAGCCGGCTCCGAACAGCGCCCCCTGGGGGCCGCGCGCCACCTCCACGCGTTCCACGTCGACGAGGCGCAGGTCGGGATCGGGCGCGTTGTAGTTGACCGGGATGTCGTCGAGGTACGTCGCGACCGTCGAGCGGGTGCGGCCGGAATAGGCGCCGTCCGACAGGCCCCGGAGCAGCAGCTTGTTCCGGCCAGGCCCCAGATTGGTCGCCAGCACGCCCGCGAACTGGCTGGCCGCCTCGCCGGCGTCCGTCGCCCCAGTAGCCTGGACGCCGCCGCGCGGGATCGCCGTCACGGCGACCGCGAGTTCCCGCGGGTTGCGGACCCGCTTGGTCGCGGTGACCAGCAGTTCCGAGACGGTCACTGGCGGCGAGAGCCGCGGTAGGTCGGCCTTGGAGAGCGGCGAGACCTCGACCGCGCCAGGCGCGATCATCCGCCAGGTGCACGGCGCGCCGGCCAGCAGCGCGCCCAGCGCCTCCTCGACGGTCATGGTGGTCGCCAGCCGGCGGCGCGAGGGGCCGTCGCAGGCCGCTGCGCCGATCAGGGTGATGTTGGCCTGCTGGGCCAGGTCGAGCAGCGCCTCGGAATAGGCCTGGGGCTCGACATGGAAGCGGATGCGACCCGGCGCAGCCTCGGCGGCGTCGCCGATTCCACTGGCTGCCGCAATGCCTGCGGCGGCCGCCACGAATACCCGGCGCCCGAGGATGGCCCGCTCCGCCCCTAAACCTTGACCTTACTTCCGAAGAAGCAGCAGCCCCCGCTCGGAAGGTATCGATCTTACGGGCAGCATCAAGGTCAGGCGCTGCATGACGGCGGCCTGATCGTCAAGCACGATGACCCCGGTGATGGGCATCTTCCCCAGTTCGGGATCGGAAATCTCGATCTGCGCCTGGAACTGGCGATTGAGATCGGCCACCACGGCGGCCAGCGGCTCGGCGCGGTAGACCAGGCGGCCGACCCGCCAGCCGAGCGCTTCTTCCGGATCGATGGCGCGCACCGTCTCGACGCCGGACCGGTCGATCTCGAGCCGCCGGCCGGGCGTCAACAGGAACGAGCGGCCCGGGGCGGAACTGGACGCCGGCCGGACCTGGACCTTGCCGCCGGCCACGGTGACCACCAGTTCGCCCTGGCGGCTGCGAACGTCGAACTGCGTGCCGACCACGCGAACGATGCGCCCCCCGGCCTCGACCGTGAAGGGGCGGTCCGCGTCGTGCGTGACGTCGAAGATGGCCTGGCCGTCGGCCATGACGATCTTCCGTTCCTTACGGCCCAGGCTCACCGTCAGGCGGCTCTCGGCGTTCAGGTCTATGGTCGAGCCGTCGGCCAGTACGACCTTGCGCCGCTCGCCGCGGCTGGTGGCGTAGGTTTCCGTCTCAGGCCCGGCCAGCAGCCCCGGCAGCACCGCCGCCGCCAAGCCGGCCGCGATCGCCGAACCGCCGCCGGCGATCAGCCAACGCCGCATGGTCGAGGCGGGACGCGTGCGACGCGCGCCGGCCGCCAGCTCGGCGAGGACCTGGTCGGCGCCGCTTTCGAACTCGTGCCACATGCCGACGAGACGCCGGTAGGCCGCCCCATGGGCCGGCGCCGCGGCCAGCCAGGCTTCGAACTCCAGGCCGTCGCGCTCGGTGACGTCGTCGCGCTGCAGGCGCGCGATCCAGGCGCTGGCGTCTGCCATCACCTGCTCGTCGCTGATCGCCATGCTGCTCATAGGCCCGCCTGCCCGATGTGCGCGCAACGCGCCGGGTCGACCATGAGACGTCGCCGCGACACGCCAACCCTAGGTGCGACCGCAGAATCCTGCCTCGTCATGAGCGCAGCCGTTGCGACAGGTTGCGGATGGCGGCCGCGATGTGCTGCTCGATCATCTTGACCGACACGCCCATGGCCTGCGCGGTCTGGGCCTGGCTCATCCCCTCCAGCTTGTGCAGCCGGAACGCCCGGCCCATCTGCGGCGGCAGCGCGGCGACGGCCTCGGCGAGCTGGCGCGCGCGCTGGCGGGACACGATCACCTCGTCGGCGGGCGGTTCGTCGACGACGTCCTCACCGCCCAGGGCCGTGCGGGTCTCGCGCCGCCACTGCCCGTTGCGCTGCGATGCCCGCTGGGTGCTCCGCACGTGGTCGACCAGGAGGTTCGACGCCATCCGGTAAAGCAGCGCGCCGGGGGCCCGCACGTCGGCGGGGCCCGCCTCGACGGCGGCCAACTTGAGGTAGAGGTCCTGAACGAGGTCTTCGGCGGTGGCCATGCAGCGGGTGCGCGCGGCCAGGAAAAGCACGAGGCTTTCGCGCTTCTCGAAGAAGGCGCGGATCAGCGGGCCGTCATCCGCAGGTGTGTTGGACGGCGCCGGCGCCACGTTCTCCCTTTCCCTCGTTATCGCCCGCGCCTCGACACGGGCGCCTGTTCCTCGCGGCATGGCGAAAGATCGGCCGTTCGCCAAGCCCTTTCACCCTGCCCGCGCGTCGCATGACGCCGCGATACCCGTTGCGCCGCAAACCCGGATGTCCAAGAAGTGCGGCCAAAGCCAAGCCAGGAAGCGAGACGCCCATGAAGACCCGCATCACCGAACTGTTCGGCATCCAGCACCCCATCATCCAGGGCGGGATGCATTTCGTCGGCCTCGCCGAGATGGCGGCCGCGGTGTCGAACGCCGGCGGTCTGGGCATCATCACGGGGCTGACCCAGCGCACGCCCGAGCTGCTGGCCAAGGAGATCGCCCGCTGCCGGACGATGACCGACAAGCCGTTCGGCGTGAACCTGACCTTCCTGCCGTCCATGACCCCCCCGGACTATCCGGGCTATGTGCGGGCGATCATCGATGGCGGCGTGAAGATCGTCGAGACGGCGGGCAACAACCCGCAGAAGTATCTGCCGGCCCTGAAGGAGGCCGGGGTCAAGGTGATCCACAAATGCACCTCGGTCCGCCACTCGCTGAAGGCCGAGGCGATCGGCTGCGACGCCGTCAGCGTCGACGGCTTCGAGTGCGGCGGCCACCCCGGCGAGGACGACGTCCCGAACTGGATCCTGCTGCCCCGCGCCGCCGAGGAGTTGAAGATCCCCTTCGTCGCCTCGGGCGGCGTCGCCAACGGCAAGCAGCTCGCGGCCGCGCTCTGCCTGGGCGCCGAGGGCGTCAACATGGGCACCCGCTTCATCGCCACGAAGGAGGCGCCGGTGCATGAGAACGTGAAGCAGGCGATCCTGCAGGCCAGCGAGCTGGACACCCGCCTGGTCATGCGGCCGCTGCGCAATACCGAGCGCGTGCTGAACAACGCCGCCGTCGAGCGCCTCCTGGAGAAGGAAAAGGCGCTGGGCGCGAACCTCAAGTTCGAGGACATCGTCGCCGAGGTGGGCGGCGTCTATCCGCGGATCATGCAGGAGGGCGAAATGGACGCCGGCGCCTGGTCGTGCGGCATGGTCGTGGGCCTGATCCACGACATCCCGACCTGCAAGGACCTGATCGACGGCGTCATGGCCGAGGCGGACGCGATCATCCGCAAGCGCCTGCCGGCCTTCCTCTAGGCGGTTGGGAAGGGACCGTCCGCCGGCGGTCCCTTCGCTTTTCCGCACAGCTTTGAAAGCGCGCGCCTTCCGTGGAAGCGCGGCCGTCGGCGCGAGCCCAACTCCTTCCTCATTGAAGCCCGGGGCAACCGGGGAAGGAGAAAATCATGAAGTCTCTCACTCTGGCGGCTGTGGCCGCCGCGACCACGTTCGCCGCCAGCGCCGCCGCGGCGCAGGACGCCAACTGGTACGTTCAGGGGAACGCCGGCGCGTCCTTTGAAAGCCGGCTCGACGCCACGCCCGACCGCAAGGGCGACACCGGCTGGGCCGTCAGCGGCGCGGTCGGCCGCGAATTCTCGAACAACCTGCGGGCCGAGGCGGAAGTCGCCTACCTGCAAGGCGACAACAAGGGCGCGACGCCAGGCAAGACCTCGACGGTCGGCGGCTTCGTCAACGGCTACTATGACTTCAACCGCGGCGGCGCCTGGCAGCCCTTCGTCGGCGCCGGCGTGGGCCTGGCACAGGTCAAGTCGCGCGGCGATGACGACACCGGCTTCGCCTACCAGCTGAAGGCCGGCGTGGCCCATCCGTTCAACGACCGCCTGACCGGCGAAATCGCCTATCGCTACCTTGGCGTCACCGACGTGAAGGCCGGCGTGGGCCCCACCCGCTTCGACGGCGACTATCACACCAACGCGGTGACGGTGGGCTTCCGCTACAAGCTCGGCCTCTAGCGCTCCCCCTGCAGAGGTCCAGATCCGGCGCCTCGCCCTCTCCCCCACCCGGGTGGGGCGCCGGGCACTTTTCTGGTCGACGAACGGCGCGCTCGAAGCTCAGGCTTCGGGCGCGTTGTCGTTCTAGGAGCCCGCGGCCGCCAGCGAGCCCTGGATCAACCCCCGACGATAGCTGGACGGCGTGGCGCCGAAGGCCGACCGGAACGCCGACGACATGTGGGCGTGGCTGGAAAAGCCGTAGCGGGCCGCCAGGGTCGAGAGATCGTCGACCGTTTCCTGCAACGCCAGACGCACCTCCTCCAGGCGGCGGGCCAGGACGAAGCGATGCGGCGTCTGGCCCACCGCGCTCTGGAACGCTCGGGTGAAATGGGCGCGGCTGAGGCCGACCTCTGCGGCGAGTTCCGCCACCTGCAGCGGCCTGTCGAGGTTGGCGTCGATGAAGGCGGTGAGCTTGCGCAGCTTGTGCGGCGTCAGCGCCTGGGTCGCCGCCGCCAACGGTGGGGAGGCGGCCACGGTGGCGGCGCGGACCAGCAGGCTTTCGGCGAGCGACTCCACATAGCGCGCGTCGGCGGCGCCCTCGTCGCGCAGCACGCGGCGGATTTCCTGGGCCAACAGGCGGACGCCGGGATCGCTGGCGCCCTTGGGAATGTCGTCCACGCCGGCGAGGTCCAGGCCATGCTCGCCGTCGTAGGCGACAGCCAGAACCTCCATCGGCTCGGGATGGT
Source organism: Phenylobacterium sp. FG114 (assembly GCF_057809855.1). Classification (NCBI taxonomy): domain Bacteria; kingdom Pseudomonadati; phylum Pseudomonadota; class Alphaproteobacteria; order Caulobacterales; family Caulobacteraceae; genus Phenylobacterium; species Phenylobacterium sp. FG114. Next base: position 388,588 of record NZ_JBMDKU010000002.1, on the reverse strand, counting down.
GGATCTCCATCGACGTGCCCGGCCGCAGGAGGGCGAAGGCTCCAGCGCGGCAGCCCTGCTCGGCCACCGCCCGCGGCGCCTGGAACACGTACAGCAGGAGGGGTCGGTCGCCCCGATAGGAGAGGTCGAACGACATGGCCGCCTGGTGCCGGACCCTTACGGATCCGGCGCGGACGGTGAGGATGGGGTGGTCGCCCGAGACGTCGCGCAACGCAGACGCCAGCGGGGCGAAGGGAATGACTTCGGCGGGGGACACGGCAACCAACTGTTGGGGGCCTAGATGGGAGCGCAACCACGGCGAGGCCAGTGGCCCAAAGGCCACACGCTCGGCTAGAAGCCCCAAGACATACGAAAGGAGGGCCCGCGCCCTGGCCAGTTCCGCCCCTATCGCCGACGACGCCGCCCTCAACGCGGACGTGATCGTCGTGGGTGCGGGTTCGGCCGGCTGCGTGCTGGCCGACCGGCTGTCGGCCGACCCGAAACGCCGGGTGCTGGTGCTGGAGGCGGGCGGCAAGGACGACTGGATCTGGTTCCACGTGCCCGTCGGTTACCTGTTCTCGATCGGCAATCCGCGCGCCGACTGGATGTTCGAGACCGACGCGATCCCCGGGCTGGCGGACCGCAGCCTGCGCTATCCGCGCGGCAAGGTGATCGGCGGCTCCTCGGCCATCAACGCCATGATCTACATGCGCGGCCAAGCGGCGGACTACGACGGCTGGCGACAGATGGGGCTGAGCGGGTGGGGCTGGGACGACGTCCTGCCACTGTTCCTGGACCAGGAAGACCACATCGCGCCGCCGAACGACCTGCACCGGCAGGGCGGCGCTTGGCGGGTGGAGCATCCACGCATGCGATGGCGGGTGCTGGACGCGTTCGCGGAGGCGGCGGAATTGGCGGGTGTGGCGCGGGTGGTCGACTTCAACACCGGCGACAATGCCGGCAGCGGCTATTTCCAGGTGAACCAGCGGGCCGGCCGGCGCTGGAGTGCGGCGGCGGGGTTTCTGAAACCCGCCCTGACCCGTCCGAACCTGCGGCTGGAGACCGCCGCCCACGTCGAGAAGCTGCTGATCGAGGGCGGGCGCTGCGTGGGCGTGCGCTGGAACCGCGGCGGCCAGACCTTCGAGAGCCGCGCCCGCGACGGCGTAGTGGTCGCCACGGGGGCGGTGGGCACGCCGCACCTCCTGGAGCTGTCCGGCCTGGGCGACGGGGGCCGACTGTCGGCGCTGGGCCTCGAGACCCTGCGCCACCTCCCCGGCGTGGGCGAGAACCTGCAGGACCACCTACAGATCCGGCCGATCTACGAGGTCGCAGGCGTGCCGACCATGAACGCCCTCTACAAGTCGTGGTGGCGCAGGCCGCTGATGGCGCTGGAATACGCAGCCTTCCGCAAGGGGCCAATGTCGATGGCCCCCTCGCAGATGGGCGCCTTCGCCCGCTCGTCGCCCGACTATGCGACGCCCAACCTGCAATTCCATGTCCAGCCGCTGTCGCTGGAGAAGTTCGGCGACCCGTTGCACCCGTTCCCGGCCATCACCATCAGCGTCTGCAACCTGCGCCCCACCAGCCGCGGCGGGATCCACGCGAAGAGTCCGGACTCGCGGGCTGCGCCCTCGATCCAGCCGAACTACCTCGACACCGCCGACGACCAGCGCGTGGCCGTGGACTCCCTGAAGCTCGTCAGGCGGATCGCGGCGCAGGCCCCGCTCCAGGCCTATGGCGCGCGGGAACGGCAGCCCAGCGCCGCCGCGGTCACCGACGAGGAGATCCTGGCCTCCGCGCGCAGGCTGGGCACGACGATCTTCCATCCGGCCGGCACGGCGAAGATGGGCCTTGGGTCAGATCCGATGGCCGTGGTGGATGCGCGCCTGCGGGTGCAGGGGATCGAGGGCCTGCGCATCGCCGACGCCTCGGTGATGCCGGCCATCACCTCGGGCAACACCAACTCGCCGACCATGATGATCGCCGAGAAGGCCGCGCGGATGATCGGCGAAGACGGACGCGTCTAGACAGCTGCGCTTCAGGCGGGGCGCGGTCCGGCGTGGCAGGGCCCGCGACTACCGTAGTTTTCCGTAGGTGACCGTCCGGGATTTCGGCGAACAGAGTTTGCGGCGAAATTCACCCCGCTACCTGAACAATGTTCACTCAAGCTCCAGGATATGTGACCTCGACGCCATGGCGCCTCTCCCGGCCGTGCACATCATCGACGACGACGAGGCCGTCCGCGACTCGCTCGCGGTGCTCCTGGAGACGCGCGGGTTCGCGGTCGCCACCTATCCGACGGCGCAGTCGTTCCTCGACACCTCCGAAGCCGGCGTGGCCGGGTGCGTGGTGACCGACATTCAGATGCCGGAGATGAACGGGCTGCAGCTGCTGCGCGCCTTCAAAGCGCGAAACCTGCACGTGCCGGTTCTGGTGGTCACCGCCCGCGGCGGCCGCGCGACGGCCGACGCGGCAATGGCGCAGGGCGCCCGCGCGCTCATTGAGAAGCCCTTTTCGCCTGACATGTTCGTCGCGGCCGTGCAGGCCGCGCTCGATGAGCGCCCAGCCTAGATCTCGCCCCGCGCCGCGATCGTCATCCGAACCAGTTCCGAGAGGCTGTCGGCGCCCATCTTCATCATCAGGTTGGCGCGATAGGCCTCGACCGTGCGCGGACTGATGCCGAGATCGCGGGCGACCTCCTTGTTGGACAAGCCCTTCACGACCCCATCCAGCACCTCACGCTCCCGTGCGGAAAGCGCGGCGACGCGCTCTGCAGCCTCGCTGCGACGGGTCTCGCGGTGGCTGCGCACCTCGAGCTGGGTCAGGGCCTGGCGGACCGCCGCCACGATGGTCTCGGCGGAGTAGGGCTTCTCGATCAGGTCGAGCGCGCCGTTCTTCAGCGCCTCCACCGCCGTCGGCACGTCGGCCTCGCCGGTCAGCACGATGACCGGGAATTGTGGCAGTCGGTCGCTCAGACGGCGCAGCAGCTCCAGCCCGGTCATTTCCGGCATCTGGACGTCGGTCACCACACAGCCGCTCTGGGCGGTGTCGATCCCGTCCAGGAACGCGCCAGCCGAGCCATATGCGCTCACCGCCAGGCCGGCCGCCTCCAGCAGTGTCGCCAGCGAATCCCGCACAGCCTCGTCGTCGTCGATGACATGGACCGTCCCCCCCGCACGCATCGCCTTCAAGTCTCCTCTTCGGCCCGCTTCAACGTAAAGTGGAACGTCGCTCCGCCGTCGGCGTTGCCTTCCACCCACATGCGCCCTCCGTGGGCCTCAATGATATGTCGGGAAATCGACAATCCAACACCCATTCCGTCCCGCTTCCCACTCACGAAGGGCTGGAACAGCCGGTCGCTGACTTCGGGCGAGATCCCCGGCCCGGTGTCGGCGACGCTGACCTGCAGGAAGCCAGGCTCGAGACCCCGCGTCGCGATGCGGAGTTCCCGCCGGGCGCGGTCGGCCATCGCTTCCGAGGCGTTCCGGACGAGGTTCAGCACCACCTGCTGCACCTGGATCCGATCGGCCCTCACCCGGTCCGCGGCGCGGTCGAAGTCGTAGCGGATCCACAGGGCGTCGCGCGGCGTGCCCGCCGAAGCCACATCCACGGCCTCCTGCACCAGGTTGGCGGCCGACTCGTCGGAGGCCGAGATCTCGCCCCGGTCCAGGCTGGAGCGCACCCGCGCCACGATCTGGCCGGCGCGGACGACCTGGTCGCCAGCCTTGCGCACCAGTTCGCCGACCCGAGTCGCCGGAATCTCGTCGCGGGCCAGCATCTGCTCAGTGGCGTTCAGGTAGTTGGCGATCGCCGTCAGCGGCTGGTTCAGTTCGTGCGCCAAGGAGCCCGCCATCTCGCCCATGGCGTTGAGGCGTGCGACCTGGACCATCTGGGCCTGGAGCTGCGCAAGCCGCTCGGACTGCGCCCGCTGGCGTTGAAGGGCCCGCTTCCGCGCGCCGCCCGCGACGGCGAAGACCAGGGCGAAGGCCATGAAGATCGCGATCCCCACCGGCCCAATGGGCCGGGCGTCCGCCGTCGTCAGCACCCAGTGGCCGACGCCCAGGCTCAGCAGCGCCACCAGAAGCGCGGACCAGAAGCCCCCCACGAACGCGGCCAGCAAGATGCCGGGCCAAGCGAGGATGAAGGGGGCGTTCGGGCCGAGCAGGGTCTGGAACCAGACGCGCGACAGGACAATAAGCCCGCCCAGCACGACCGCGCACGAAAACGTCCACGCCTCCGCTCGCCACGCCGCGGACGTAATCAACGCCCTGACCTGCACGGGACTACGCCCCCCAGACGCTCAACTCGAACAACCATACCGCGCGAGACGACCGTGACAATCCAAGATTGCTCTACGCGTCGAATTCCCGTTTGGAGGGAGGGTTGTCAGTAGACGATCACCGTTCGAATACTTTCGCCGGCGTGCATAAGGTCGAAGGCCTCGTTGATCCGGTCCAGCGGAAGCTTGTGGGTGATCATCGGATCGATCTCGATCTTTCCGTCCATGTACCAATCGACGATCTTGGGCGTGTCGGTGCGGCCGCGCGCGCCCCCAAAGGCAGTGCCCTTCCACACCCGGCCGGTCACCAGCTGGAACGGCCGCGTGGCGATCTCCTTGCCGGCCTCGGCCACGCCGATGATCACGCTCTCGCCCCAGCCGCGGTGGCAGGCTTCCAGCGCCTGGCGCATGACCGTGGTGTTGCCCGTGGCGTCGAACGTGTAGTCCGCGCCCCCATCGGTGAGGGCCACGAGGTGGGCGACCAGGTCACCCGAGACGTCCTTGGGATTGACGAAATGAGTCATGCCGAAGCGGCGGCCCCATTCCTCTCGCGCAGGATTGATGTCGACGCCGACGATCATGCCGGCGCCCACCAGCTTCAGGCCCTGGATCACGTTGAGGCCGATGCCGCCCAGGCCGAAGACAATGCAGTTGGCGCCGGCTTCCACGTCGGCCGTGTTGACCACCGCCCCCACGCCCGTCGTGACGCCACAGCCCACGTAGCAGGCGGTCTCGAACGGCGCGTCCTTGCGGATCTTGGCGACCGCGATCTCGGGCAGGACCGTGTAGTTCGAGAACGTCGAGCAGCCCATGTAGTGGAAGACGGTCTGGCCCTTGTACGAGAAACGGCTGGTCCCGTCGGGCATCAGGCCCTTGCCCTGAGTGGCGCGGATGGCGGTGCAGAGGTTCGTCTTGCGGCTGAGGCAGCTTTTGCACTGCCGGCATTCCGGCGTGTAGAGCGGGATCACGTGGTCGCCGACGGCCACCGAGGTCACGCCGGGCCCGACCTCGACCACGACGCCGGCGCCTTCATGACCCAGCACCGACGGGAAGAGGCCCTCGCTGTCGAGCCCGTCCAGCGTGTAGGCGTCGGTGTGGCAGACGCCCGTGGCCCGGATCTCCACCAGCACCTCGCCGGCGCGCGGACCCTCGAGGTCCAGTTCGACGATCTCCAGCGGCTTCTTGGCCTCGAACGCCACGGCGGCACGGGTCTTCATCGCTTTTCCCTCGACTCGTTGAGCGGCGGGCAGCATCTCGGAAGCCCGCCCGGAAGTGAAGGCGAATGCGCATGAGTGAAGCTGCGGCCCCCGACCTGGACGCCCACGCCGACGATCTCCTGGGCCGGCTCACGCTGGAAGAGAAGGTGCGGCTGCTGGCGGGCGCCAGCTCGTTCGCCCTGCACGGCATCGAGCGGATGGGCGTACCGCAGCTCAACATGACCGACGGGCCGACCGGCGTGCGCTCGATCAAGGGCCAGCCGGCTACGGTCTTTCCCGTTGGGGTAGCAATCGCGGCGACTTGGAACCCCGACACTGCCAGGGATGTCGCCGCCGGCATCGCCCGCGAGGCCCACGCTCTGGGCGAGCACGTGGTTCTGGCGCCCACCGTCAACATCATGCGCATCCCCACCTGGGGCCGGAACTTCGAGAGCTATTCCGAGGACCCGTACCTGGCCGGGATCATGGGCGTGGCCTACGTAACGGGCCTGCAGTCCGAGGGCATCGGCGCTTCGCTCAAGCACTATGCCGCCAACAACCAAGAACTGGAGCGTTTCCGCGTCGACGCGCGGGTCGACGAACGGACACTGCGGGAGATCTACCTCGCCGCCTTCGAGCGCGTGGTGCGCGACGCCGATCCGTGGACGGTCATGGCGTCGTACAACAAGCTCAACGGGACCTACGCCTCCGAGCATCGCCGCCTGCTGACCGACATCCTCAAGCGCGAATGGGGCTATGCCGGCATGGTCGTCTCGGACTGGACGGCGGTGAAATCGACGGCGCCCTCCGCGGCGGCCGGCATGGACCTGGAGATGCCCGGTCCTGCGAAATGGTTCGGCGAAAAGCTGGTGGCGGCCGTCGAGGCCGGAGAGGTCTCCCGCGAGCAGATCGACGACAACGCCCGGCGGGTGCTGCGGCTGATCGTGCGCTCAGGACTGATGGCCGGGAAGCGGCCGGCCGGAGAGCGGCTGACGCCACGCCATCGCGCCATCGCCTTCGAAGCCGCCTGCGAGGCAATGACCCTGCTGAAGAACGAGGGCGATCTATTGCCGCTGTCGCCAGATGCGAAGTCGGTCGCCGTGATCGGGCCGAACGCACTGCGCTGCATGCTGCAGGGCGGCGGTAGCTCGCAGGTGACCACCGAAGCCGACCGCTCCATCGTCGAGGCCATGCGCCGGCGGCTAGGCCGGGGGGTTGCCGTGCTGGAGGCCCAGGGCGCCGACAACGACGACGTGCCCCCGCCGGCCGTCCGCGGCCAGTTCAGTCCCACCGAGGCGCGCGACGCCGAGGGGCTGAAGGCGGAGTACTTCGCCGCAGCCGACGGCTCGGGCGAGCCCAACAGCACCAGCCTGGAACGCCACCTAGTCCGCTGGGTCAGCGGCAACCTCGCCTCGGCCAAACGGCCGGCCTATGGCGCGTTCCGCTGGACCGGCTGGTTTTGGCCCGAGGCGAGCGGGACATTCGAGTTCAGCGTGCGCGCCACCGGCACGGCGACCCTCACGCTGGATGGCAAGGCGCTGATCGATCCGGCCGGTCCCGCGACGGCAGACCGGCTGGACGTCATGGGCAACCTGGTCCCGCGGCGGCTGGCGAGCGTCGAACTGACGGCCGGCCGGGGCTACCCGATCCGCCTGGACTATACGCCCGCCGATCCGGAACAGGACTATGTGGCCGTGGGCGTACGGCCGCCGGCCGAGCCGATGGAGCGGGCGATCGAGGCGGCGCGGGCCGCCGACGCGGTGATCCTGGTTTTGGGTTCCGGCTCGGCCACCGAGGGCGAAGGCTACGACCGCGCCGACATGGACCTGCCAGGCCGCCAGGACCAACTGGCCCGCGCTGTGCTGGCCGCCAACCCCAACACGGTGGTGGTGCTGAACACCGGCTCGCCCTTCGCCATGCCCTGGATCGACGAGGCGCGGGCGGTGCTGCAGCTCTGGTTGCCCGGTGAGGCCGGGCCGGACGCGCTGGCGGCGGTCCTGTTCGGCGACCGGGCGCCGGGCGGTCGGCTGCCGGTGACCTTCCCCACAGCGTTCGGCGACCATCCGGCCCATGCGCCTAGCCCCGACCCGCTGGTCTGCGACTACGCCGAGGGCTTGGCGGTGGGCTACCGCTGGTTCGACGCCGCGCCGGTGAAGCCGCTGTTCCCGTTCGGTCACGGCCTGGCCTACACGACCTTCGAGATCACCGACCTGTCGGCGCCGCAGAGCGTGGCCGCCGGCCAGCCCGTGCGCCTGGAGATCGATGTGACCAACACAGGCGAGCGCGAGGGCCAGGAAGTGGTGCAGGCCTATGTCTCGGCCCTCGACAGCGCCGTCCCGCGGTCGCCAAAGGAACTGAAGGCGTTCGCCAAGGTCACGCTGGCGCCGGGCGAGACGCGCCGCGTCACCCTGGAACTCGAGCCCAAGGCCTTCGCGTACTGGGATGTGGACGCCGGCGGCTGGCGCATCGACCCCGGGGCCTACGACATTCTGGTCGGCCGCTCGGCCGGCGACATCCGGGCCAAGGCGACGGTACAGCTGACCTAGAGTAGGATCGCGCCCGGGAGGGTGGCCATGATCCGACATTTGCTGCTGAGCCTCACGGTGCTGGCGGCGGCCGCTCCGGCGCACGCCGCGCAGGTTTGCGCCTGGATGGACGAGACGATCGGCGAGGACGACTACCACGAGCTCGCGCTGTGGCTCGAAGCCGACGGCGACGTGGATTTTTACTACAAGATCAAGGGTGAAGGCCTGCGCAGCGAAGGCATGAAGGCCCATTCGCCCAACAGCGGCACCTTCGTCCTGCATGCGCGGAAACCCGACAAACCCTGGGGCTTCGGGGCGACGCTGAGTCCGCCCGGCGAGATCGATGTCGTGATCGAGCTCCGCGCCACGCCGAAGGACATCTTCTCCGACGCCGAGACGCCGCTGCTGGCGTCGTTCACGTTCCGGCGGCAGGTCCCCGAAGGCGAGACCACGCCGCCCAACGATTTGGCCAGCAAGCAGTGCGCTGTGCTGACGCCGGCGCCCTGACGCTGCGTCGCCACGCTACACTGCTTCCTATGCAAGACTTGCGCGCTCGCGTCGAAACCAACCTGGCCGGCTTCGCGCGTGCCGCCATCGACCCGGCCGGACGCCGCCGGGCTGCGGTGGCCATCGTGCTGTCGCCGACGCCGGAGGGTCCGGCGTTCCTGCTGACGCGCCGGGCGCTGCACATGCGTCGGGGGGCCGGCAACTACGCCCTGCCCGGGGGCAACCTCGACCCTGGCGAGGACGCCATCGACGCCGCTCTGCGCGAAACCGACGAGGAGCTGGGCGTGAAGCTTGGCCGGGAGGCCGCGCTGGGTCTGCTGGACGACTTCGTCACCCTCGGCGGGCATGTGGTGACCCCCGTGGTGGCCTGGACGCCCGAGCCGGTGACCCTGGTCCCCAACCCGGAGGAGGTGCACGCCGCCTGGCTGATCCCCCTCGCCGACCTCGACCATCCGCGCGCGCCGCGTCGCGAGCGCAATCCGGCCGGCGGGCCCTCCATCCTGAAGATGTTCGCCCGGGGCAGCTGGCTGAACCCGCCGACCGCGGCGTGGTTGTTCCAGTTCCGCGAGGTCTGCCTACATGGCCGCCCCTGCCGCACCCACGACATCGGCCAGCCGAGCTGGACAGCCCGCTAGCTAGCGAACGCCCTCGTTGATCTGGGCCTTGGCCCGCGAGGCCGGCACCACGGGGATCTCGTGGTCCTCCAGCGGGGCCATCCAGCGCTTCCGAGCCATGGCGGCCTCGATGTACGGAGCCAGTTCGGCCGCCTTCTTCGCCTCGCGCTCGGCGGCGTTAGCCTTGAAGCCAGGCATCACCTCGGCGGCGAACAGCTCCAGCGATTCCACGATGTGCTCATGCCGGTTGCGGCCGGCCTGCTGCATGAAGATCACCTGGTCCACGCCAGCGTCCCGGAAGCCCTGGATATGCTGGCGGATGTCGTCGGGCGTGCCGATGCCGCTGGCGTTGACCTGGGCGGCCTTGCGGGCTGCGATGATCTCGTCGTCGCTGGCGGCGCGGCTCTTCTGGAAATCGGCGAACAGGTTGGAGCGGCCGGGCAGCACGTCATGGGCCACCAGGGCGTTGACCGCGTAGGAGAAGAACTCGAAGCCTTCCTGCCCGCGCCGGATCGCCTCGTCGCGGTCGGGGTGAACGGAGAAGTTCGAGACCATGGCCAAGTTGGCGTTCACGCTGTGGCCTAGCGGCACGCACTGATCGGACTTGATGATGCCGTAGTATATCTCGGCCCAGCCTCGCGCCTCCTCGGGATCCAGGAACGAGAAGGCCAAGGCCCCCAGGCCGTTGGCGGCCGCCACCTTGATGGTGTCGCGGTTGGTGCAGGCCATCCACATCGGCGGGTGCGGGCTCTGCACCGGCTTCGGTACTATGTTGCGGCAGGGCATGGAGAAGCCGTTCCCTTCGAAGCCGGGATAGGGGCTCATCACCATCATATTGGCGATCTGCTCGGCAGCCTCCAGCGCCAGGGCGCGCTTCTCCCTAGCGGGGATGCCGAAGCCGCCGAGTTCAAGCCGCGTCGCGCCCTCGCCGACGCCGAAGTCCAGGCGGCCCTTCGAGATGATGTCCAGCGTCCCCAGCCCCTCCGCCGTGCGGGCGGGGTGGTTGTAGTTGGGGATCACCTGGCGGATGCCGTGGCCGAGCCGGATATTCTTGGTCAGGGCGGCGCAGGCCGCCAGGAACACCTCGGGGGCGGAGGAGTGGGAATACTCCTCCAGGAAGTGGTGCTCGACCTCCCAGGCGTAGTCGTAGCCCAGCCGGTCGGCGAGCTGGACCTGCTCCAGCGCCTCGTGGAACAGCCGGGCCTCGTCGCCGGGGTTCCAGGGCTTCGGAAGCTGATGTTCGTAGAAGACGCCGAAGCGCATGAGAGGTCCTCCCGGCCGGCGCTCGTGCGCCTGCTCATTGCCTGCACCATCCCGCCCCCGAACCTTCATTGGCAATAGGGGTGATTCGGGCGCGACACTCCGCGCCCATGCCCCACCCCTACGTCGCCCTGCTGCAGGACCGGCGGATCCGCGTCCTGTGGATCGGCCTGGCGACGTCCGCCATCGGCGGCCAGTTGTTCGGCGTGGGATCGCTGTGGCTGGCGGCGGAGATGGCGGGGCCGAACGCTTCGCTGTTGGTGACCGCGCAGTCGGCCGCGATCCTGGCGGTCAGCATTCTCGGGGGGCCGGTGGTCGAGGCCCTCCCGCGCCGAGGCTTCCTGATCGGTGTGGATCTGCTCTCGGCGGCCGCATGCGCCCTCGTGGTGGTCGCCTCGGCCACGTCGGGCCTGACGTTCCCGGTCCTGATGGCGGTCAGCGTGGTTCTGGCCGCGCTGGGGTCGGCGCACCGTCCGGTATTCCTGTCCAGCCTGCCGACGCTGACACCGGCCGCCCAGCTGCGAGCGGCCAACGGCCTGTTCGATGGCACCGTCCGGGTGGCCCAGGCCAGCGGTCCGTTCCTCGCCGCCGCGATCATGGCGGTGCTGCCGGTGATCCACCTGCTGACCGCCAACGCGGTGAGTTTCCTGGCCTCGGCCTGGGCGGTGGCCGCGGTCGGGAGAGGACTGGACGCGCCACGGACCGCCAACACCCCGCCGGCCAGCTTCTTCCGGCGACTGGCGCGGGGGGTCCACGCGGCGAACGCCTGCCCGGGGGTGTGGAGCGCCCTGATCACCACCGGGGTGCGCGGCGGTTCCTACGCGCTGGGCTTCACGGTCGCGGTGCCGCTCATCTTCGCGGGCAGCGACGGCGGCGCGGCCGGGTTGGCCGGCGTGGCGGTGGTGTTCGGCGCAGCCGCCGCGTCGGAACTCCTGGCCGGTCCCCTGGTGGTGCTGACGCGGCCGGAACGGCCCCTGCGGCGGCAATTCGAGGGCTACGTCGCGATCGGCCTCACCCAGGCGATGGTGGGCGTTGGGGCGATGCTGCCGGGCGCCACGCGCATCCCAGCCATGGCCGCAGCCGCCCTCGCGATGGGCGTGGCCCATTCGGTCGCCGGCCTGCAGATGCTGAACTTCTTCAGCAGCCGGCTCTCGGCCGACGACTATGCCGCCGTGCTGCGGCTTCGGCTGGTGCTGGTCATCGGGGCGATGATGGCGGCCACCGCCTCGGGCCCGTTGGTCCTGCCTCTGCTTGGCCCAGCGACGACGGCGGTCGTCTGCGGCCTCGTCGCCGCCGCCGCGGCGTTGATCGGACTCTTCGGCCGCCCCGCGCGCACGCTTGGGCCGGACTTTCATCCTCAAGGCGTCGGGGACTAGAACGCGCCCGGGGAAGCTGATGTCATGGCGGCCCGCCCAGGAGCCGCCAATGGCCTACGACCGCGACAACCGCCCGGACCTGTCGAACTACTGGATGCCGTTCACGGCAAACCGACAGTTCAAGGCGGCGCCGCGTCTCCTCGTCTCGGCAAAGGGCATGCACTATCGCTCCGAGGACGGGCGCGAAGTGCTGGATGGCACGTCGGGGCTCTGGTGCGTCAACGCCGGCCACGCGCGGCCCGAGATCGCGACCGCCGTGAACCAGCAGCTGATGACGCTGGACTACGCGCCGTCGTTCCAGATGGGCCACCCTATCGCCTTCGACTTCGCCACGGCGTTGGCCCAGGTGGCTCCCGAGCGCCTGGACCGGGTGTTCTTCACCAACTCGGGCTCGGAATCCGTCGACACCGCGCTGAAGATCGCCATCGCCTACCATCGCGCGCGAGGCCAAGGGCAGCGGTCGAAGATCATCGGCCGCGAGAAGGGCTATCACGGCGTGGGCTTCGGCGGCATCTCGGCCGGGGGCCTAGTCAACAACCGGCGCGTCTACCCGCTGCTGCCGTCCGACCACATGCGCCACACGCTGGACGTCGGACGCAACGCCTTCTCCCGCGGGCTGCCGGCGCACGGCGCGGAGCTGGCCGACGACCTGGAGGGCCTCATCGCCCTGCACGGCGCAGAGACGCTTGCTGCGGTCGTGGTTGAGCCGGTGGCCGGATCGGCGGGGGTGCTGCCGCCGCCGAAGGGGTATCTGGAACGCCTGCGGAAGATCTGCGACGCCCACGGCATCCTGCTGATCTTCGACGAGGTGATCACCGGCTTCGGGCGGCTGGGCGCACCGTTCGCCGGCCAATACTTCGGCGTCACGCCCGACCTGATGACCACGGCCAAGGGGATCACCAACGGCGTCCTGCCGATGGGGGCCGTCTTCGCGCGGCGCGAGGTGCACGACGCGGTCGTGAACGGGTCCGAAACGCCGATGGAACTGTTCCACGGCTACACCTATTCCGGCCACCCGGTGGCCTGCGCCGCCGGGCTGGCGACGCTGGACATCTACCGCCGCGAAGGCCTGTTCACGCGGGCGGCCGACCTGGCGGAGACCTGGGCCGACGCGGTGCACGGTCTCAAGGACCTGCCGCTGGTCACCGACGTCCGGAACCTGGGCCTGATGGCCGGGATCGATCTGGCGCCGAAGGGCGGCGAGCGCGGCTATGCGGCGATGGTGGCGGCGTTCGAAGCCGGGATCCTGGTCCGGGCCACGGGCGACACCCTGGCCATGTCGCCGCCGCTGATCGTGACCGAGGGCCAGATCGACCAGCTCGTCACCACGCTGCGGGAGGTCATTTCGAAGCTCGACTGACCGCCTTGGCGATGGCGGCGATCAGCCTGGAGTCCGGGAGGTCGCGACCGTCAAGGCTGACCACAGGCTGAACGCCCACCAGGCTGCTGGTGAGAAACATCGGCGTCCAGCCGATCCGCCCCGGGTTAGCGTACACTTCCTGCACGGGAACGCCCAGGTCATGGCAGGCCGCAAGGACCTGGCGGCGGATGATGCCGTCGACGGCGCCACAGCCCAGGTCGGGCGTGAACACCTCCTCGTGGCGCACCCAGAAGACGTTGGCCGCGGCCGCACACGCCACCTCGCCGGCCGTGTTCAACATCAGCGCCTCGTCGGCGCCGGCCTCGCGCGCCTCAGCGCGGGCGAGGACGCTGTCGAGCGAAGAGAGCGTCTTCAGGCGACTGACCGGCGACCTGTCGTTGCGGCGCACCTTGGCGGTGCACAGGCGGGTCGGGCCGGGGGGCTCGCCAATCGGCCAAGCGCTGGCGGTGAGACATGGCTGGAGGTCGGCCGGGGTGTCGAGGTCCTTGACCCCCAGTCCAGCGCTCCAGTTCAGGCGCACGGCCGCCCGCGTGGGGTTTCCCGCCAGCGCGACGGCGGCTTCGGCCGCCGCTCGTATGCCGAGGCGATCGGGCGATGGCAGCCGCAGGGCGCGGCAGCCGCGTTCCAGCCGCTCGGCGTGGGCCTCCCAATGCTCCAGGCGGCCGTCGGCCCACAACACCATCTCGAACAGGCCGTGCCCGAACGCGAAGCCGCGGTCGTCGAGGGAGATCTCGGTCAATGGCCCCTCCATCGCCGCCCAGGATGCACCGTTCTTCCGCGGCCGCCTCGGCACGCTCACCCGCTAGGAGGCCAAACGTCGATTCCGCCGCATTTTCAGTCAAGGCGGCGGCGCTTGACCTGCCGCCTCGTCAAGCGCGCGGGATAGGGGAAACGACGAGGAGGACGCCATGGCCTACGAGACGATCCTGTACGAGGTCGACGGCCCGATCCTGACGGTGACCCTGAACCGGCCCGACAAGCTGAACGCCTATACGGCGGTGATGGGCGCCGAGCTGGCCGACGCGTTCCAGCGGGCCGACGTGGACGACGACGTGCGCGTGGTGATCGTCACCGGCGCCGGGCGCGGCTTCTGCGCGGGCGCGGACATCTCCGGGGGCGCCGGGGCGTTCGACGCCAAGGCGGAAGGTTCGGTGGCCTTCGCGGCGCCCGGTCGCGCCCGGCAGGCCGGGGGCGGCTTCGTCGAGGCGATCTTCAACTGCCGCAAGCCGTCGATCGCCGCGATCAACGGCGCCGCGGTTGGGGTGGGCGCGACCCTGACCCTTCCCATGGACATTCGGATCGCGAGTTCGGCGGCGAAGATCGGCTTCATCTTCGCCCGTCGCGGCCTGGTGCCGGAGGCCGGCAGCGCCTGGTTCCTGCCGAAGCTGGTGGGCCTGCCGCAGGCGCTGCGGTGGTGCGTGACCGGCGCGATGATCACGCCCGACGAGGGCAAGGCGGCCGACCTGCTGAGCGAGGTGGTTGAGCCCGACCAGTTGCTGGCGCGGGCCCGGGAGATCGCGCTGGAGATCGCCCACAACACGGCGCCTGTTTCGGTCGCGCTCGCGCGGCAGATGCTGTGGCGGTTCGCCGGCGCGCCGGATCCGTGGGAGCTTCTGAAGCTGGATGGTCCGCTCAGTCTGGAGCTGGGCGCCGGCCCGGACGTGCGCGAAGGCGTGGGCGCCTTCCTCGAGAAGCGCCCGCCCCGGTTCCCGGGGCGGGTCTCCTCGGACATGCCGGCCGCCTATCCCTGGTGGGACTGACGGACCGGCGACTTCCTAGAACGTCTGGCCGACCTTAACGCCGATGATCCGCGGGCGGATCGGGATCGTGTAGACGCGTGTGCACACGGAAGAGGCGCACTGCACGAAGCGGTCGTTCTGGCCGTCGTCGTCGAACAGGTTCTTGGCGAAAGCCTCGATCCGCCAGCTGTCGCGCTCGACGCCGATCGCAAGATCGAAGGTCGTGGAGCTGGGGAGCTTTCCGATCACCGCGCGATCCGAGATCCGAAGGTCCGGATAGGCCGAGCCCGTGTGGACCACCGACGCCTGGACGTGAGCGTCCATATCGTTCCACGCCCATTCGTACCGCGCCGAGAGGTTGCCCTTGAACTTGGGCGTGACCGGCAGCGAGGTGCCCTTCGTCGCCTCCGGCGGCGCGGAGGGATCGGGGATGTAGTCTTCGTTGAGCTCCGCGTCGGTGTAGGCCGCGGCGCCGATCAGGGTGAAGCCGTCGGTCACCAGCCAGTTGATGTCGGACTCCACGCCCTTCATCTTTGCCTTGCCGGCGTTCCGGATCTCGGTGAGCCCGTTGGCGCCCAGGAACGAGAACTGGAAGTTATCCCACTTCTCGTAGAACACGGCCCCGTTCCACCGGAGTCGATTGCCCATCCACGAGGTCTTCCAGCCGATCTCGTGGTTCTTCAGGAAGTCGGCGTCGTAGGGCGGCAGGGTGCCCCGACGATTGATGCCGCCCGGCCGGAAGCCCGTCGAGAGCGTCGCATAGACCATCTTGTCCGGCGTGATCTTGTAGGTGGCGTTGATCCGGTAGGTGTGGCCATCGCCCTTGGTGGTCTTGTCCACGTTGGTGCAGGGACCACCCTCGACGATCGGCGTCGGCGAGCCGAGCGGCGCCACGCACTGTCGCTCACCGGTGCTGCCGTAGCCGGCGCCGAAGCCGAAGAACCCTTGCAGCGAGTTCTTGTACTTGAAGAACCGGATGCCGCCGGTGATCGACAGCTTGTCGGTCACGTCGAACGTGCCGTCCGCGAAGGCCGCGTAGTCGCGGTCGGTGCGGAGTTGCTTGGTCAGCCAGAGCGTGTCGGGCCAGCCGGGGACCTCGACCGCAGAGGCCAGATTGTCGATGCGGTAGCGCTGCTCGATGTTGTGCGTCTGCTTTTGGTAGAACAGGCCCGCCACCACCTTGAAGCGGTTCTCGGCCGGCGAGGCCACGCGCAGTTCGTGGCTGGTCTTCTTGTAGTAGTCGCGACCCTGGATGTACTGCGACGTGTTGATGAAATTACCGGCGTCGTCGGTCGTGTAGGCGCCGTACCCGAACAGGGTGTCGTAGAAGAAGCTGTAGTCCGAGTAGTCGCTGTCCGTGTCGACCCAGCGGCGCATGTGCGCGCCGTTGTAGAGAACGTCCAGGTTCGCGACCTGGCCCTCTATCGTGGCGGCGGCCTGGAACCACTTGTCGTCCGAGCCTTCGGGATAATAGCGGCTGATCTTCAGGTCGCCCTTGGACGGATCGGCCGCGAAGCCGCCGTCAGCCTGGGTGCGCTGGCCCATGAGGGTGGGCGTGACCGACCAGGTGTCGGTGAGGTCGATCTTCAGCGCGGCGCGGGCGCCGACGGTGTCGACCTCGTTGTAGTCGTTCTTCACCTGGCCGGCGTTGTTCACGGCGATGTTGCCGGTCGGATAGACGAACGAGCCCGGCACATTGTCGATGTAGCCGCCGTCGTGCTCGGCCCAGGCCACCAGGCGAATCGCCGCCTTCTCGTGCAGTGGAATATTCACGAAACCCTCTGCGCCGTAGCCGATGTCGCCGTGCGCGGTGGAGTTCAGCTCGACGTCGTAGCCGGCCTTGAAGCCGGAGGTCTCGGGCTTGTTCGTGATGATGCGGATCGTGCCCGCCTGCGAGCTCGCGCCGTAGAGGGTGCCCTGCGGCCCCGCCAGCACCTCGACACGGGCGATATCGTAGATGTGGATGTCCAACGGGCCGGTGATCGTGGTCACCGGCTGCTCGTCGAGGTAGACGCCCACGCTCGGCAGCGGGCCGGAGTGGTTGTTGTTCTCGCCCGACGCGACGCCGCGCATGTAGAAGTTCGAGAAGCCCGGCGCGCCCGTGGGCGCCGAAACGCTGGGCATGAAGCGCACATAGTCCGTCGTGTCGTTCACCTGCAGCGAGTCGAGTCGCTCGGTGCCCAACGCCTGGATGCTGATCGGCACGTCCTGCAGGTTTTCCGATCGCTTCTGCGCGGTGACAACCACCTCCTCGAGGCCGACTTCGCTCGTTGTCTGGGCCAGGGCCGTCCCGGCCACGCCGCTCAGCATGGTCGTGGCGAGCAGGCCCGCCGACCAGCGCGTGGCGCGCCTGAAGTTCCGCGGATCGTACTTCATTGTATCCCCCATTGATACGTCCAGCGCCTCAGGTCCCGGGCGCGTGCGGGTAAGCGTCGAGCACAGGTCCCAGCGCGGCCTTGAGCGGGCCGAGCCAGGGGTCGTAGTTTCGCCAGTGGTCGGCGGCGTCGGTGAAGATCGGGCGGCGCACCTGTTCGGAGCTGGCCGTGCGCACCGCGCGGTCGTTTTCGTAGAACCGCAGGCAGGCCTCTTCGAAGGGAAGACCGCAGTACGCGAGCAAGGCGCGCGTTTCCGCCTCAGGATCAGCCACCATGCGCTCATAGATCACGCGATGGACGCGGCCGGGCAGGATTGCGTCGAAGTGCGCCAAATACTCGACGTACGACACGTAGTACCGGCCGATGTCGGTCAGGTCGTAGGTGAAGCCCTGACCCCGGGCGAAGTGCTGCTTGAAGCCCGAGAACCCGCAGCCCAGCGGGTGGCGGCGCGCATCGATGATCTTCGCGTTCGGCAGGGCCAGATGGATCAGGCCCAGATGCGCCCAATTGTTGGGCATCTTGTCGATAAAGAAGGGCCGACCGAGCTTGCGGTGCACCTCGGCCCGGGCCATATATTCCTCGCCCAGCGCGGTCAGTTCGCGCGGACCCAAGGCGCCTAGCGCCTCGGGATAGTCGCCCTCCGACGCCTTCTTCGTCTTGCCGCCGATCCGGCGGGCCAACGCGATGATGTCGGGCAGTTCCTGTGTGCCCTCGACCTGGCTATGGCTGGCGAGGATCTGCTCCACCAGGGTCGAGCCGGCGCGGGGCAGTCCCACGATGAAGATCGGATCGGGCGCCGACGAACCCTGCCCGGCGCGCGCCGCGAAGAACGGCCGGTTGAACAGCGCCTTGGCGCGGCGCACCTGGTCTTCGGTCTCGGCCGCCTCATAGTCCAGGCCCTGCCGGCGCAGCGCGTTGCCGCGCTGGTAGTGTCCGAACGAGGCCTCGAAGTCGCCCATGTCCTCCCGCGCCTTGCCCAGCGCGAACTCGAGGTGGAACCGGTCGTCGTCGGTCAGGTCGGCGCGCCGGAGCTGGCCCTCCATCGCCGCGACGTCGGCCGCGTCGAAGGTCACGGTCTTCAGGTTAGCCAGGCTCCACCACGCCTCGCCGAACTGCGGGGCGAGCGCTACGCAGCGACGGTAGGCTTCGACACAGTCGGCCTGGCGGCCCACGGTCTTCAGGGCATGGCCGTAGCTCATCCACACCTTCGGCTGGCGGGGCTGGTCCTGGAGCACCGAGGCGTACATGGCGATGGCCTGCTCGTACTCGCCGATCCGCGCCAGCGCGGCGGCCTTGAGGTTTCGGTACCCCGGGTTGCCCGGATCCTCGGCGAGCAGGCGATCCGTCTGAGCGATGGCCGCCTGAGACTTGTTCTGACGATAGAGGACGGTCGCGTAATTGTGCCGCGCGGCCGTGAAGCCGGGGGCCAGCTCGACGCAACGCGCCAGCAGGTTCTCTGCGTCGTCGTAGCGCCCCAGGCGCATGCCGGTCTCGGCCAGCATGCGTATGGCGGCCACGTCGGTCGGGCGCGCCATGAGGATCGCCCGCAACGTCTGTTCGGCCACCGCCAGCCGATTCTCGACCAGCGCGTTGGCTGCCGTAATCAGGTCGGGGTCTTTCGTCGAGCCCTTCACTGAGCGGAGGTAGGCCAGCTCGGCGCCCTTGGCGTCGCCCTGGCGGCGCAGGGCCTCGCCCAGCAGGCGCAGCGTAGGCGGGTGGTCAGGGACGGCCTTCAGGATCTCGCGGGCCTGCGCCTCCGCGGCGGCGGCGTCGACGGCGAGCAGGCGCGCGGCGTGGCCGAGCGCGACCTCGAGCGTTCCGACCGTCTCTGCCGCCGCGCCCGACACAGGGCCTCCGCCGAATATTGCAGTCGGATGAAATCGATGATGCGCGAACCGTGTCAACCGAAGGTCGAACGCCGCTATCCCCAGAAGCCTGGCTGTGGCGGATAGAGCACGCCGTTCTCGATGCGGCACCCGCCGGCCCGGTCCTCGACCAGCCACCAGGGGCCGTCCAGGTCGACCGCATCCGCCAGGACCGCGGCCCACATGGCAGGAGCGATCGAAAGCGAGCTGGAGACCATGCAGCCCACCAGAACACCCATGCCCAGGTCCCGCGCCTGCTTCACCATCGCCAGGGCCTCGGTGAAGCCCCCGGCCTTGTCGAGCTTGACGTTGACCACGCCATAGCGGTCGGCGACCCGGGCCACGTCGGCGGCCGTATGAACGGCTTCGTCGGCGCAGATGGGAGCGGGGTAGTCCAGCCCGGCCAGCCGCCGGTCTTCCTCCACCGGAAGCGGCTGTTCCACCATCAACACCGACAGTCGGGAGATCGGCTCGGCCATGGCTTCGAGGATGGGCAGCGTCCAACCCTCGTTCGGATCGACGATCAGGCGGGCGCCCGGCGCGGCGCCGGCCACCGCCAGCAGGCGTTCCGCCGGCTCGTGGCGGTCCAGCTTCACCTTCAGCAGGGGCGCGTCGCGGACCGCCAGAGCCGCGGCGTGCATGGCCTCGGGCGTGTCCAGGCTGACCGTGACGGCTGTGGGGATCGGCCCCGGCGGCGCACGACCCAGGCGCTCGGCCACGGGGCGGCCGCGGCGGGCCTCCAGGTCCCAGGCGGCGCAGTCCAGGGCATTGCGCGCGGCCCCGGGCGGCAGTTCCGCCAGGATCGCCCGAACAGCCATCCCGCCCGCCAGGCGCCGGCCGACATCGGCGAGCTGAGCCACCACCGAATCCACGGTCTCCTCATAGCGGGCATAGGGAACGCACTCGCCGCGGCCGACGCTGGGCCCGTCGACCAACTCAGCCACCACCACCTCGGCGTGGGTCTTCACGCCGCGCGAGATTCGGAACGGCGCCTTCAGCGCCAGTTGTTCAGCTCGGATGCGCAGTTCGAGGTTCACCGGGGCTTTGTCCCGCATCCGGGGCGGCGCGTCGACAGCCCGTGCGACCCGTGGTTAGCATCCCACTGGAGAACGCGTTTAGGGGGAGAGCATGACGGACATCGCGGACGCCCAGCCCGGCAAGCTGGACATCGGCCAGGTCATCCAGGGCACGTTCCAGGTCATCGGCCGGAACATCGCCACCTTCGGCCTGCTGTCGCTGATTCTGTCCGGCATTCCCACGGCGATCATTGCGTATCTGCAGGCCAGCAGCCTCTCGACGTCGGGCGGGCTGAACTTCAACGCCGGCTATTTCCAGGCCATCGCCTTCAGCGGGCTCGCCGCCTTGATCACCAGCGCCATCCTCCAGGGCGCGCTCGTGTACGGCACGGTCCAGGACCTGAACGGCCGCAAGCCCACCATGGCGGACTGCCTGACCACCGGCCTCCGGGCGTTCCTGCCGCTGATCGGGCTCACGATCCTGCTGATCCTGGCCATCATGTTCGGCTTCGTCCTGCTGATCGTGCCGGGGATCATGATGGCCTGCGCCTGGTGCGTGGCGGTGCCGGCGCTGGTCGCCGACCGCACGGGGGTGTTCGGCGCGTTCAGCCGCAGCGCCGAGCTGACGCGAGGCAACCGGTGGCGGATCTTTGCCCTGTTCGTCGTCGTCTGGGTGATCGCGATCGTCATCGGCGCGGTTATCGGAGCCGTCTCCATGGCGCTCAGCTTCGGCGGCGCGCTCGATCCCGTGGCCCTGGCGCGTAGCCCGGTCCGGATACTGGGGAACCTCGTCAGCAACACGCTGAGCTCCCTGATCAGTTCGACCGGCGTGGCCGTGCTCTACGTCGAACTGCGAAAGGCCCGCGAGGGCGCCGCCCCGCAGTGGCTGGCCGAGATCTTCAGCTAGCCGCGGTCGAACTTGTCCTTACGACGATGGCCGAAGAGCATGCGGCTCTCAAGACGGCCACGCAGGCCGGCATAGTAGGCGTTGAGGAAGGTGCGGTCCGCAATGTCGGTCGGGCCGTCCCAGCCGATCTTGCCGCGGATGCGCGCGGCCACTTCCGCCATCGACTTGCGGTCGCCCGCCCGGATCACATCCTCGAGCACGTGCAGCTCCTTGATCCCGTAAGCGTCGAGCTGGCCTGGGGTGAAGGCAAGGCCTTGGGAGGCGGTCCGTTCGGTATCGGCGAGGTCGGGCTGCAGCACCCGCTTCGGCGCCTTCACCACCATGGTGCCCGCCACCAGGTCGCCCATGCGCCGCCGGTCGCGGTTGAACAGCGGGAAGACCACGAACACCATGCTCCACAGCGCGCCCAGACCGGTCAGCACGCCGTCCACGCCCTCGCCCCGGGCGGCGAAGAAGGTGAGCGGCAGGAAGACCTCCACCTCGCGCATGGCGTTGCGCGCGAACACCATGTCGGCCGTCAACCGTCCGCCGTCGGCGGCGGCCACGCGCAGGCCCATGGCCCGCTTTCCCGGCGTCGCGGCGCGGGGGCCGACCTCGAAGATCAGGAAGTAGAAGTTGCGGCCGATGAAGACACCCAGCAGCCAGACCACGCCCAGCGCCTCGCTGCCCCACGTGGCCTTCGTCGCCCAGAACACGCCCAGGGCCAGCAGGCTGAACACGGCCAGGGCTCCGAACAGGATCGCGAAGTCGATCAGCATCGCCGAGAACCGCTCGGCGTAGGCGCCGACCCGCAGGCGCAGATCGACACCCTCGGGCGTGACCAGCTCGCGCCAACCGTCATGGGGCGCAGGCCTCGCCCGGTCGCCGCGGCGCAGACGGCTCAGGACGCCTTGCAGGCTCATGGCGCGGGCCTCCGCGGCCAGTAGAAATAGGCGAGCCAGGCCGCGAGCATGGCGCCGGCGATGACGTAGCGGACAACGTCGACCTGGATCAGTTGGCGGCCGAATCCCTCGAGCACGCCGGCGACGAAGAGCATCACGACCACCCCCGCCATGACGGTAGCGGCGCGGCGACCCGCCACCGCCGCTGCGTCGATGCGGCTGCGCTCGCCAGGGAAGCAGACGGCCCAGCCGATGGAGAAGCCCGCGGCGCCCGCCAACACGATGGCGAAAAGCTCGGTGGTCCCATGGATCATCAGCCAGCCGCCCGCCTCGAAGCCCAGGCCGCGCGAGACGAACAGCGCGAGGAAGGCGCCCAGCATGCCGCCGTTCATCACCATCAGCGCCGCCGTGGGCAGGCACAGCAGGAAGCCCAGCGCGAAGGCGAAGAGCGAGATCTGGGCGTTGTGGGTGAATAGGAAGGTGGCGAAGACCGACAGGCCGTCGGCCGCCGCGCCATCGTGATAGAGCGTGTCGCGCAGCGAGGCGGTGGTCGCCGTAGGATCGCGGCCGGAGGCCAGGGCCGGCTCGACGAAGGCGTTGAACCAGTCGGCGTCGCGGCGCACGAGGATGAAGGCCACCACGGTCGCGGCGGCCGACAGGATGAACGACACCAGGGTCTCGCGCCACAGAGCCTGGACCGCCGCAGGCCAGTCGCGAGCGAAGAACTGGGCGATCCGTTCGGGCAGGCGGGTCCGGGCGCCATAGACGATGAAATAGGCCCGCGTGCACAGGCTTTCGAGATAGGCGACCAGGCTCTGGTCCAGCGAGATCGAGCGCGCCACCGACAGGGACGACAGCGCTTGCCGATAGAGCAGCGGCATCTCCAGAAGCTCTTCGCGCTTCAGCCGGCCCGCGCCCCCGGCCTCGGCCTTGGCGAGCAGGGTCTCCAGGCGCCGCCAGTCGGCCTCGCGCTCGGCCCGGAACCGCCAGCTCTTGAGATGCAGCTCGGCCATCAGACGAGTCCTCGCCGCTTCACGTCGAGGTAGCTGTTGACCAGGTTGGCGGAAAGCCCTTCGGCGGGCGCGTCCACGATCTGGGCCCCCAGGCGGCGCAGGCGGGCGGCCACGGCCTCGCGCTGACGCAGCATCCGTTCGGCGATCACCGCGCGGGAGACGTCGTCGGGCTCGGCCGGTTCTCGCGCCACCAGGCTTTCCAGTTCCTCGTCGCGGAAGACCACGAACAGCACGAGGTGGGTGCGCATGAGGCGCGCCACGTTCTCGATCATGAGCTCGGCCGAGGTGGCGTCGGCGAAGTCGGTGAAGACCACGATCACCGCCCGGCGATCCAGGCGGCCCGAGAGCGCCGTGAGGCCGAGGGTGAAGTTGGTCTCCTCGGTCGAATAGTCGATCCCGGCGCAAAGCTTCTGCAGCAGCGGGAAGGCCGCAGGGCCCGAGGCGATGCCGCTGGCCAGGCGCGGCTTGGAGTCGAAGGCGAAGACGCCTACCCGGTCGCCCATCCTCAGGGACACGAAGGCCAGCAGGAGGGCGGCGTTGATCGCCCGGTCGATGCGCGGCAGGCCGGCGGCCGGCGCGCTCATCAGGCGGCCGGTGTCGAGCGCCAGCACGATGTGGTGGTTGCGCTCGGTACGGTATTCGCGGCCGATCAGCTTGGCGTGGCGCGCCGACTGCTTCCAGTCGATGTCGCCCAGGTCCATGCCGGTCTGGAATTCCTTGAGCGCGTGGAAGTCGGAGCCCTCCCCGGCGTCGGTAAGCGGCTTGGCGCCTAGCGGGGCGTCGCGGGCGAAGAGGCGCAGCGCCTGTTCCTTCACGCCCGTCACATCGGGCGTCACGGCCAGCGGTGGGCCAGGGGGCTCGTGGCGCTGCAGCCAGACCAGGCCCAGCGGCCCGCGCCAGCGCGCCCAGAGGCCCTCGATGCGCCCCTCCCCGCGCCGGCCGGGCGAGAGGCGGATGTCCAGTTCGGCCCGGCCGTTGCTGACCGCGACGGCCTGGCGGTCCGGCTCCGCGGTGAGGCGGTCGTTGACCCCCACGGCCAGCTCCACACGATCGGGCCGGCGGCCGGCGAAGGCGGCGGTGAGGCGGGCCGTCTCGGGCCGGCCCACGCCCAGGAAGCGGGGGGCGGCCATCTCCAACGTGAGGCTGCGGGGCGGCGCGGCCAGCATCACGTCGGCCAGCATCAGCCCAAGCGCCAGCACGATCCAGGCGGCCGCGGCCGTCCACAGCCCAGGCGCGAGCATGGCGACGGCCAGCGCGGGCGCGGCGCCCACGGCCATCAGCGCGATCGCACGGCGGGTGGGATAGAGGCGCAAGCGGCGGCTACCCCGCCTTCAGGCGAAGTGGAAGCCGGTTCGCCGCCCGGAAGGCGGGGCGCCCAACAAGCTGATGCGTGTAACGCATCAGCGCGGCGCCGCCGCGACGTCGACCAGGCCCTGTAGGATCTGGTCTGGGCGGCGGCCGTCGATCTCGGCGGCGGGCGACAGGATCACCCGGTGGCGCAGCGTCGGCAGGGCCAGGGCCTTCACGTCGTCGGGGATCACGTAGTCGCGCCCGTCCAGCGCCGCGCGCGAGCGGGCGGACAGCGCGAGCTGGGCCGCGGCGCGGGGCGAGGCGCCGCTGGCAAGGTCGGGTGTCTCGCGGGTCGAACGCACCAGGTCCAAGACGTAGCCCACGATCTCGTCGGTGAGCCGCACGGCCGCCACGGCCTTGTGCGCGTCGCCGAGTTGCCTGGCCGTGACCACGCGGGCCACGCCCCGCGCCGCGGGGTCGGCGTGGCCGCTCTGCACGCCGTATTCCGCGACAATCCGGCGTTCCTCGTCGCGGCTGGGGTAGCCCAGCGTCTGCTTGAACAGGAAGCGGTCGAGCTGCGCCTCGGGCAGGGGATAGGTGCCCTGTTGCTCCAGCGGGTTCTGCGTGGCCACCACCATGAAGTTGGCCGAGAGCCCGCGGGCCTTGCCGTCGATGGTGACGCGGCGCTCCTGCATCGCTTCCAGCAAGGCGGCCTGGGTCTTGGGCGGCGTGCGATTGATCTCGTCGGCCAGCAGCAGCTCGCAGAACAGCGGGCCCTCGGTCAGCGAGAAGGTCGAGGTCTGGAAGTTGAAGACGTTGGATCCGATGATGTCCGCGGGCATCAGGTCAGGCGTGAACTGGATGCGGCCGAAGTCGAGGCCCAGCGTGCGGGCGAAGCACTGGGCCAGGTAGGTCTTGGCGACCCCGGGCGGCCCCTCCAGCAACACGTGGCCCCTGGCGAACAGCGCGGTCAGCAGCAGGTCGATGGTGTCCTGCTGGCCCACGATGGCCTTGCCGATCTCGGCGCGGACCTTGTCGGCCAGCCCCTTCACCTCAGCGACGTTCACGCGTCATCTCCCCTCGCCAGTCGTACAGTCTGCGGGCGACGGCCATCAGGTCGTCGCGGGTCTTGGCCGTCTCGGCCTCGGCGGCCAACTCGCCGGGCGGCGTGGCGCCGCGGCGGCGGGCCAGGTCGTCCAGCCAGTGTTCCTGGGCGGTATGGCCGCCGGCGGCGCGGGCGACCAGGGCGCGCGTCAAGTCGGCGTAGGCCGGCGCCAGTTCGTGCTCCTTGCGCGCCATGCGCACCAGGCCCGCGGCGTTGTCCACCAGGGCCCGCGCGCCCAGGGCGAAGGCGCGGCCCGGAGCGCGCGGCTGGCCGAAGCGCGCCAGGGCGTGCAGCCCCATCAGGACGCCAGCCGCCAGCGCGATCAGGGTCGCCGCCAGCAGCGGCGGCTCCAGCATCAGTCGCCCGATGCCCCGGCCGCGCTCGAAGCCGTTCAGGGTGACGTCGAACAGGATCGGCCGGTCGCCGCGCCGGGCGAGGTCCAGGACCAGGACGCCGGCGCGCGCGGTGTCTCGGCTGGCGAGGCCCTGGTTGTTCAGCAGGTCGGGATCGGCCAGCACCCAGACGCCCGGCGTCTTGACCGACTGCGCCAGCACGGCCTGGCCGCGCTCGTCCACCAGCAGAGGTGTCCAGCCCTGGCCCGAGATCGTCCGCAAGCTGTCGATCTCGCCCAGGCGCACGGGTCCGTCGGGGCCCTGAAGCACCGGTCGCGACTTGCCCGCGCGGACCGTCAGACGAGTCTCCGGCGCGTAGGACTTCAGCATCTCGCGGAAGCCGCGGTCGTCCTTCATCACCCCGGCCTTGCGGACGAACGAGGGGCGCAGCGGATCGCGCGCGGTCTGCCACTTCGGCAGGACGATCAGGGTCTGAGGGCCCTTGGGGTACTTCTGCAGTTCCTGGGCGCTGAGGCCCTGGTCCGGCGTCAGCACCACCAGCGACGCGGACGGGCGCATGGGCGGGGTGCGGCTCACCACCACCGAGGCGCCGAGCGCCTTCATCAGGATCGGCGCGCCGGCGTAGCCCACGGCCGACTTCGAGAGCGCGTGCGCCCGTCCATCCTGGCCCGACCGCAGGTCGGGGGCGTAGGCCGCCAGCACCGCCATGGCCGCCGCCGCGACGATGCCGGCCAGCACCAGCGCCAGGATGGCGCCGGCGGCAAAGCCGGACGGCTTGACGGCAGGAGCCTCGCTCACCGCCAGCCCTCGGCGAAGGCGAAGGCCTCGTAGTCCTGGCGCGCGGCCCCGAAGGCGACCGCGTCCGCGGGGCGGCCGCCGAAGAAGGTGAGCTCGACCGCGCGGGCCAGGCTGGCGAAGGCGGCGCGCGGCGCGGCCGGCAGCACCTCGAGACCGGCGATGTCGCGGCTGGTCAGGGCGGGCTTCACGGCGCCCGGCCGACGGGACCGCAGGTCGTCGATGGAGCGGAACAGCAGGAGGTGGATCGCCTCCTCGAACCGGCCCGCGGCGGCCAGGCCATCGGCATCGTCCAGCAGCGCCCTGGCCTGCTCCGCGTCCGGACGCCAGTCGACGGCCGCGATGTCGGCCCGCTTGCGGCGGAACCAGCGCTCGGGGACCAGTTCGCGGGTGATGAAGAACAGGAGCAGGGCCAGGCCCAGGATCACGCCGCCCCAGAAGACGTAGGGCAGCACCGGCGCGATGACCTTGAGCGCCTTCAGCAGCGGCTCCAGCCAGTCGGGGGGCGCCGGCGGCGCGGGCGGGCCGGCGAAGTCGAACTGGATACCGGGTGTCTTGCGCAACGCGGCCTGGGCGGCGGCGAACCTCTCCTCCGCCCCCGGCGCGACCGCCGCCCCCACGTCCGAACCCTGCACGCACACTCCCGAGTTGCGGTGACGAACCTAGACGACCGACCGGCAGCGGCAAACCCCTACCCGCCGCCGCCGACGCTTGACCCGGGCGCGCTTTCGGGGCGACCACGTCGGCATGAACGACACCGACTTCATCAAGGGCCTGCCCAAGGCCGAACTGCACCTGCACATCGAAGGCAGCCTGGAGCCCGAGCTGATGTTCGAACTCGGCAAGCGCAACGGGATCGAGCTGCCCTTCAAGTCGGTGGACGAGGTGCGCGCCGCCTACGCCTTCTCGAACCTGCAGGACTTCCTCGACATCTACTACCAGGGCGCCGGCGTGCTGATCACGCGGCAGGACTTCCACGACCTGGCCATGGCCTATTTCCGCCGCGTGGCCGCCGAGGGTTGCCGTCACGTCGAGCTGTTCTTCGACCCGCAGACCCACACCGACCGGGGCGTCGCCTTCGCCACGGTGATCGAGGGGCTGCTGGCCGGGATGGCGGAGGCGGAGCGGGATCTCGGCGTCACCTCAGCGCTCATCCTCTGCTTCCTGCGCCACCTGGACGAGGAGGCCGCCTTCGCCACCCTGAAGGACGCCGAGCCGTGGCTGGACCGCATCTCGGGCGTGGGCCTGGACTCGTCCGAGGTGGGCCACCCGCCGTCGAAATTCGCCCGGGTCTTCGCCGCCGCCAAGGCCAAGGGCCTGAAGGTGGTGGCCCACGCCGGCGAGGAGGGGCCGCCCGAATATGTGTGGGAGGCGCTGGACCTGCTGCACGTCGACCGCATCGACCACGGCAACCGGGCGCTGGAGGACGCGGCGCTGGTGAAGCGGCTGGTGGACGAGGGCATGACGCTCACCGTCTGCCCGCTGTCGAACCTGAAGCTCTGCGTGGTGGACGATCTCAAGGCGCACCCGCTGAAGAAGATGCTGGGGCTGGGGCTGAAGGCGACGCTGAACTCGGACGATCCGGCGTACTTCGGGGGGTATCTCGGCGAGAACTGGACACAGACGGCGGCGGCGCTGGGGTTGAGCCGGGATGAGCTGGTGACGCTGGCCAAGAACAGTTTCACGGGGTCGTTCCTCCCCCCCGCGGAGGTGGAGAAGCGGCTGGCGGAGATCGACGCGTACGTGGCGAGGGCGGGGTAGGGGCGCTTCGCAGGGAACGACGGACCACACCGACGGGAGCCCGCGTCCTCACCCTCTTGCTCGTCATCCCCGCCCTTGTGGCGGGGATCCACCCGTCGGCGACATTGCCGTGGAAGCGGGCCGCGCGGGCGCGGCCCGCCGCAGGGCTTGCGGCGGCTGAAGCATGGATCACCGGGACAAGCCCGGAGATGATGAACATAGAGGGTTTGTTCCCTTTTTGTTCTTGACATCTGGCTGAGTTGATGTGAAGATTTCAAGGGTCAGCGCGGCTCGCCTGCCGGGGACTGCGAAATCACGGAACAGAAGAAGGGGTGTGGGATGGCGCAGACGCCACAGGGAAAACCGCGTTCGGCGCCAGGACCGGCCGCGCCACCAATGAGGCCCCCGTCAGCTCCGCTCACCGGCCTGTCATCGCCCTTCCAACGCGACTTCGACTTCCGCCATGAAGGGGCAGGTCTCAGAAAGACCGTCACGATCGGTAACCAGACCTATCGGGAGATCGATAACGGACGCGCGGGCGTCCTCGTCGCGGTCGGGGACCCGCTACGACCACCAGAGTTGGTCGCGCAGCAGCGGAAGGCTGTCGTGAACAGCCTGTTCATGGCGCAGAACCCGCTCGCGGGCGCGGCTTACGGTGTCGCCACCTTGGCAGGCGCGTCACCACGAACACGCGATCGGGCTCTCATAGTTGGCGGTATCGCCGACGCCGCCTCGGGAGCTAGCGTCCCGCGTCTTCGACAAGGCGGCCAGCGAGGAGATGTTCGTAAGAGCGCTACGGAGATTCCTCAAGGCGGAGCTATCCGTTATCGGGAGGCGAACGCTGCTGGCCAGTCACAAGGCATGCATGCGGCCCTTGGAGCCCCGTTGTTGGGAACCGGCCGCGGGACACAAAGTAACGTAAAACCACCCGGATTCATTAGCGGTGAGGCGCCCCACTTTCACCAAAGGGCGCACTTGCTTGCCAAAAGTCTTGGCGGGTTGGCTGATGAGCCAAAGAAGGTTTTCGCGGCCACGCGAAGAACTAATCATCCTCTGATGAGCGCCTACGAGAAAGACATCGCGAAGAGAGTATCTTCGGGCGAGCTCGTCAACTACTCCGTGATCCCACATTATGCTCCCGGCATGCTGGCGCCGTCGATTATCACGCTAGCTGCTTGGGGAGATCGCAAAGGGCCATCGGCACTCATTCTTGAAAACCCCTTGGGACGGCCACGGAAGTGACCATCGGCACCCTCTTGAAAGCTGTGCCCCCTCCGGCTGTGCCGGTCGGGGCGTTCCGGGGCCCTTGGGCTGCGGTGGAGGCGGAAATCGGCACACCGCTGCCGCAAGACTACAAGGATTTTGTTGGGCGCTACGGGGCCGGCGAGTTTCTAGAGTTCTTTCGCATCTACGTGCCTTGGTCCTGGTATCGAGACGCACGCCTGTCGGCGGAGGTATCGAGGATTCAGGAGGCGTTCGCGGGGTACGAAGAGCTTTCCCAACCCATGTGGCCGGAGGCCGGTGGATTGCTTCCATGTGGGGATAGCGATTTCGGGGATGCCTTCTTCTGGCTCACCCGGGGTGCTCCAGACGAATGGACGGTCGTGTTCTGGGATCGAGGCATGCAGGAGTTCGAGTTCTTCGATTGCGACCTGACCGACTTCTTAGCAGGCGTCGTGACGGGGCAGATCAGCCCGAAGCATTTCCCGAGCGACGTGTTCCCCTGCGACATGTTGTTCAAGCCGTCGGAAGACGGAAGGCCGCTGTGACCATCAAACGGCTGATCCAAGCCTTACCGCCGCCGTCCGAACCACTCGAACCCTTCACGGACCCTTGGGAGCCGGTTGAGACTTACCTTGGGACGAGGCTTCCACAAGACTACAAGGACTTCGCGCGGCTGTATGGCCGCGGGCGTGTCGCGGGGCTTCTTTACGTCAATCTGCCGGGGAGTCCCGATCAGGGCGGCAGTCTCGAGGGTGAACTCGATCTTGCGCGCGAGATGGTCAACTACGGCGTGCCCGTTCCCTATCCAGCGTGGCCCGACACGGGCGGACTACCTGATGACTGGAAGGTGGTCTTCTGGGATCGGGGCGCCAGCGAAAATGAGTGCTTCGAAGAGTTCGATTGCGGCATGGCGGAATTTCTCGCCGGACTTGCCGACGGAAGCATCCTTCCGAAGGGCCATCAGAGGGAAGACCTGGAACCCATCGGCCCGATTTTCCAACCGTATTCGCACCGGGTTGAGGACTAGTTCGCGGCTCCGCCCTCCCCCCTCTCCCTGCTCGTCATGGCCGGGCTTAACCCGGCCGTCCAACGGTCTCGTCCGGATTGCGTAGGGGAGCTCGCGCCCTGGAATGGATGGCCGGGTCAAGCCCGGCCATGACGAGTGAGCGTATGGGCGGTTGGGAACGAGCCGATACCGCCCTCACCCCACCTCATACGCAAACATCACCACCGTCTCGGCCTCGGCCCCGCGCTTGGCGTAGAGCGCCCTCGCCGGCTCGTTGTCGGTCTCGGTTGCGACCCAGGCTTCCTCGCAGCCGAGTTCGAGGCCCCGGGCGATGAGTTCGTCGAGGAGGCGGGTGGCCAGGCGTTCGCGGCGCCGGCTGGGGGTGACGCCGAGGTTGTCGATGTAGAGTTCGGTGGGCAGGTCGGGGTGGCGGTGGATCATGCCGCGGGCCTGGCCGACGGCCTCGCCGTCGCCGGCGATGGCGAGCACCATCAGGTGGCCGGGCTGGGCCAGATAGGCGGCGAGGCGGGCGGGGTCGATGGCCTCGTCGAAGATGTCGACGGCGACCTTGCTGAGCAGGGTGGCGTCGGCGGGGCCGACGCGGACGATCTCGGTGTTCATCCGGGGAGCTTAGGCGGCGGCCTCGGCGCAGACCACGTTCTCCGCGCGAGGAGGATGGGAACCGATAGGGATTGCTAGCTTAGGGCTTGCGCGGCGGCGGTGAACAGCGCCACTTACGAAGTTGAACGGCGCGTCACGATGCCGGGCAAGTCACGAGAGGAAGCTCCATGATCCGGCTCACCACGGCGCTGCTGGCGGCCACCCTGATGACGGGCGTCGCGCACGCGAAGACCCTCGCGGTGGCGCCGGGGGCGGACGCGCAGGAGCGGCTGCAGACCGCGCTGCTGGACGCCAAGCCGGGCGACGTGGTGGCGCTGGCGGCGGGGCGGTTCGAGCTGACCGATGGCCTGTCGCTGGACGTGGACGACGTGACGGTGAAGGGCGCCGGGCCGGACGCGACCGTGCTGTCGTTCAAGGGCCAGAAGGGCGCCGGCGAGGGCCTGTTGGTCACGTCCAACCGGGTGACCGTGCGCGACCTGGGCGTCGAGGACACCAAGGGCGACGGTGTGAAGTCGAAGGGGTCGGACCAGATCAGCTTCGTCAATGTGCGGGTGGAGTGGACCGGCGGGCCGAACGAGAAGAACGGCGCCTATGGCGTCTATCCCGTCAGCTCGACCAATGTGCTGATCGACAAGGTGGTGGTGAAGGGCGCGTCGGACGCCGGGATCTACGTCGGCCAGTCGAAGAACATCGTGGTCAAGAACAGCCGCGCCGAGTTCAACGTGGCCGGCATCGAGATCGAGAACTCGATGAACGCCGACGTGTTCGACAACGTCGCCACGCGCAACGCCGGGGGCATCCTGGTGTTCGACCTGCCGAACCTGCCGCAGATGGGCGGGCATTCCACGCGGCTGTTCCGCAACAAGGTGGTGCAGAACGACACGCCGAACTTCGCGCCCAAGGGCAACATCGTGGCCAATGTGCCGACCGGCACCGGCGTGATGATCATGGCCAACAAGAACGTCCACGTGTTCGAGAACGAGATCGCCGAGAACCAGACGGCCGCGGTGATGCTGGTGAGCTACGTCCAGAAGTTCGACGACAAGACCTACAATCCCCTGCCCCGCGACATCGTGGTGCGCGACAACAAGCTGGGCCGCAACGGGTGGGACCCGAAGTTCGACGGCGGCGAGATCCTGGCCAAGATGATGGGCGGAACCCTGCCGCCAGTGATGTGGGACGGGGTGACCGCGTTTCCGGGCACGAGCGACCCGGTGCGGGTGACGATCAGCAACGGACCCATCCTGAACCTGAACCTGCCGGCGCCGGGCGCCCTGATGGCCGCCAAGCCGAAGGTGGTGGAGACGCTGGGCGACGAGAAGATCGCCGAGCCCAAGCCGGTGGTGCTGCCGAAGCGCCAGGCCGACCTGGGCGCCTGAGGGCGGTCCGTCCGGTATGAAGCGCCTCCTCGCCAGCCTCGCCGCGTTGGTCTGCCTCGGGGCGGCGCCGGCTCCGGCGGGGCCGGCGCTCGAGACCCTGCTGGCCGAGGCGCCGGCGCCGAAGTTGTCGGACTACCACCTGTTCAAGGACGCCGGCGGGCGTGCGCCGAACGGCCTCACGCCCTATGCGCTGAACACGCCGCTGTTCAGCGACTATGCCGAGAAGTTCCGGTTCCTCTACCTGCCGCCGGGGACGAAGGCGGCGTACCGGGCGGACGGCGTGCTGGACTTCCCGGTGGGCGCGACGCTGGTGAAAACCTTCGCCTACCCGGCCGACCTGCGCCGGCCGGACGAGAAGGTGCGCTACCTCGAGACGCGCCTGCTGATCCACAAGCGGGAAGGCTGGGTGGCCCAGGCCTATGTCTGGAACGCCGAGCAGACCGAGGCGGTGCTGAAGCGGGCCGGGGCGCGGATCGACGTGAGCTTCGTCGACGCCCACGGACAGAGCCGATCGGTGGACTACGCCGTGCCGAACCAGAACCAGTGCAAGGAGTGCCACCAGCTCGACAAGACGCTGACGCCGATCGGGCCGAAGGCGCGGAATCTCAATGGGACGTTCGCCTATGCCGAGGGTGCGGAGAACCAGCTCGCGCACTGGAGCCGTCTGGGCCTGCTGACCGGCGCGCCGAAGCCGGAGGCGGCGCCCCGGACCGCCCGCTGGGACGATCCCGCCGAGCCGCTGGCGGCGCGGGCGCGGGCCTATCTCGACGCCAACTGCGCCCATTGCCACAACCCGCGCGCGGTGGCCTCGAACTCGGGCCTGTTCCTGAACCTGGAGGAGACGCGGCCCGCCGCGCTGGGCGTCGGCAAGGGGCCGGTGGCGGCCGGGCGCGGCTCGGGCGGCCTGCGGGTGGGCATCGAACCGGGCCATCCGGACGCCTCGATCCTCGCCTACCGGATGGCGTCGACGGAGCCCGGGGTGATGATGCCCGAGCTGGGCCGGTCGCTGACCCACGAGGAGGGGCTGAAGCTGATCCGGGACTACATCGCCGGCATGAAGACCCCGTGAGACCGACGCGGCGGGGCGTGGTGGGCGCAGGACTTGCGCTGACCGGGGCGCTGGCCGCCGCCCCCGCATGCGCCGAGGTCGCCACCGACGCCGCGCCGCCGGCCTCGGACGCGGCGGCCTGGACCCGGTACGAGGGGCGGCTGCGCGCGCGGATGGCCGATGCCGGTGGCGAGCATTTCGACGACGCCGCGGCGCGGACCGCCCTGCACGCCACCAACGCCGCGCGCCGGTCGGCGGGGGCGCCGGCGGTGGCCTGGCACGAGGAACTGGCCGCCGCCGCCCGCGCGCACGCCGGCGACCTGGCGGCGCGCAACTATGTGGAGCACCTGTCGCCCGAGGGGTTCGATCCCAGCCACCGCTTCTGGCTGCTGGGGCGCACCACCATCGGCTCGCCGTCCGAGAACATCGCCTATCACCGGGGGATCGGCCCGCCGGCCGCCGCAGACGAGCTGCTGGTCCGCTGGAAGAACAGCCCCGGCCACTGGCGCAACCTGCTGCGGCCCAGCCACACCCACGCGGCCTATGGCGTGGTGCGCGGGCGCGACCGGGTGTGGATGGTCGGCCTCTATGCGCGGCCGGTGGCCAGCCTGGCCGAGCCCCTGCCCTTCCGCTGTCGCGACGCCGACGTCGCCCGCGCCCTGAAGAGCGTGTCGGCGGAGCACCGGCCGCGTGTGGCCGCGCCCCAGGGCAGCCGGGCCGGCCGGTCCGACGCGACGCCGCCGGTGATGCAGATCACTGCCATCCGCCGCGTGGAGGCCACGGTGTTCGACGTGGTCGGCGGCCCGATCTTCGTAACGGCGGGTTAGTCTCGCGCCGGATAGAGGTCGAAGGTCTTGCCGCCGACGACGAGGCGTTCGGTCTTGATCTCGAGCGTGCCGTCGGTGCGCTTGTGGCCGCGGGCGGTGACCTGGGTTCCCTTGGGGATGGCCTGGAGGGTGAGGCCCGAGCGCTCGATGGCGGCGGGCGGGGCCAGCATGACGGCCCAGACGCCCTGGGCGGTCTTCACCCGGATCAGCCCGTGGGGCTGGCCGAGCGAGGCGTCTTCCACCACCCCGCTGACCGAGGATTCCTGATCGCTGTAGGCCGACCAGCCGTGGTGGGCGCCGGCAGGGCCGGCCACGAGGAAGAGGGCCGCCGTCAGGCCCGCGATCGACAGTCTTGCCATTCCGACCTCCTGCCCCCATGCGCAGGGTAAAGCCTCAAGGGCCTTGCAGAAAGGCTGGTTTGCCGGACCTTGCGGAAGCCCGCTACGGCTGCGGCGAAACCGTTACCTCCGGAGGCCGCCATGGCTGACCTGTTCGCGCCGATGACCCTGAACCACGGCCCCGCCCTGAAGAACCGCTTCATGCTGGCGCCGCTCACCAACCTGCAGAGCCATCCCGACGGGACGCTGTCGGACGACGAGTTCAAGTGGCTGACCAAGCGGGCCGAGGGCGGCTTCGGCCTGACCATGACCTGCGCGGCGCACGTGCAGGCGGTGGGCCAGGGCTTCCCGGGCCAGCTCGGCGTGTTCGGCGACCAGCACCTTGAGGGCCTCACGCGACTGGCCGCGGCGATCAAGAAGGCCGGCAGCGTCTCGGCGCTGCAGATGCACCACGCCGGCAACCGCTCGCCCAAGGACCTGGTCGGCACGCCGGTCTGCCCGTCGGACGATCCGGAAACGGGCGCGCGAGGCCTGAGCCTCGGTGAGGTGGAGCAGCTGGTCGAGGATTTCGTCGCCGCCGCGGTGCGGTCAGAGCAGGCCGGCTTCGAGGGCGTCGAGATCCACGGGGCGCACGGCTACATCCTGGCCCAGTTCCTGTCGCCCAAGCTGAACCGCCGCGAGGACCGGTACGGCGGGTCGATCGAGAACCGCGCGCGGATCATCTTTGAGATCATCGACGGCGTGCGCGCCCGCACCGGCAAGGACTTCCAGCTGGGCCTGCGCCTGTCGCCGGAGCGGTTCGACCTGCAGCTCGGCGAGATCGTCCAGGTGGCGCAGTCGGTGTTGACCGATGGGCGGATCGACTACCTGGACATGTCGTTGTGGGACGTCTTCAAGGAACCGGCCGAGGAGGCGTTCAAGGGCCGCAGCCTGATGAGCTACTTCACCGAGTTGGACCGCGGGAGCGTGCGGCTGGGCGTGGCCGGGAAGGTGACGTCGCCCGCGATCGCGTCGCAGATGCTGG
The DNA here is from genome assembly GCF_057809855.1 of Phenylobacterium sp. FG114. NCBI lineage: Bacteria > Pseudomonadati > Pseudomonadota > Alphaproteobacteria > Caulobacterales > Caulobacteraceae > Phenylobacterium > Phenylobacterium sp. FG114. The sequence goes on along the minus strand of NZ_JBMDKU010000002.1, from coordinate 352,925 downwards.
ATCAGGGCGCCGACTATGTCCTGATCGGCCGCGCGGCCATCCTGCACCACGACTTCCCGCAGCGGGCGCGCGACCCGGCGTTCACGCCCATCGCGCTACCGGTCACCGCCGAATATCTGGCCAACGAGGGCCTGGGACCGGCGTTCGTCAAGTACATGTCCACCTGGCCCGGCTTCGTCGAGGCGGCGTGACGCGCGACGCGCGGCGCGGGCGTTCCGGAGCGTGAGCGCCAGGACGATGACGGCGTATGCGCCGAAGCCGGCAAGCAGGACCTCTGGGTGGAACTCGATCCGCGTCATGACGCACCCCTCACTGAGCGGGGGCAGCTTCACCTTTTTCGGTCGGTCGCGAAATTCCGTACGGCTACGTCCGTACCGCTACTTCCGTAGGACTACCTAGGCCGTGGGCGCGCGGACCTGGGCCAGGGCGGCGGGGCGCGGGCCGCCGGTGGCCCAGTCCAGCAGCTCGACCGGATGGACGATCGGGGCGTCGAGAGCGGGAGCGAGCTGGGCCATGCAGCCGACGTTGCCGGCCGCCACGGCGACGGCGCCCGTGGCGTTGATGTTGGCCGCCTTGCGGTCGCGCAGCCGCGTCGCGAGCGCGGGCTGCAGGATGTTGTAGACGCCGGCCGAGCCGCAGCAGAGGTGGCCCTCGGCGACGGGGCGGACATCGAAACCGGCCTCGGCCAGCAGGCGCGGCGGGGCGGTCTTGATCTGTTGGCCATGCTGCAGCGAGCAGGCGGCGTGGTAGGCGACGCTCAGCCGGGGCGTCTTCACGGGCTCGGGTAGGCCGACCTCGGCGATGAACTCCAGCACGTCGCGCGCAGGGACAGCCTCGCCCACCAGCCGGCGATAGCTCTTCAACATGGTCCCGCAGCCGGCAGCGGTCGTGACGATGGCGTCGACCTTGCCCGCCTTCGCCCAGGCGGCGAGGTTCGCGCGCGCCATGGCCCGGGCCTCGTCGGCGCGGCCCAGATGCTCGGAGAGCGCGCCGCAGCAGCCCTCGCCCTCGGCCAGGACGATCTCGTAGCCGGCGCGGGCGATCAGGCGGATGGCCGCGGCGCGGACCTGGGGCGCCATCTCGGGCTCGACGCAGCCCTGCAGGAGGATCACGCGGCCCTTCGCGCGGCCGCCGGGACTTCGGCTGGGGGACGCCAGCGACCGGGGGTGCGGCGGCGGCACGAGACGCAGGAGCGCGGCCAGCGGGGTCAGCTTCAGCCGCACCAGCAGCGGCTCCAGCGGCTTGGCCAGCCGGCCGAGCGTCAGGGCCACGCCGAGGCGTCGGGGCCGGGTCAGCACCGCCGGGATCAGGGCGCGCAGGACCCGCTCGGGCCAGGGGCGAACGTGGTGGGCCTCGATGTGGGCGCGGGCGTGATCGATGAGCTGGGCGTAGTCGACGCCCGACGGGCAGGTGGTGGTGCAGGCGAGGCACGAGAGACAGCGGTCGACGTGGGTAACGGTCTCGGGCGCGGGCGGACCCCCGGTCTCCAGCATCTCGCGGATCAGCTCGATGCGGCCGCGCGGGCTGTCGCGCTCGTCACCCAGCAGGACGTAGGTGGGGCAGGTGGCGGTGCAGAAGCCGCAGTGGACGCACTTGCGGATGGCGCCGGCGCTGGCGGCGGTCTCGGGATCGGCGAGCTGTTCGGCGGTGAAGGCGGTCCTCACGCAGCGCCCTCCAACCGGCCCGGATTGAGCACGCCGAGCGGATCGAAGGCGGCCTTTACCCGGTCCTGCAGCGCGCCCAGCGCCCCGTCGCGCGGGCCGAACGCAGGCGCGCCGCGCAGGCACAGCGCATGGCCGCCCAGGCCACGGACCACGGCGCGCACCTTCTGCGGCGGCTCCTCGGTGAGCAGCCAGGCCAGGCCGCCAGCCCAGTCGTAGAGCGCGTCGCCGGGCAGGCCGTGCGGGCCGCGCCAGCCGGCGGCGGGCGGCAGCGACAGCCGCCACAGCGGCCGCGGATCGCCGGCGAAGGCTTCGACCTCGCGGATCTGGGCCCAGAAATCCCTGGAGTGGTCGCCGTCCAGGGCGTCGATCCGGCCATAGCCCTTCAGCGCGGCCAGCAGGCCCTCCACCCGCGCGGCCACCGACGCCTCGAAGCCCTCCAGCCGCAGCGCCGTGGTGGGCATCTCGGCCTTCAGCGGACGTGCGCGGGCGGCGAAGGACGGGAGGTGGGCCGCGCCCGAGACGTCCCAAGGGCCGTTCATGGCGATGGTCATGGCCTCGCTGGCGCGCACGTCGGGCAGCCCGAACAACAGCAGCGTGGTCTCGGCCCTCGGCGCGGGCAGCACCTTGATCGTTACCTCGGTGAGGATCGACAGCGTGCCCCAGGACCCGGTCATCAGCTTCATCAGGTCGTAGCCGGTGACATTCTTCACCACCTTGCCGCCGGCCTTGAACACCTCGCCGCGACCCGAGACCGCCTCGAAGCCCAGGAAGTGGTCGCGGGCGGCGCCGGCCCGGATGCGTCGGGGGCCGGAGAGGTTGGCAGCCAGCACGCCGCCCAGGGTGGGCTCGCCGCGCGCGCCGATCAGCCGCGTCCAGCGAGGCGGCTCGAACGCCAGCATCTGGCCGCGGGCGGCCACCAGCTTCTCGATGTCGAGCATCCGCACGCCGGCCTGGACGGTCAGCACCAGTTCCTCGGGGGCGTAGTCGACGATGCGGTCGAGACGCTGGGTCGACAACACGAGATCGACGGGGTCCATCTCGCCCACCACCCGCTTGGTGCCGCCGCCGATCACCTCGATATGGCGCGCGGCGGCGCCGGCCTCGGCGACGAGGGCCTGGACCTCTTCCGGTGTGGTGGGCTTGAGCACGCGGACGCCGGTGTCGATCATCAGAACCGCGGCAGCTCGGGAAAGGCGACCTTGCCCCTGTGGACGTGCATGCGGCCCAGCTCTGCGCAGCGGTGCAGGGTCGGGAACACCTTGCCCGGATTGAGCAACAGGCCCGGGTCGAAGGCGCACTTCACCCGCTGCTGGCAGGCCAGGTCGGTGGCGTCGAACATCTCGCCCATCAGATCGCGCTTCTCGACGCCGACGCCGTGTTCGCCGGTCAGGACGCCCCCCACGGCGACGCAGAGCTTCAGGATGTCGGCGCCGAAGACCTCGGCCTTCTCCAGGTCGCCCGGGATGTCGGCGTCGTAGAGGATCAGGGGGTGCAGGTTGCCGTCGCCGGCGTGGAAGACGTTGGCCACGCCCAGGCCGTACTCGGCCGACAGTTCGGTGATGCGGGTCAGCACCTGCGGCAGCGCCCGGCGCGGGATGGTGCCGTCCATGCAGAAGTAGTCGGGCGCGATGCGGCCCACGGCGGGGAATGCGGCCTTGCGGCCGGCCCAGAACGCCAGCCGCTGGGCCTCGGTCTCAGAGGTCTTCACGAAGTTCGCGCCGCGCTCAGCGGCGAGCATGCGGACGTGTCCCACCAGCTCGGCGCACTCGGCCTCGGGCCCGTCCAGCTCGACGATCAGCAGGGCGGCGGCCTCCACCGGATAGCCGACGCCCACGAAGGCCTCGGCGGCGCGGATCGCCGGATTGTCCATCATCTCCAGGCCTGCCGGGATGACGCCGGCGGCGATGATGTCGCCCACGGTGGCGGCGGCGCCTTCGACCGTCGGATAGCCCAGGAGCAGGGCCTTGGCCGTCTCAGGCTTCGGCAGGATGCGGACGGTGACTTCGGTCACGACGCCGAGCAGGCCCTCCGAGCCGGTGACGAGGCCCAGCAGGTCGTAGCCCTCGGCGTCCATGGCCTTGCCGCCTAGCCGGACGACCTCGCCGCTCATCAGGACCAGTTCGCAGCCCAGCAGGTTGTTGGTGGTCAGGCCGTACTTCAGGCAGTGCACGCCACCCGAGTTCTCGGCCACGTTGCCGCCGATGGTGCAGGCGATCTGGCTGGAGGGATCGGGGGCGTAATAGAAGCCCTGCGCCTCGACGGCGGCGGTGACGCCCAGGTTGGTGACCCCCGGCTGCACCACGGCGCAGCGGTTGGCGTAGTCCACCTCCAGCACGCGGTTGAACTTCGACAGGCCCAGCACGACCCCGTCGGCCAGGGGCAAGGCGCCGCCCGACAGCGACGTGCCGGCGCCGCGCGGCACCACCTTCACGCCGTTGGCATGGCACCAGGCCAGAATCTCGGACACCTGCTGGGTCGTCTCGGGCAGCACCACCGCGATCGGGGTCTGGCGATAGGCGGAGAGGCCGTCGCTCTCGAACGGCACGAGGCCGGCCGGCTCGGCCACCACGCCCTCGCCAGGCACGATCTTCTGCAACGCCCGCACGATCTCACCCTTGCGGGCGATGAGACTCGGGTCTGGCGCAGGCATTCTCACGAGCGCGACGGTAAGCGGAGACTCGCTGCTTCGCCATCCCGCGCTATGAAGGCGGCATGAAACCCGTCGAAGTCCGAACGGCCACGCCGGCCGACCGCGAGGCGATGATCGACACGCTGCTGCTGTCGTTCAGCGCCGATCCCTGCGTCCGCTACATCTTCTCCAAGCCGCGCGACTTCGTGGCCGGTTGGCCTCCGTTCGTGATGGGCATGGGCGGGCGCGGGCTGGAGCATGGCACGGCCTTCGTGACCGAGGATGCGGCGGCGGTCTCACTGTGGCTGCCGGCCGGCGTGGAGCCGGATCTGGAGGCCATGCTGGGCGTCCTGGCCGGCGTTGTGACGCCGGAGAAGGGCGAGGTTCTGGGGAAGGTCGGCGAGCAGATCCGCAGCCACCACCCCGAGGGCCCGCATTGGTATCTGGCGGCCGTGGGCGTGGATCCGTCGCGGCAGGGCGAAGGCCTGGGGTCGGCCATGATCAAGGAAGGCTTGCGGCTCTGCGACGCGCAGGGGCTGCCGGCCTATCTGGAAAGCAGCAATCCGCGGAACATCCCGCTGTACGAACGCCACGGCTTCGAAGTGATCGGGCTGGTCCAGCCCGACGACTATCCGCCGCTCTATCCGATGCTGCGGCCGGCCCGGTAGCCTACTTCCCCTCGAACTTCGGGGTCCGCTTGTCGTTGAAGCTGGCCACTCCCTCGCGGCGGTCCTGGGTCGTGAAGAGGTGGTTGTAGACGGTGAGCTCCAGGTCCATGGCGCGGGCCAGGTCCAGGTCCTGGCCGCCGTGCACGACGCGCTTGGCGCCGCGCACCGACAGCGGCGCCTTGCTGGCGATTACGCGGGCCACGCCCAGTACGGTCTCCATCAGGCTGTCCGCCGGAACCACGCCGCTGACGACGCCCCAGTCCAGCGCCTGATCGGCGGTGAACGGCGAAGCGGTCGTCAGGATCTCGATGGCCCGACGGGGCCCCACCGCGCGGGTCAGGAGCTGGGTGCCGCCCAGGCCCGGCAGGATGCCGAGACCCGCCTCGGGCAGGCCGAAACGGGCGCCTTCGGCGGCGTAGGCGAAGTCGCTGGCGAGCGTCATCTCGCAGCCGCCGCCCATCGCCGCGCCTTGCACCGCGGCGATCACCGGGACGGGACAGGCGAGCTGGGCGCGGATCATCGCCTCGAACAGGCGGTGCTGCTCGGCCCAGGCCTCGTCGGTCATCCCGTTGCGTTCCTTGAGGTCGGCGCCGGCCTGGAAGTGCTTGCCCTCCCCCCGCAGGATCACCGCCCGCAGGCTCTCGTCGCCGCGCAGCTTCGACCAGACCTCGAGCAGTTCGCGGCCCATCTGGGTGGAGAGCGCGTTCGCGACCTCTGGGCGGTTGAAGGCGATGACGGTGACGCCGGGCGCGACCTCTTCGACCTTGATCGTTTCGTAGGTCATCAGAAACTCTTCGGCTGCCCCAGGACGTGGGTGGCGACGTGGCTGAGGATCAGGTTCGTGGAGATCGGGGCCACCTGGTAGAGCCGCGTCTCGCGGAACTTGCGTTCGATGTCGTATTCCTCGGCGAAGCCGAAGCCGCCGTGGGTCTGCAGGCACATGTCGGCGGCAAACCAGGAGGCTTCCGAGGCCACGAGCTTGGCCATGTTGGCTTCGGTCCCGCAGGGCTGGCCCGCCTCGAACAGCTCGGCCGCCTTGTCGACCATCAGGCTCGCGCTGGTCATCTGGACGTGGGCGCGGGCCAACGGGAACTGCACGCCCTGGTTCTCGCCGATCGGGCGGCCGAACACGACGCGGTCCTTGGCGTACTGACTGGCGCGGTCGATGAAGAACCGGGCGTCGCCGATGCACTCGGACGCGATCAGGATGCGCTCGGCGTTCATGCCGTCCAGGATGTACTTGAACCCCTTGCCCTCCTCGCCGACCAGGTTCTCGGCCGGAACTTCCAGGTCCTCGAACAGCAGCTCGGTGGTGGCGTGGTTCAGCATGGTGCGGACGGGCGTGATGGTGAGGCCATTGCCCTTCGCCGTCCGCATGTCGACCAGCAGGACGCTCATGCCGGCCGACGTCTTGGCCTCGTCGCGCGGCGAGGTCCGGCATAGCAGCACCATCAGGTCGGAGTGTTCGGCGCGGCTGATCCACAGCTTGCGGCCGTTCACGACGTACTTGTCGCCGACCTTCTTCGCGAAGGTGGTGATGCGGGTCGTGTCGGTGCCGGCGTCGGGCTCGGTGACGCCGAAGGCCTGCAGGCGCAGCTCTCCGGTGGCGATCTTCGGGAGGTAGGCCTGCTTCTGCGCGGGCGTCCCGTGCCGCAGCACGGTGCCCATGGTGTACATCTGGGCGTGGCAGGCGCCGCCGTTGCAGCCGCTGCGGTGGATCTCCTCCAGCACCGCCGTGGCGGCGGCGAGGCCGAGGCCGGAGCCACCGTATTCCTCGGGGATCAAGACCGACAGGAAGCCAGCCTCGGTCAGAGCCTGGACGAAGGCCGTCGGATAGGCCCGCTCGCGGTCCAGTTCGCGCCAGTAGGCGCCGGGGAAGCGCGCGCACAATTTGCGCACGGCCTCGCGGATCTCGGGGAAGGTCTCGGTGGTCACGATCGTTTCTCTGCCACGGGAACCCTGGGTGAGCCTAGCGGCCGATCACCTGTCCATCGATCGCCCGCGAAAGCGGATGACACGCCGGGAGCCGGCCGCCACCATGCGAAGAACAAGGGAGGAGGACGATGGCCCAGCTCAGCTACGTCCATGGGGCCAGCGCCCAGCCGCTGATCGGGCGGACGATCGGGGCGCTGTTCGACGACACCTGCGCGGCGCACCCGGACGCGCTGGCGCTGCTCTCGCGGCATCAGGGTATCCGCTGGACCTATGCCGAGCTGAAAGCCCGGGTGGACGCGTTCGGCGCGGGGCTGCTGGCGCTGGGGCTCAACCCCGGCGATCGGGTGGGCATCTGGGCGCCAAACTGCGCGGAGTGGACGATCACGCAGTTCGCCACCGCCAAGGCCGGGTTGATCCTGGTGAACATCAATCCGGCCTATCGACTGTCCGAGGCGGAATATGCGCTGAACAAGGTGGGCTGCCGGGCCCTCGTGACCGCCGTGCGGCACAAGACCAGCGAATACCTGGCGATGGTGCGCGAGCTGCGGGATGGGGGCAGGCTGCCTGCGCTGGAAACGGTCATCACCCTGGGCGACGATCCCCACCGCGGCTGCCAGAGCTTCGCTCACGTCTCGCACACGGCCAGCCACGCCGATCGGCTGCGGCTGGAGGAGATCGGGCCGACCCTGCAGTTCGACGACCCGATCAACATCCAGTTCACCAGCGGCACCACTGGGTTCCCGAAGGGGGCCACGCTCTCCCACCACAACATCCTCAACAACGGCTTCTTCGTCGGCGAGGCGATCCGGCTGAAGGCGGGCGACCGGGTCTGCATCCCGGTGCCGATGTACCACTGCTTCGGGATGGTGATGGGCAACCTGGGCTGCCTGACCCACGCGGCGACGATGGTCTATCCGGCCGAGGCGTTCGAGCCCCTGGCGGTGCTGCACGCCGTGGCCGAGGAGCGGTGCCAGGCGCTGTACGGCGTGCCGACGATGTTCATCGCCCTCCTGGGCCATCCGGACTTCGCCGCCTTCGACCTGGACTGCCTGCGCACCGGGATCATGGCCGGTTCGCCCTGCCCCATCGAGGTGATGCGCGAGGTGATCGACCGGATGCACATGCCGCAGGTGACCATCGCCTACGGCATGACCGAGACCTCGCCGGTCAGCTTCCAGTCGGGCTGCGACGACAGCCTGGAGGTGCGAGTCTCGACCGTCGGCCGCATCCAGCCGCATTTGGAGGTGAAGATCGTCGACGCCGAGGGCCGGATCGTCGCGCGCGGCGAGGCGGGCGAGCTGTGCACCCGGGGCTATTCCGTCATGCTGGGCTACTGGGACGACGCCGAGCGGACGGCCGAGGCGATCGACGCGGCTGGGTGGATGCACACCGGCGATCTGGCCACGATCGACGACGACGGCTGCTGCAACATCGTCGGGCGGATCAAGGACATGGTGATCCGGGGCGGCGAGAACATCTATCCGCGGGAGATCGAGGAGTTCCTGTACCGCCATCCCGCGATCCAGGACGTGCAGGTGATCGGCGTGCCCGATCCGAAGTACGGGGAGGAGCTATGCGCCTGGATCGTGCTGAAGGCGGGGGAACAGCTCGACGTCGAGGCGGTGCGCGATTTCTGCAAGGGCCAGATCGCCCACTATAAGATTCCACGCCACATCAAATTCGTGGAAGGGTTCCCCACGACCGTGACGGGGAAGGTGCAAAAGTTCGCCATGCGCGAGGCGATGATCGCTGAACTTGACCTCGTGCTCGAAAAGACGGCCTAGGGCGGGGCATGAGGAAACTGCAATCGGCGCTCGACACGGGATCGGCCGCCTTCGCCGCCAACGCCGAGGTGAACCGCGGCCTGGTCGAGGAACTGCGCGAGCGGACCGGCAAGGCGGCGCTGGGCGGGCCCGAGGGCAGCCGCGAGCGCCATGTGAGCCGCGGCAAGTTGCTGCCCCGCGACCGGGTGATGCGGCTGCTGGATCCCGGCGCGCCGTTCTTGGAGGTGGGCCAGCTCACGGCCTTCGGGCTCTATGACGACGAGGCCCCGGCGGCGGGCGTGATCACCGGCATCGGCCGGGTTTCGGGCCGCGAGGTGATGATCGTCGCCAACGACGCGACGGTGAAGGGCGGCGCCTATTTCCCGCTGACCGTGAAGAAGCACCTGCGGGCGCAGGAGATCGCCCTGCAGAACCGCCTGCCCTGCGTCTACCTGGTGGACTCGGGCGGCGCGAACCTGCCGCACCAGGCCGAAGTGTTCCCCGACCGCGAGCACTTCGGGCGCATCTTCTTCAACCAGGCGCGGATGAGCGCCGAGGGCATCGCCCAGATCGCTTGCGTCATGGGCTCGTGCACGGCCGGCGGCGCGTACGTCCCGGCGATGTCGGACGAGACCGTGATCGTGCGGAACCAGGGGACGATCTTCCTCGGCGGCCCGCCGCTGGTGAAAGCCGCGACCGGCGAGGTGATCTCGGCGGAGGAGCTGGGCGGGGCCGACACCCACGGCCGGCGCTCGGGCGTCGTCGACCACGTGGCCGAGAACGACGAGCACGCGCTGACCATCGTGCGCCGCATCGTGGCCAACCTGAACACCACCAAGACGCACGACCTCTACCTCGAGGCGCCCGAGCCGCCGGCCTTCGATCCCGAGGAGCTGTACGGCGTCGTCCCGCAGGACGTGCGCGCGCCCTACGACGTGCGCGAGGTGATCGCCCGCATCGTCGACGGCTCGAAGTTCGACGAGTTCAAGGCGCTGTACGGAACCACCCTGGTCTGCGGCTTCGCGCGGATCTGGGGCTATCCGGTCGCCATCCTGGCCAACAACGGGGTGCTGTTCTCGGAGAGCGCGCTGAAGGGGGCGCACTTCATCGAGCTGGCCTGCAAGCGGAAGATCCCGCTGGTGTTCCTGCAGAACATCTCGGGCTTCATGGTGGGTGGCCGCTACGAGGCCGGCGGCATCGCCAAGGACGGGGCCAAGCTGGTGACCGCGGTCGCCTCGGCCGAGGTCCCGAAGTTCACCGTCCTGGTCGGCGGCTCGTTCGGGGCCGGCAACTACGGCATGTGCGGCCGGGCCTATTCCCCGCGCTTCCTGTGGACCTGGCCCAACAGCCGGATCAGCGTGATGGGCGGGGAGCAGGCGGCCTCGGTGCTGGCCACCGTCCACCGCGACGCCGACAAGTGGACGCCCGAGCAGGAAGAGGCTTTCAAAGCGCCGGTCCGCCAGCGCTACGAGGACGAGGGCAACCCCTACTTCGCCACCGCCCGCCTGTGGGACGACGGCATCATCGACCCGGCCCAGACGCGCGACGTCCTGGGCCTGTCCATCTCCGCCTCGCTGAACGCGCCGGTCCCCGAGACCCGCTTCGGCGTCTTCCGGATGTAAGCGGAATGGCCATGTTCAAATCTGTCCTGGTCGCCAATCGCGGTGAAATCGCTCGTCGGGTGTTCTCCACCGCCCGCAGCATGGGCATCGAGACCGTCGCCGTCTTCTCGGAGGCCGACCGCGATGCGGGCCATGTGCGCGACGCTGACAAGGCGGTGATGATCGGCCCGGCCGCCGCGCGCGACAGCTATCTGAAGGGCGACCGCGTGATCGCCGCCGCCAAGGCGGCCGGCGCCGAGGCGATCCATCCGGGCTATGGCTTCCTGTCGGAGAACGCCGAGTTCGCCGAGGCGGTGATGGCCGCCGGGCTCATCTGGATCGGGCCGCCGCCGTCGGCGATCCGCGCCATGGGCCTGAAGGACGCGGCCAAGAGTCTGATGGCCAATGCGGGCGTGCCGGTGACGCCGGGCTATCTGGGCGAGGACCAGTCGGCCACGCGGTTGAAGGCGGAGGCCGAGATGATCGGCTTCCCGGTGCTGATCAAGGCCGTGGCCGGCGGCGGCGGCAAGGGCATGCGGCTGGTCGAGAGCGCCGAGGCGTTCGACGCGGCGCTCGCGTCCTGCCAGCGCGAGGCGGCGGCCAGCTTCGGCGACGATCGGGTGCTGCTGGAGACCTACGTCACCCGCCCGCGCCACATCGAGGTGCAGGTGTTCGGCGACAGCCACGGGAGCGTCGTCCACCTCTACGAGCGCGACTGCTCGCTGCAGCGCCGCCACCAGAAGGTGATCGAGGAGGCGCCTGCGCCGGGCATGAGCGACCAGGCCCGCGCCGCGGTGACCGAAGCGGCGGTGAAGGCCGCCAAGGCGGTGGGCTACGTCGGCGCCGGGACCGTGGAATTCATCGCGGACGCCAGCCAGGGCCTGCGCGGCGACCGCATCTGGTTCATGGAGATGAACACCCGCCTGCAGGTGGAGCATCCGGTCACCGAGATGGTCACCGGGCTGGACCTGGTGGAGTGGCAGTTCCGCGTGGCCGCCGGCGAGCCGCTGCCGCTGCGCCAGGAAGAGATCGAGCTGAACGGCCACGCGGTGGAGGCCCGCCTCTACGCCGAGAACCCGTCCACCGGCTTCCTGCCGTCGATCGGCAAGCTGGAGAGCTTCAGCCTGCCCACCAGCGTGCGGGTCGACACCGGGGTGGACGAGGGCGACGCCATCACGCCCTTCTACGACCCGATGATCGCCAAGCTGATCGCCCACGCGGAGACCCGCGACGAGGCGATCGCCCAGCTGGCCGAGGCCTGCGGCGAGGTCGAGGTGTGGCCGGTGAAGACCAATGCCGCGTTCCTGGTCCGTTGCCTGGAGACGCCGGACTTCATCGTGGGCAGCGTCGACACCGGGCTGATCGGACGCGAGCTGGACGAGCTCACGGCGGCGGCCGAGCCGTCGCCGGAGGCGTTGGCCACCGCCGGCTGGGCGTTCCGCGAAGCCGTGGAGCAGCGCGCGGGCGAAAGCACCCCCTGGATCGACCTGAAGGGCTTCCGCCTGAACGCCCCGGTCGTCGAGACGGCGCGGCTGTTCTACGGCGACCGGGCGCTGGAGGCCGAGATGCCCGGCGAGCCTAGCCGCTTCATCCATGTGGTGAGCGAGGAGGAAGTCGTCGTGTTCGAGGGCGGCGAGGCCTTCGCCTTCCGCGATCACCCGCCGGTGGCCGATGCGGGCGGCGGGGGCGGCGACGGCCAGATCCGCGCACCGATGCCCGGCAAGGTGACCCAGCTGTCGGTCAAGGCTGGCGAGAAGGTGACGAAGGGTCAGCCGCTGCTGACGCTCGAGGCCATGAAGATGGAGCACGCGCTGGCGGCGCCGTTCGACGGCCTGGTCGAGGAACTGGCCGCGGAGCTGGGCGCCCAGGTCAGCGAAGGCGCGTTGCTGGCCCTGTTGAAGCCCGCGGAGTAGCCCGGGCTACCAGGCGTTCTCCACCTGCTCGGCGAAACCGAGCAGGTTCGCGAAGGTCACCTTGCGCCCGTCGTCGAGCACCGCCGACCCCGAGAAGCGGCCGAACACCTGGTGGGTGATGGACCGGATGATCTTGAAGTCCGAGGCGTCCGCACGGTCGAGGATGGGCTCGAAGGTCATCTCCAGGCGACCGTCGCTGCTGGAGAAGCGCCACGGGGCCCCATCGTAGGTTCCTTCCGGAAGGTGGAAGGTCACCTGGTCCAGCTTGTGCGCCACGCCGTCGTAGAAGACCATATTCTCGGTGGCGGCCGACGTGTCGCCGAAGCCGTAGCCGATGTTGAAGCCGAACGGCACGCCGTCCGCCAGGCCCGAGGCCGACCCCCAGTACCAGACGTTGTGGTAGGTCCAGACGCCACGACCCCAATCGAGCACGCCGAACGCCTTGTCAGGGGTGAAGGCATAGGTCTCTCCGCCCAGCGCGATCTCGCCGCTGGCCGGCATGCAGTTGATCTTCTGGTTGTAGTAGAAGGCCTTCGGCGCCTCGGCCCAGGGCGTGGCGATCATCATGCGATCCATCGGCGGCTGCGCGAGGCGGAGCGTCCCGTTCAGGCCCTGGCCGTTCCCGAAGCCCGGGCAGTGGATCTCCAGGCTGCGCCCCTCCGGCGTGTGGCGGAAGGCCAGCCTGAGCGTCGGGTGATCCTGGACGATGTCGCCCACGTCGGCGCTCTGCGGCATCCGCATCCGGCCAAGCGGCAAGGGCGTGATGACGCTCTCGGTGGTCACGGAACGGGTCTGGAAATCTAGCCACACGGTCGACAGGAAGCCCATGTAGCCGTTGTCGGCGACGACGGCGGCCAGGCCATAGTCTCCGGTCAGGACGCAGTAGTAGTCCCACTCCTTGATCCTGAAGGGCGACGCCGCGATGGCCTTGCGGCTGTAGCGGCGCGCCTCGCGGCGGGCCCAGCCGCCCTCGGCGAGCCGGCCGCGCCGGTCCAGCAGGTCTCCGGTTCCCAGTTCGATCTGCGCCACCCGCCCCTCCGCCCGAATCCGCCGGCATCAGAGCAGGCCCGGCGGCCGGGGCCTAGCCGTTGCGCAGCAGCGCCATGGTCCCCTGGCCACCGTCGGCGCAGATCGAGACCACGGCCCAGGTCCCGGCGGGCATGGCGGCCAGTTCCTTGACCGCCTGCGACAGGATCCGTGCGCCAGTGGCGCCGAAGGGATGGCCCAGCGCGGTCGAGCCCCCGTTCGGGTTCATCCGCTCGACCGGGAAGCGGCCGAAGTCGCCGGTCACGCCGGCCTTGTCGCGCAGGAAGGCCTCGTCCTGCAGCGCCTTGATGTGGGTCGCCACCTGGGCGGCGAAGGCCTCATGGATCTCCCACAGCCCGACGTCCTCGTAGCGCAGGCCGTGGCGCGCCAGCAGCTTGGGAATGCCGTAGGCGGGGGACATCAACAGGTACTCGTGGCGCAGGTCGATGGCATTGATCTCGTAGTCCACCAGACGCACGCGCGGCGTCGCGGCCGGCAGGCGATCCAGGCCCTTCGCCGTCGCGACCCAGAGGGCCGCGGCGCCGTCGGTGAGCGGGCTGGAGTTGCCGGCGGTCAGCGTGCCCTTGCCGCTGGTGCGATCGAACGACGGCTTGAGCTTCGCCAGCTTCTCCAGACTGGTGTCGGCGCGCACGGTGGTGTCGTGGCCCGCCTCGGCCATCCGGATCACCAGGTCGTCGAAGAAGCCGGCCCTCCAGGCAGCGGCCGCGTTCTGGTGGCTGGCGAGCGCGATCTGGTCCTGCTCCTCGCGGGTGATCGCCCAGCCCTTGGCCATCTCCTCGGTGTGCTCGCCCATGCTCTTGCCGGTGACCCGGTTCTGGATCTTCGGCACGTGCAGGCGCACGTCCGAGAGGCGGGTTTGGCCGAGTGCGGCCAGGCGGTCGCCGAAGGTCTTGGCCTCCATCACCTTGCGCAGGTCGTCGGACAGGTTCTGGGTAAGGCCGATCTGGACGCGGCTCATGCTCTCGACGCCGCCGACCAGCGCCAAGTCGCGGCCGCGGCCGTCCAGCATCCCGGCGGCCTGGAAGGCGCCGGCCATGCTGGTGGAACAGGCCATGACGGTGGAGAAGGCAGGGATCGAGGCGTCAGCGCCCGCGTCCAGCAGGGCTTCGCGGGCGATATTGCTCCAGGCCAGGTTGGGGATCACCGCACCCCAGACGGCCAGGTCGGGCGTGCCGCCTTCGGCCAGCATGGCCTGGATCACCGGGACCGAGAGCTCGAGCGCATCCTTGGACGCCAGGACACCGCCAGCCCTGGCGAAGGGCGTGCGTTTGCCCGCCGCCAGCCAGACGCCCTCGCCTGCCGATTTCGCCGCCGCTCGCGCCATCGAAGCCTCCACCGTCTCAGACGGCAGAGATGGCCCTTCGGCGTGGGCGCCGCCAGCTATCCGATGGTCTTAGGCGCCGGCCACCACGCCCCGGTCGTGCAGGCGGGCGATCTCGCCGCCGCTCAGGCCCAGGACCTCGGCCAGGATTTCGTCCGTGTGCTGGCCCAGCTTCGGCGCCGGCGTGACCGGCCGGCGCTCGTCCTGCGGGATCGTGCCCATGGCGCCGGGAGCCGGGTAGCTGAGACCGCTGGGATGGCGGACGGTCTCGAACAGCGGGTTGTCCTTGAAGAGACGCGGATCGTCGAGCGCCACCTCGAGCGTCTGATAGCTGCCCCAGGTGACTCCGCCGGCGTCGAAGGCGGGCGTGAGCTCGGCCGCCGTCTTCGCGGCGAAGGCGCGCTCGAACAGCGGGTAGAGCCGGGCGCGATGGGCGAAGCGCAGGCCCTCGTCTTTCGCGAACGACACGCCCAGCTCGGCCTCCAGCGCGGCCGCCTCGGCGCCGATGCCCAGGGCCTCCAGCGCCTTGCTCCACTGCTTGGGCGTGATGGCCAACAGCATCAGCTTCTGGCCGTCCTTCGTCGTGAAGTCGCGGCCGAAGGCGCCGAAGACGTCGTTGCCCATCCGCTCGCGCTGGCGGCCGGCCAGCAAGGTCTCGGCGGTGAAGCCCAGGTTGGCCATGGTGGCCGCGCCGATGTCACTGAGCGGGGCGCGGATCTCGCGCCCGCCTCGCCCGCGCGTCCGCGCCAGAAGGGCCGAGACCAGGGCGAAGGCGCAGTAGGCGCCGGTGAGCAGGTCCCACGCAGCCAGCACGTGGTTCACCGGCCGCTCGTCGCCCACCGGGCCCGTCATCAGCGGCAGACCGAGCGCCGAGTTGATCGTGTAGTCCATGCCCTGGGAGCCATCCGCCCAGCCCATGACGCGCACGCAGATCAGGTCGTCGCGCAGCGCCTTCAACCTGTCGTACGAAAGGAAGCCGTCGACCGGGAAGTTCGTGACGAACAGGCCGCCGTCGTCGCCGGGCGCCGCGGCCAGCCGCTGGGCGATCTCGCGGCCCTCGGGACTGGCCAGGTCGATGGCGATCGACTTCTTGCCCTTGTTCAAGCCTTCCCAGTAGAGGCTGGACCCATTTTCCGCGAGCGGCCAGCGGCGGAAGTCCGGCCCGCCGCCGATAGCGTCGAAGCGGATCACCTCGGCGCCCATCTGGGCCAGGTAGAGCCCGCAGGTCGGCGCCGCCACGAAGGCCGACCCCTCCACCACGCGCAGGTCCTTCAGCAGATCGTACATTCTAGACCCCACTCATCCCCGCGGATGCGGAGACCCAGGCTGTTCTTCCCGACGTCTCTAGCGGCCCATCGCCTTGCGGAAGGCAAGCGTGGGTCCCCGCATTCGCGGATGGCTTGGGTTCACCCGACCAGCTTGCCGACCTCGTCGACCTCTTCGGGGGTCAGCCGCCACTCGGCGGTCGCGGCGTTGGTCCTCACCTGATCGGCCGTCGTCGCCCCGGCGATCACCGAGCTGACGACGTCGTGGCCCAGCAGCCAGGCGAAGGCGAGTTCCAGGATCGTGTGGCCGCGCTCCTTGGCCCAGGCTTCCAGCGGCTCGACCTTGTCGAAGTTGGCGTCGCTCATGGCGGCCTCGCCGCGCGCGCCCCAGGCGGCCAGCCGGGTGCCCTCCGCCGGGGCCACGCCGCGCTGGTACTTGCCCGACAGCAGCCCGGACGCCAGCGGGAAGAACGGCAGGAAGCCCAGGCCGAAGTGCTCGCACGCCGGCAGCACCTCGCGCTCCACGTCGCGTTCCAGCAGGGAATAGAGGTTCTGGGCCGAGACGAAGCGGCTCTGGCCCGCGGCGCTCCAGTCGGCGTCCGCAATCTGCCAGCCGGTATAGTTGGAGTTGCCGAGGTAGCGGACCTTGCCCTGCGTCACGAGGTCGTCCAGCGCCCGCAGCGTCTCGTCGACCGGGGTGTCCGGGTCGGGCGAATGGTGCTGGTAGAGGTCGATGTAGTCGGTGCCCAGGCGGCGCAGGCTGTCCTCCACGGCCTGCATGATCCACTTGCGCGAGCCGCCGCGCTTCTTCGGGTCTCCGCCCACGGACATGCCGAACTTGGTGGCCAGCACGATCTCGTGCCGCCGCTTGCCCAGCGCCTTGCCCAGGAACTCCTCGGACTTCGTGCCGCCGTAGACGTCGGCGGTGTCGAAAAGGGTGATCCCGGCGTCGATGGCGGCGTCGACGACCGCCTGGGTCTGGGCCTGGTCGATCCGCATGCCGAAATTGTTGCAGCCCAGGCCCACCACGCTGACCTTGAGGCCCGAATTTCCTAACCGCCGCACCTTCATGTCGCCTGCTCCGGACCGATGTTTCGAAGGGTGAACCTAGCGTCGCGGGACACCGCCAAGCCAGCGGATAGGTGAGCTTAGCCACAATCCCTACCGCGGCGTTCACCTTCCACATTCAGGATATCGCAAGGCGGGTGTCGTTAACGTCCCGAGATAGAACAAGAATTGTCGGTCGGGTTCTCCGGATGCGGGTCGTAACCATTGTCAGCCTCGCCGCCTCGGCGGTCCTGGGGCTTGGCGCTCTCTTCGTGGCCAAGATCGCCCTGCCCAACGCGGCGGGCGTGAAGAACCCTATCCGCGCCGAGGCGGTGGGCGAGCCCGTGGTCGTGGCCTCCCGCACGCTGAAGTACGGCGAGAAGCTGGACGCCGGCATGCTGAAGGTCATCAAGATCCCGAGCAACGCGATCCCCGAGGGCTCCTTCACCACCGTCGCCGCGGCGCTGGCCGCCGACCATGGTGGGGCGCCCGTCGTGCTGACCCCAATCGCCTCCAATGAGGCCCTGCTGCCGACCAAGCTGTCCGGCCCCGGCGCACGGCCATCGGTCTCGGCCGAGGTCGCGGAAGGCATGCGCGCCTATACGCTGAAGGTGAACGACGCCTCGGGCGTGGGCGGCCATGCCCTGCCCGGCGATCACGTCGACGTGGTGCTGATGCGCGACCTGACGCCTCAGGGCGAGACGCGCAACTACATCTCCTACGTGGTGGTCCAGAACGCGCGGCTGCTGGGCGTCGACCTGAACGCTGACCCAACCTCCAACAAGCCGGCGAGCCCGAACACGGCGACCATCGAGGTCTCTGTGGAGGACTCGCAGAAGCTGTCGATCGCCGCCACGCTGGGCGAGCTGTCATTGGCGCTGCGCCGCAACGGCGCCGCCGAGATCGCCAAGGCCCCCCCGTTGCGGACGGCCGACTTCCTGGTGGGCGGCCGACCGGCGGTCCGCACCTCGGCGCCCGCCCGCAGCGGCCCGGTTCAGCCCTATTCGGCGATCCTGATCATCGAAGGCGAAGCCTCGAAGCGCAGCAAGGGCGGCGGCTCCAAGCGGACCGCCCCAGCCCCCGCCCCCGCCGCGGCGCCCGCGCTGCTCCCGGTCGCGGCGAGCTGAGGCATGACCCCGATGTCCCGCATGTTCCGCTCCACCCTCGCCGCCATGGCCGGCCTCCTGCTGGCCACGTCCGGCGTCGGCGTCGTTCCCGCGCTGGCGCAGACGCGCATCCTGGCCAGCGAGCCGGTGCAGCGTCGCGTCATCTTTGTGCCGCGCGACAAGTCCCTGCAGTTCCGGCTTCCGGGACCGGCGTCCCGGATCGTCATCTCGCAGCCCGAAACGGCCAAGGTGACGGCCACCTCGAACTCGACCTTCTACGTGCAGGGGATCGAGTTCGGCGCGACGAACATGCTGGTGTATGACCGGACCGGCCAGCTGGCCGAGGTGATCGACGTACGCGTCGGCTATGACGCCGAGGGCCTGCAGCAAGACCTGCGCATCGCCTATCCGGACGAGGCCATCCAGGTCCGCAACCTGGGCGAAGGCCTGATGCTGACCGGCAACATCTCCTCGTCGGTGGTGCGCACCGGGGCCGAGAAGCTGGCCGAGCGGTATGCGCCGGACGCGGTCATCTCGCGCATGATGATCACCAACGTCCAGCAGGTCGTGCTGGAAGTCCGCATCCTCGAGGCCAGCCGGAACGCGCTGCAGGATGTCGGCCTGAACTTCAACGTCATGAACGAGTCGTTCGCCGTGGCCGTCGGCAAGGGCTTGATGGGCGTCACGCCGCCAGCGACCTCGATCACCACCAACGGCGGGATCGGCCGCACCTCGATAGACACCAACCTTCAGCTGCTCGAGGAGAAGGGCGTGGTCCGCACCCTGGCCCGCCCGAACCTGGTGGCGATGTCGGGCGAGAAGGCCAACTTCCTGGCGGGCG
The DNA here is from genome assembly GCF_057809855.1 of Phenylobacterium sp. FG114. Classification (NCBI taxonomy): domain Bacteria; kingdom Pseudomonadati; phylum Pseudomonadota; class Alphaproteobacteria; order Caulobacterales; family Caulobacteraceae; genus Phenylobacterium; species Phenylobacterium sp. FG114. Next base: position 334,125 of record NZ_JBMDKU010000002.1, on the reverse strand, counting down.
GCGAGTTTCCGTTCCCGGTTCCGAGCCGTGACGGGATCACGATCGAGTTCCGGCCCTACGGCGTGAAGCTGAACTTCACCCCCACGATCCAGGACAACGGCTGGATCCGCCTCGAGGTCGCGCCCGAGGTCAGCCAGCTGGACTACAACAATGCGGTGACGGTCAGCGGGATCACCATCCCGGCCCTGACGGTGCGCCGCGCCGGGACGACGCTGGAGCTGCGCGACGGCGACAGCTTCGCCATGGCCGGGCTGTTCCAGCACGACTACCAGAACAACGTGCAGCAGACGCCGTGGGCGGCCAACCTGCCCGTCCTTGGCGCGCTGTTCCGTTCGGCGCGGTGGAAGCGGGCCGAGAGCGAACTGCTGATCGTCGTGACGGCGCGGCTGTCGACGCCGGCCGACCGCGCGATCGCCCCGCCCGACGCCATGCCCGGCCGGGAGCCAACCGGGAAGGACCTGTTCCTGATGGGCAAGTCGCTCGACAAGCCGCTGCCGCGCGTGAGCGGCGCCGAACCGACCAAGTAAAGACTGGACCGATGTTGCGCTCCAAGCCCACTGCCCCTTCGACCGACCTGATCCGCGGACGCCGCATCCTGGCGCTGGGCGCCGACGCCCAGGCCTTGACGGCGGGTCCGCTGGCCGGGGCGGCGGTCGAGACAGGTTCGGCGGCCAGCCTGGACGGGCTGACGCCCGGCGGCGTGGACCTCGTGCTGATCGACGCCGACGCCTGGGACGCCCCGGCCCTGGCCGCGTGCGTGAAGGCGCTGTCGGCGCTGCGCGCCTCGCCGCCCGTGCTGATGCTGGGCGAGAACCTGCCCGCCGGGCTGGTGCGCAACGTGCTGCGGCTGCCGGCCTCCGACATCCTGGAGGCGCCCTATTCCGACGACGAGCTGAAGGCCGCCGTGCAGGCCCTGATGGTCGAGGCCCAACCCCTGCCGGCTGCCGCGGGCGGGGCGACGTCGCGCTGCTGGGGCGTCACGGGCGCGGTGGGCGGCTCCGGCGCGACCACCATCGCCATCGAGATCGCCTACGCCTTGGCCGCCAGGTCCGGGAAGGACCGCTCGGTCTGCCTGGTGGACCTCAACCTCTCGGACGGCGCCGCAGCCGCCTATCTGGGCGCCCAGCCCACCACGCGCCTCGCCGATTTCGGCAACGCCGCCGACCGGATGGACGGGGCGATGCTGCAGGCGTTCGTGACGCCGGTATCCAAGGGCCTCGACCTGATGGCCGGCGTGCGCGACCCCAATGCGTTCGACGCCATCAGCCGCGAGACCGTGCTGCGGATGCTGGAGGTGGCCTGCGAAGTCTATGAGTGGGTCATCCTGGACCTGCCGCGTCACCGCCGGGCCTGGACGCTCGAGGCGCTGGCCGGATGCGACGAGGTGCTGGTGATCTCCGAGCTCACCGTGCCCGCCCTGCTCTCGGCGCGGGCCTATTCGGACGAGATCGAGGACGCCCTCTCGACGGGGCTTCGGCCGCGCATCGTGCTCAACCGCCTGGCGAGCCGGATGTTCGGCCCGGCCCCCTCGATGACCGAGGCCGAGAAGGCTCTGCAACGGAAGGCCGAGGGCGGGATCAGCTCGGACTGGGAAGCCGCGGCGGCTTCGGTCAACCTCGGGGGACCCATCGCCCAGCACCGGCCGAAGTCCAAGATCGTCAAGGACGTGCAGACTCTGGTGGAGCGGCTGGCGGCCCAGCCGCCCCGCCGCGAGGCCGGCGCGAAGGCCGCCTGATGGAACGGCTTCGCCAAGGCTTCGCCGTTCGCATCGCGCGCCCTTCGACGCTGTTGAAGGGCGCGAAGTAGGATGGGCCGCTTCAGCCTCGCCCGTCCCGCGCCGGCCCCGGTGGCCCAGCCGCAGCCCGCGGCCCCGATCGCGGCGCAGCCGGCCCCCACCCCGAAGCCCGAGGCCAAGCCGAAGGCCCCGCAGCGCGACGCCAACCTCGACCTTCGCCTGCGCCTTCACTCGCGGCTGATCGACGAACTGGATCTCTCCAAGCTGGACAAGCTGGAGGAGACCGAACTGCGCCGGCAGGTGCTGAACCTGGTCACCCAGTTCGCCCAAGCCGAGCGCATGGCGCTGAACACCAAGGAGCTCGCCGAGCTCGGCGCCTCGATCTACGACGAAATGGTGGGCCTCGGCCCCATCGAGCCGCTGCTCAAGGACGAGTCGATCAACGACATCCTGATCAACGGCCCGTTCCAGGTCTACGTCGAGCGACGCGGCGAGCTCGAGCTCACCCCCATCCGCTTCCGCGACAACGATCACCTGCTGCGCATCGTCCAGCGTATCGTCGCCGGCGTCGGCCGCCGGATCGACGAAAGCCAGCCCATGGTCGACGCCCGTCTGGCCGACGGCAGCCGGGTGAACGCCGCCATACCGCCCATCGCCATCGATGGCTGCTCGGTCTCCATCCGGAAGTTCTCGAAGAAGCCGCTGACGCTGGAGAAGCTGGTCGAGTTCGGCGCCATGACGCAGAGCATGGCGGACTTCCTGTGGGGCGCGTCGCGCTGCCGCGTTTCGACGGTGATCTCGGGCGGCACCGGCTCGGGCAAGACCACCCTGCTGAACGCCCTTTCGGCGGCGATCAGCGAGGGCGAGCGCCTGATCACCATCGAGGACGCCGCCGAACTGCAGCTGCAGCAGCCGCACGTCGTCCGCATGGAGACCCGGCCGCCGAACATCGAGGGCAAGGGCGAGATTCGCCAGCGCGAGCTGGTGAAGAACGCCCTGCGGATGCGTCCCGACCGGGTGATCCTGGGCGAGGTGCGTTCGGAAGAAGCCTTCGACATGCTGCAGGCCATGAACACGGGCCACGAGGGCTCGATGGCCACGATCCACTCGAACAACCCGCGCGAGGCCATCAGCCGCCTGGAGCAGATGGTCGCCATGGGCGGTATGAACATCGGACCGGAGGCGGTGCGCTATCAGATCGCCTCGGCCGTCGGCCTCGTGGTGCAGGTCAACCGCCTGTCGGACGGCAAGCGGAAGGTGACCCACGTCACCGAGATCGTCGGCATGGAAGGCAACGTTGTGCAGATGCAGGACATCTTCCTGTTCAACCGCACCCATACCGACCCGGACGGCACGGTGCACGGCGAGCATCGCGCCACCGGCCTGCGCCCGCGCTGCCTGGACGAGATGATCCGCCGCGGCATCCCCTACGACACGGCCAACTTCGACCCCACCAAGGCGCTCTGAGGATGGCGATCGACGTCAAGACCATCGTCATGGTGATGATCGGCGCCGCGGTCTTCGCGGGCGTCCAGGGCCTGAGCGGCCTGCTCACGGTCGCCACCCAGAAGCGCAAGCTGAACCAGCGCCTGAAGGTCGGCGAGAAGATCGAGGGCATCTCCGCCCTGGTGGTCGAGCTTCGCAAGCAGCGTGGCCTGACCGCCTCCGGCGACCGGGCGGAACGCCTGCGCTGGCTGTCGAACCTGATCGTGGCTTCGGGCCTGCCCTACGACCAGAAGAAGTGGCTGACCTACGTCGCCGTCGCCGCCGTCGTGGGCTGCGTGGGGCTGGGGATGCTCTCCCGCACGCCCTTCGGCTTCGTGGCCGGCGCGGCCCTGGGCGGCGTCATTGCGCCCCTGGGCTTCCTTAAGATCAAGGCGAACAAGCGCAGCGCAGCCCTGGGCTTCCAGCTGCCCCAGGCGCTGGACATCATCGTCCGAAGCCTCGAGGCCGGCCACCCGGTGCCCGCCGCCGTGGCCCTGGTGGGCCGCGAGATGAGCGACCCGGTCGGGACGGAGTTCGGCATGGCGGCCGACGAGATCGCCTATGGCGCCACGCTGGAACAGGCCGTCGCGCGCATGTGCGAGCGATGCCAGCATCCGGACGTGGACCTGTTCGGCGCGACGGTCCGGCTGCAGGAACGGACGGGCGGCAACCTCACCGGCCTGCTGAAGCTCAACGCCAACACCGTGCGCGACCGTCACAAGATGCGTCTGAAGATCAAGGCGGCGTCGTCGGAAGGCCGGGCCTCGGCGATGATCCTGACCTCGGCGCCGTTCGTCGCCGTGGGCGCGATCATGGTGATGTCGCCCAGCTTCTACGGCGAGGTGATCGACGATCCCGTCGTGAAGTACGGCCTGGCCGTGATCGGTTTCTGGATCTTCCTCGGCAACATGATCATGCGCCGCATGATCGACATGCGGATCTGACCCGTGGCCCTCGAGACGATCATCTATCTGGCCGGCCTCGTGCTGACGGTCGGCGCCCTGGGCGGCCTGACCTTCGTCGGCGTCAACGAGCTCCGCGTTCGCGCCCAGCGGGGCCGCCGCCTCGCCGGCGCCGGCGCGACCGCCGGACAGGGCGCCGGCCGTCCCGGCGAGCCGCTGGTGGAGAAGTCCGGCAACGTCCTGGCCGACCAGCTTCTGTCCACCGTGCGCCGGCTGGGCCAACAGAGCGCGGTGCGCGATCCAGCCAAGGTGTCGCTGCTGCGTTCGCGCCTGATGCAGGCCGGCTTCTACAGCCGCGAAGCGCCCGTCATCTTCCTGGGCGTGAAGGCCGCGGCGCTCGCGATCGCCACGGTGGCGGTGATGCTGACGCTGCCGATGATGCTGGCGAAGAAGGGTGGAAGCATCGGTGGCCTCGCCCTGGCGGTCGGCGTGTCGCTGATCGCGCTCTATGGGCCCGAGCTGGTCCTCAACAGCCGCAAGACCAAGCGCGAGCGGGAATACAGCGAGGGCTTCCCCGACCTGCTCGACTTGCTCGTGGCCTCGGTGGAAGCCGGTCTCTCGCTCGACGCGGCGGTCACCCGCGTTACCGAGGAGCTGGAGCGGCGCTATCCGTCGCTCACCGTCCACCTCCGCTTCCTGGTGCTGGAGCTGCGCGCCGGCCGAGCGCGCAAGGACGCCTGGACCGCCTTCGCCGATCGCCTGGGAATCGAAGACGCCCGGGCCCTGGCCACCATGCTGCGCCAGGCCGAGGAGATGGGCACCAGCCTGGGCGAGACCCTGTCGGTGTTCTCCACCGACATGCGCCAGAAGCGGATGCTGCGGGCCGAGGAAAAGGCTCTGGGGCTGTCGGCCAAGCTGACCGTGCCGCTGATCCTCTTCATCTTCCCGTCGCTGCTGGGCGCCCTGATGCTGCCGGCGATCGCCCGCGTCATGGCCACGATGGCGAAGTAGCTAGAACCCCAACGGCCTGTAGGGCCCCAGGATCAGTTGCTCGAACACGCCCACGCCCTGCTGGTCGGGCTGACCGGGAACCGAGAGCGTCGCCTTGCTGATCGCCTGGATGTGCAGGTTGCCCATGTCGTTGGGGTCGAAGGTCTCGGCGTCGAGATCCTCGCGGGCCACCGCCAGCTCACCCTTCAGCCCCCCGTGGCGCCAGTCGCCGCCATAGCCGATGCCGCGCATCAGGAAGGTCGCCACCGGCTCGATCTTCACCGTGGCCGCCCCCTGCTCCATCGGAATGGTCAGCACACCGCCCTTGGCGTGGCGGGTGCCGGGGATGAGCTCGGTCGCCATGGTCGCGGTGTCGGTGTGGTAGCCGCCTTCCGGCCCCGCGCCGTCCTCCAGGATCACTGCCCGCGTGTTCCACGGCTTGCCGTCGGGATCGGCGTTGATGTGGAAATAGACCGAGCGGTCGGCGAAGTTCAGCGGGGTCCACTGCCAGAAGAAGCCGGTGATCCCCGCGCCCGGCGTCGGCTGCGGATCGGGCGCCCCGACCGGCCGGATGCCCCATGAGCGATCGCGCGTGCCGACCCAGCCCGATACCTCGATCCGCTCGCCGTCGACCTCCAGCCAGCCCGAGGCGCGGACGTTCTGGGTGAGGCGGGTGTAGTCCATGAACAGGCGCGGGCCGTTGCGCTTCACGAACCGCGGCTCCTCGATCGGGAAGGCGCGGCCCTCGAAGACGATCTCGCCGGCGATGCCCTCGGCCTTGGCGACGGTCACCTTCAGTTTCTGCAGCGGCTCGAGGATGTCGATGGCGATCGGCCCGACGCTCAGGTCCATCCGCTCCAACCCCAGCACCCGCGAGGCGTGCAGGCAGCGCTCCTTGCCGTCCTTCACGATGGCGATGTGGGCGTCGGCCACGTTCAGCGCGGGATAGACGCCATAGGCGATCGCCACGAACGCCGAGCCGTCCGGGGCGTAGGCGTTGAAGAAATAGCGGTCGTAGAAATTGCGGTCCGAGCCGGCGTAGGCGATCGGTTCCGGCGTCTGGTGGATCGGATAGTCGTCGCCCTTGGTCAGCATCGCTTTGGCGCCTCCGGTTGACGCGCGGTCATGCTTGCGGGCCGTCGCGTGGGGGTATCAACTCCGCCCACGATAAGAACAACGGGAGGCGTCGTCCCGCGTGACCTCGCGTCAGGCCGGCGACGATTTTGCGAATGGGCGTGATGACACCGACCGACCACCGGATTCCGCAGCCGCTGGCGGACACCCTGGCGACGCCCCAGGCCTATGCCGACGGGACGATCCACGAGACCTATCGCTGGCTGCGTGAGAACGAGCCGATGGGCGTGGCCAAGATCGAGGGCGTCGATCCGTTCTGGGTGGCGACCAAGCACGCCGACATCCTGGAGATCAGCCGGCAGAACGACCTGTTCCACAATGGCGACCGCTCCCCCACCCTGACCAGCCAGGCGGTGGACAAGAAGGTCCGCGAGATGATGGGCGGCAGCCCGCACCTGCTGCGGACGCTGATCCACATGGACGCGCCCGACCACCACAAGTACCGCGCGCTGACCCAGGCGTGGTTCATGCCGCAGAGCCTGAAGAAGCTGGAAGACCGCATCCGGGTGATCGCCCGGGCCTCGGTGGACAAGATGGCGGCCAAGGGCGGCGAGTGCGACTTTGTCAACGAGGTGGCCCTGCACTTCCCGCTGCACGTGATCATGACCATCCTGGGCGTGCCGGAGAGCGACGAGCCTCGGATGCTGAAGCTGACCCAGGAGCTGTTCGGCGCCGCCGATCCGGAGCTGGGCCGCGGCGGCGAGGCCGCGACCTTCGTGGACGCCCCCGACCGCGACTTCGACTTCGGCGTGATCGTCGACTTCTCGAACTATTTCCGCGAGCTGTCGGAAGCCCGTCGGAAAAATCCCACCGACGACCTGGCCACCCTGATCGCCAACAGCCAGATCGACGGCCAGCCGATCTCGGACCTGGAGGCGATGAGCTATTACATCATCGTCGCCACCGCCGGGCACGACACCACCTCCTCCTCCACCGGTGGAGCCATGTGGGCGCTGGCCGAGAACCCCGACCAGTTCCGGAAGGTGAAGGCCGACCTGTCGCTCATCCCGGGCCTGGTGGACGAGAGCATCCGCTGGACCACCCCGGTGAAGACCTTCATGCGCACGGTGACCGCCGACACCGAGTTCGCCGGCCGCCAGATGAAGAAGGATGACTGGCTGATGCTCTGCTACGCCTCGGGCAACCGGGACGAGGAGGTCTTCGAGGCGCCGAACGAGTTCAGGATCGAGCGCAAACCCAACAAGCACCTGGCGTTCGGCTATGGCGCGCACCTTTGCCTGGGCCAGCACCTGGCAAAGATGGAAATGCGGATCCTCTGGGAAGAGATGCTGCCGCGCCTCCAGTCAGTGGAGTTGGCCGGCGAGCCGGTGAACAGCCAGGCGGTGTTCGTGAACGGTCCCAAGCGGCTGCCAATCCGGTTCAAGATGTCCTGAGCGGCGCGAGGGCGTCGCGTTGAGCCATCCCCTGGAACCGCGTCTCGCGGCCTACATCGCCGGCAAGATTCCAGGCGCTTCCGATCTGACCGTCTCGTCGCTGGAGCGGATCTCGGGTGGGGCCAGCCGTGAGACGTACCGCTTCACCCTGGCCTGGAGCGAGGGCGGGCAAGCGAGAGCCCGCAAGCTGATCCTGCGCCGCGATCCGCCGGCCAGCCTGATCGACACCGAACGGCGCGTCGAGTTCGAGGCCTATCGCGCCTTCCGCGGCTCCGCCGTCCCGGTGCCCGAGATGCTATGGCTGGAGGAATCCGACGCGGCCCTGGACCATCCGTTCTTCGTGGCCGAGGAGATCGCGGGCTTCCAGGCCTCGCCGCAGATGCTGCTGTCGGGCGCCTTCGACGCCGTGCTGCCCCGGGTGGCCGAGCGCAAGTGGACGATCCTGGGCGAGATCGCCAAGGCCGACCCGGCCGCCGTCGGCCTCACCCAGTGGATGGAAGCGCCGGCGTTGGACGGCTGCTGGAGGCGCGAGCTCGACCACTGGGAAGCGTTGATTGACAAGGACCAGGCCGAGCCCCTGCCCGTCACCCGCGCCGCGATCCGCTGGCTGCGGGCCAACCCGCCGCCACCGGCCCAGAAGCTGAGCGTGGTGCACGGCGACTACCGGACCGGCAATTTCCTGTTCGACGAGGCCGGCGAGATCCACGGCGTGCTGGACTGGGAGATGAGCCACCTGGGCGATCCGCTGGAGGATCTGGGCTGGAGCCTGCAACCGGTGTGGAGCTTCGGCCGCACCGGCAAGGCGGGCGGCCTCTGCGACCGTGACGAGGCCGTGGCCATCTGGGAGCGGGCCAGCGGGCTCAGGGCGAACCCATCGGCCCTCCACTGGTGGATCCTGTTCAACTGCGTGAAGGGCCAGGGCATCTGGGTGGGCTCGGCCGCCGCCTTCAACCGCGGCGGCAATCGGGCGCCGATCATGGTCTATCCCGCCTGGTGGCTGATCAATGCTCAGGACCGGGCCATGCTGCAGGTGATGGGGAAGCTATGAACCCGCCCGTCCCGTCCGTGCTGGCCGAACTGGCCGGCCTCTTGATGAAGAACGCCATGCCGGGCGTGCCCGAGGCCGAGCGCACGTCGGACCTCTCGCTGTCGGCCATGCTGCTGATGCTGACCGGCGAGATGTGGGACCGGCAGGCGCACATCCTGGTGGAGGAGAATCGGGCGATCCGCGCCCTGCTGGGCGAGTCCGGAGAGGACGCCGACCTTCACCTGTCCGTCCTGAAGACCGAGAACGACCGGCTGCGCGCCGCGCTCATCGAGGCACAAGCCGCGGCCGAGGCCGCTGGCGACACGGCGCGGCAGGACGCGATCTGGGCCGAGCTCGCCCTTTCGACGGAGCGGCGCAAACTATCCACAGCCCCGGTCTAGGCTGCGACGGGACGCCGCAATTTATCCACAGGCCTCGCGCCCGCCCGTTAATCGGGGGGAAGCCACGCCTGGCGCATCCTCCGCCGCAACGAGAGAGGTGGGTGATGGCGGCGAACGCGAAGCTCAAGCCGGCGGAAGTCGATCCAGTGATCGAGAAGCTCGAGAACGGCGAGTACGAACGCCAGCTCGACCTTTTTCACGACGTCATCGACGAGGCGGCCGCCACCCTGCGCCGCGCCTATGAGGCCATGAAGGCCGAGAACACCCTGCGGAGCTAGGCCGCGGCCAGTTTCAGGCCGCGACCGGCGTCAGCCACGTCCGCTCCTCCGACAGAATGAAGCGCTTCTCCTGGGCCATCGCGAAGTTGGCGCGGCCGGCGGGATCGGTCTTGAGGCGCGCGCGGTAGGCCTCGTAGGCGGCCAGGCTGTCGAACGAGATCATCGCCATGGCGACGTTGTTGGTCCCTTCGTGCGGCAGGAAGTAGCCCAGCAGGTCGCCGCCGCAGGCCGGGATGATGGTCAGCCAGTTGCGGGCGTAGGCCTCGAAGGCGTCCCTCTGGAAGGGGTCGATCACATAGCGGATACAGCAGGTCACGGTCATGGACGGCTCCGGTTGAACACCCAAGCCGTAGCCCCTGAGACGCCGGCCGCGTTTCGACGCGGGCCGAAGCATCCCTGCGCGCGAGCCGCTATGATAACCGCCATGAAGCTGGGTCCCGACATCACCCGTATCGCCGCCCTGCTGGGCGACCCGGCGCGGGCCAACATGCTGTCGGCGCTGATGGGCGGCCAAGCCTTGACCGCCGGCGAGCTGGCGCGTGAGGCCGGCGTCACGCCCCAGACCGCCAGCGCCCACCTGGCCAAGCTGGAACAGGGGGGCCTGCTGACCCGCCGCCATCAGGGTCGGCACAACTACTTCGCGCTGGCGGGCACGGACGTGGCGGAGGTTATGGAGCAACTGGCCGTGCTGGCCGACCGCGCGGGGCATATGCGCACCCGCCCCGGCCCGCGTGACCCGGCGATGCGCCGGGCGCGGATCTGCTACGACCACTTGGCCGGGGACGCGGGTGTAGCGATGCTGGACGCCCTGGTCGCCCAGGGCCGGATCCGCGACGAGGGCGGGTCGTTGTCGCTGACCGAGGCCGGCCGCGCCTTCGCCCGCGAGTTCGGCGTGGCGGTCGAGGCCTCGGGCCGGCGGCCGCTGTGCAAGGCCTGCCTCGACTGGAGCGCGCGGCGCAGCCACCTGGCCGGGATCATGGGCGCGGGCCTGCTGACCCGGATCTACGACCTGGGCTGGGCGCGACGCCTGGACGGGACACGGATCGTCGCGTTCAGCGCGCCCGGCCTGCACGCCTTCGAGCGGACGTTCGGCCCGCTCCAAGGCGTGGCGGACGCCGCCTAGAAAAGCGCGCCGGAAAACAGCGAGCCACCCTGGACCTGGGCGATCTGGGCCCAGACGCCGTCGCCGTCGGGATCGGCGAAGAGGGTCTGTTCCACCTGGCCATCGTCGAGCTCGGTCTTCACCACGAAGCCGTTCACCCGCTCATAGCTCTCGCCGCGTTCGATCTTCTCGAGGTCCAGCCGGCCATTCCGCTCCAGCTCGGCGACGGCCACGATCCGGCCCAGCGCGTCGAAAGAGAAGACGTACTGGTCCGCGCCCGGGGGCGCGGCCACCGGCGGCGCCGTTTCGGCGGGCTCGCCGCGCAGCAGGGCCAGCAGGCCGGCGTCCGGCGCACCTTCGCCCTCGGCGATCTCGGCCCAGCGGCCGTCGCCATCGGGGTCGGCGTAGGCCGTCCAGTCCTGCTCGCCGCCGTCGATCTCGGTCTTCACGACCAGGCCATCCTGGAGGCGGTAGCTCTCGCCGCGCTCGATGCGCTCGTAGTCGAGACGGCCGTTGCGCTCGATCTCTGCGACCGAGGTCACCGCGCCGGCGGCGTCGAAAGTGAAGGCGTAGAGGTCGGGTTGGTTGTGGGCGCCGCGGGCCATGAGTGCTCCTGGGTGAAGGCGTGCGATGGCGCACCTTCACCGCGGCGCTTCAGGCGTTTCTCACGGCAACATTTGATTTCGCCCATCTTGGGCTCAGGCGGGCCCGAGCCGCTCCAGGGTCGCGGGGTCAGGCGCACCCTCGAAGTAGCGATCGAGCGCAGCTTCGAACGCCGCGCCGCCGCCCGCCTCCGCGAAAAGTGTGAGACAGGAGCGCAGCTTGAGGTCGTCCGGGCTGCCCATGATCTCGTGGGCGCTCCTGCCCTGCACGCCGTTCACCGCCGCCACGCAGGCGCGCAGGCGAGGCCCCAGCGCCGGATGTGCCAGATAGGCCCGGGCCTCCGCCAGGTCGGCGATTGCGTAGCGCTGAGCCATGGTGCTGTGACCCAGGCCGGCGAGCTGGGGGAAGACGAACCACATCCAGTGGGTGCGCTTGGCGCCCGCCGTCAGCTCGGCGAGCGCCTGTTCGTAGATCGTGGTCCCGCCGGTCGGCGCGTCCTGGGCATCAAGGAAGCGCTGCAGGTCCATGGTCGCGCGCCTAGAGCTCCCAGCCCTTGCGGTACTGGCGGCTGAGGTACTGGTTGGCGTCCGGCGCGTTGGTGACCCGGCCCGCGACGCCGTCGTACTCGATGGCCTGGTCGGCGCGCAGGGCCACCACGCCCAGGATCATCGTCTCGTTCAGCGGCACGGCGTATTCGAACGGGCAGGAGGCCTTCTCCTCGCCGCGGATGGCGCGGATCCAGTTCATCTCGTGGCCGCCAAGGCCGCCGGCGACGCGCGGCAGGGATTGCGGGATCTTCGTGGCCTTCTCCTCCAGCCCTTCGCCGATCAGGGTGGGTTTCTCGCCATAGGTCTCGTGCATCAACATGCCCTTGGTCCCCACGAAGAGGACGCCGCCGTCGGGGCTCATCTTCAGGTTCGCCGGGAAGCCCTTGGGCGTCGGCGGCAGGATCCCACCGTCGTACCAGGTCATCTGCAGGGGCCCGCCCTTCGCCTTGCCGAACTCGTAGTGGGCGACGCTGGCCAGCGGGTAGCCGGTCAGTTCGGCGGGGCGCTTCGAGTCCCAGAGGCTCGCGCCGCCGGGCCAGCGCGAATGGCGGGTCTCGATGCGCGTCGGCAAGCCGGGTTCCAGCGCCCAGAACGGGAAGTCGATCAGGTGGGCGCCCATGTCGCCCAGGGCGCCGGTGCCGAACGGCACCCAGCCGCGCCAGTTGAAGTGGGCATAGTCGGGATTGTAGCCCCAGTCGACGTTGGCCGGGCCCAGCCACGTCTGCCAGTCCAGGCCGGTCGGCACGGGGACCGGCGGCGGCTTCGCCACACCCTGTGGCCACACTGGCCGGTTGGTCCAGACGTGGACCTCGGTGACCTTGCCGATCAGCCCGCCGCGGATCAGCTCGACCACGCGCCGGCCATCGTCGCCCGAGTGGCCCTGGTTGCCCATCTGGGTGACCAGCCCGGGGTTCTTCTTCGCCAGGTCGAGCAGGCGGCGGCCTTCTTCGACCGTGTAGGTCAGCGGCTTCTGCACATAGACGTGGATGCCGCGCTCCATGGCCATGCGGGCGGCGACCGCGTGGTGATGGTCGGGCGTGGCGATGACGACGGCGTCGATGTCCTTCTGGGTGTCGAACATCCTGCGGTAATCGCCGTGCTTCGCGGCCTTGTCGTACGCCTCCTTCAGCGGCGCACGGTCCGGGATCATGCGGAACTGGCTGTCCAGCAGCGAGCGGTTCACCTTGCCGTAGTCCACGTCGCACATGGCCACGATGTTCTGGCTCACCAGCTTGGACATGTTGGACGCGCCCTGGCCGCCGGCGCCGATCACTGCCACGTTGACGCGGTCGCTCGGCGCGAGCTTGCGGGCGCCGAAAGCCGGCGCGGCGAGCGCCCCGGCGGCCAGCCCCGTCGCCGCCCCCAGCAGGCGCCGGCGCGACATGCCCGACGTTGCCAGGACCTCACCGTTTCCTCGATACGCAACCATGGCCGTCCCTGCCCTGTATGATTTGCGCGGCATCTGGCCCGGCGTTCGGGCCGCTTGCAAGACCCGCCACGGCCACGCCTGCCCACGCTCTGGACACCGGCCGCCCGTTTCCGCGCATTCGATAGGATTTCGCGGCCGCGGGGCGCACTGTCCCTCCCCAGGGCCCCCGCGGCGTCTGTAGGCCGGAGGCCAAGAACCGGGCGAACGAGGGGTGAGCATGGACACGGGGCGCGGCACGCCGACGAGGCGGCAACTGCTGCACGCCATCGGGCTGATGGGCGGCACGGCGGCGGTCTACCAGATGATGACCACCTTCGGTCATGCGGCGGAGACGCGGTTCCCCGGCCCGCCGAAGCTGGAGGGTGCGCGCAAGGGCTCGACGGTGATCGTCCTGGGCGCGGGCCTGGCGGGGATGCTGGCCGCCTACGAGCTGCAAAAGGCCGGCTACAAGGTCCAGATCCTGGAGTTCCAGAACCGGCCCGGCGGCCGCAACTGGTCGCTCTACGGCGGCGACAAGTACACCGAGATGGGCGGCGCGACCCAGAACGTAGGGTTCGCCAAGGGCAACTACCTCAACCCCGGCCCCTGGCGGATCCCGCACCACCACAAGACGCTCCTGCACTATTGCAAGGCGTTCGGCGTGGCGCTCGAGCCGTTCATCCAGTTCAACCACAACGCCTATGTCCACAACGTCGACGCCTTCGGCGGCCAGCCGCAACGCTTCCGGTCGCTGGCGGCGGACTTCGAGGGCGGGATCGCCGAGCTGCTGGGCAAGGCCATCGACCAGAAGGCGCTGGATACGAAGCTGACGCCCGAGGACACCGACCGCCTGAAGGAAGCGCTGCGCTCGTGGGGCATGCTCGACAAGGACATGCGCTATGTGAAGGGCCTGGCGTCCTCCAGCCACCGGGGCTTCGAATTGCCGCCCGGCGGCGGCGTGAACGGCGCGCCGAAGCCGTCGGACCTGCTGCCGTTCGACGAGGTGCTGAAGTCGGGCATCGCGGCCAACATGGCCTTCTTCATGAACGACGAATTCCAGACCACCATGTTCCAGCCGGTGGGCGGCATGGGGAAGATCGGCGAGGGGTTCGCCCGGCAGGTCGGCCACCTGATCACCTACAACGCGAAGGTGACAAAGCTCTTCCAGGACAAGTCCGGCGTCAGCGTCACCTATGCCGACACCGTCAAGGGCGGGACCGTCACCGCGAAGGCCGACTTCTGCGTCTGCACCATTCCGCTGACGGTGCTGAGCCAGATCGAGACCAATCTGTCGGACAAGAAGCAAGCCGCGATCTCGGCGGTGCCCTACACGAACTCGGTCAAGATCGGCCTCGAGATGCGGCGCCGGTTCTGGGAAGAGGACCAGGACATCTTCGGGGGTCACTCGTTCACCAGCCAGGAGATCGGCCTGATCTCCTATCCCAACAACAACTTCTTCCAGGATGGCCCCGCAGTGCTGCTGGGCGCGTTCGCGGGCGGCCCGGGCGGCTATCGGCTGGGCGGCATGACCCCGGAGCAGCGGATCGAAGTCGCCTTGGCGCAGGGCTCGGTCTTCCACCCGGAGCAGTACCGCAAGGAGTTCCTGAACGGCGCGTCGGTAGCGTGGAACCGCGTCCCGTGGGTGATGGGCTGCTGCGCCCGCTGGAACGAGGAGACCCGGCGCGAGCACTACCAAGAATTGGTGTCGCTGGAGGACCGCATCGTCCTGGCGGGCGAGCATGCCTCCTACGTCGGCTGCTGGATGGAGGGCTCGCTGCTCTCGTCCATCGACGCCATCACCCGCCTGCACAAGCGCGCCCTGGAGGCCTGAAGACCATGCGTCGCCTGCTCATCGCCGCCGCCGCCCTGGCCGCCGTCGCCGCGCCCGCTCTCGCAGACGAGCCCGGCCCCGGGGGCAGCAAGCCCCCCGTCGCAAAGACCGGCGAGGAGGTCTACCGGACCTATTGCCAAGCCTGCCACATGCCCGACGCCAAGGGGGCCGTGGGCGCGGGCGCCTTCCCGGCTCTGGCCCGCAATCCACGGCTCGGCACGACCGCCTACGCGTCCTACATCATCGCCAACGGCAAGGGCGGCATGCCCTGGTTCAAGGATGCGCTGAGCAAGGAGCAGGCCCAGGCCCTGATTGGATATCTGCGGACCCACTTCGGCAACGACTACAAGGAGCCGGTGACGGCAGCCGACGTGGAGGCCTTCGGCCAGCGGCCGACCAGCCGGTTCTAGCCAGTTCCCGCCGGTTCCGGGCGGTTGCCCGCCGCGCCGCAAACAGCCTATGCCCTAGCCGCGCAATCCAGCCGTGCGGACCGATCCATGCCTGTGCCCGTCGAAAAGATCCTCGAGCGTCTGAGCGCGCAGATGCAGCGGAACAACGGCTACCAGGCGCGGGCCGAAATCGAACGCCTGCTGACGCCGCTGCGCGAGGACCCGAAGCGCCTCGAACCCTACGGTTTCAAGGTCTACAGCCAGGCCGACGAGGACGGCATCCTGGAAGAGATCTTCCGGCGCCTGGGGATCTCGCAGGGGCGGTTCGTCGAGATCGGCGTCGAGAACGGGCTGGAGTGCAACTCGCTCTACCTGATCCACAAGGGGTGGCGGGGCGCCTGGGTCGAGGGCGATGCGCGACGGCGGGCGGCGATCGAATCCAAGTTCGCCTCGATCCTGAACCGGCGCTTGGTGCTGGCGATCGGCATGGTCACCGCCGACAACATCAACCGGCTCTTCACCGACCTCGGCGTGGCCGACGACCTCGACTTCCTGTCGATCGATATCGACGGCAACGACATCTACCTGCTGGAGAGCCTGGCCGCCCGCCCCAAGGTCGTCTGCATCGAGTACAACGCCAAGTTCCCGGCGCACCTGGCCAAGCAGCAGACCTATGACCCCCGGCGAAGCTGGGCGGGCGGCGACTATTTCGGCGCCAGCCTGAAGGCGATCGCGCGGACGTCGGAGGCGAAGGGCTACCGGCTGGTCGGCACGAACATCACGGGGTCGAACGCCTTCCTGGTGCGCGAGGACCTGGCCGGCGACCTCTTCCCCGCCGACGCGTCCTCCGAGCATCTCTACAATCCGCCGCGCTATTGGCTGTGGACCGACCACTTCCTGCGGATCGGCCACCTGCCCGACTTCGGGCCCTACGTGGATCTGCTCGCGGACTGACGCCATCCTCCCGAACGGCGCGTGACAAGCGCGCCGGTCTCGTCTTTGTTGGCGCGCCTGCTATTGCGCGGGTCAAAAACAAACCGAGATTTCGAAGGGACGGATTTCAGGATGCCCCCACGTATGCTGCCGGAGCCGACTCCGGAGACGCGCCATTTCTGGGACGGCTGCAAGGCGGGCGAACTGCGCCTCCAGCGCTGCACGTCCTGTAAGGACAGCTACTTCCCGCCGCGTCCGTTCTGCCCGAAGTGCGGCGGACGCGACGTCGAGGTCTACAAGGCCAGCGGAACCGGCGTTCTGTGGTCCTACGTCATCAACCAGCGGCCGCGCCCCGACATGGGGACCGAACCCTACGCCATCGCGGTGGTGAAGCTGGCCGAGGGACCGACCATGATGACCAACATCGTGGACTGCCCGCAGACGCCCGAGGCGCTGCAGCTCGACATGCCGGTCCAGGTCTCGTTCGCCAAGCAGACGGACGACATCAGCCTGCCCCTGTTCGCTCCGGTGAAGGGGTAAGCGCCATGAGCTGGATGCAGAAATCCGTGGCCGTGGTCGGCGCCGCCGAGACCACGAAGATGGGCAAGATCCCGGACGTCTCGGTGATCGGCCTGCACGCAGACGCCGCGCTGAACGCGATGGCCGACGCCGGCCTCAAGCCTTCCGACATCGACGGGGTGGCGACCGCCGGGATCAGCCCGGTCGAGCTCGCCCATTACCTTGGGATCAAGCCGACCTACGCCGACGGGACGTCGGTGGGCGGATGCTCGTTCATGCTGCACGTCCGCCATGCGGCGGCGGCGATCAATGCCGGGCTGGCGACCACCATCCTGATCACCCACGGCGAAAGCGGCCGCTCGCGCGTCGGCGCCGCCGGCTTCGGCCGTTCGCCCTCCAGCCTCATGGGCCAGTTCGAGATGCCCTACGGCCCGGTCGGCCCGCCGACGATGTTCACCGTGCCGGTGCTTCGCTACCTGAAGACCTATGGCCTCACGCCCGAGGACATGGCGCCGGTGGCGACGATCCAGCGCGAATGGGCGGCCAAGAACCCGCGCGCCAGCTACAGGGACCCGATCACCGTCGACGACGTCATGAACGCCGACATGATCGCCTGGCCCTTCACGAAGCTGATGTGCTGCCTGGTCACCGACGGCGGCGGCGCGCTGATCCTGACCTCGGCCGAGCGGGCGAAAGACTTCCCGCAGAAGCCGGTCTACATCCTGGGCGCGGGCGAGAGCGTCGAGACGCCGATGGTGTCGCAGATGTACGACTTCACCTCTTCGACCGCCTTCAAGGTCTCGGGGAAGAAGGCGTTCGAGACGGCCGGCATCACCCACGCCGACGTCGACCACCTGATGATCTACGACGCCTTCGCCCACCTGCCGCTCTACGGGCTGGAGGATCTGGGCTTCGTGAAGCCGGGCGAAGCGGCGGGCTTCATCCGGGAGCGAAATACGGCGCCGGGCGGGAAGCTGCCGCTGAACACCAACGGCGGCGGGCTCTCCTACATGCACTCCGGGATGTACGGCATGTATGCCCTGCAGGAGAGCGTGCGGCAGATGCGCGGGACCGCCGCGGCCCAGGTGCCCGGCGCGAAGATCAGCGTCAGCCACGGCGTTGGCGGCATGTTCGCCGCCTCGGGCACGATCGTTTTCTCGAACGAGGCCCCGTAGCCCCGACGGGTCACATCGACGAACACCCGGGACGCGGTCGCCATCGGCGGCCGCGTTCTGCGTTTCCGCGCGTCCCTCGGGCGGCGAAACCGCTCCGGAAAAGGCTAGCGATTCCTATCCGATTTTGAGCGGCTGGCGCCAAAACCACGACGGATGGATATTTCTATTCCATCCACACAATGGATTGCATATTCCATCAGCATGTCATGTAATCGATAACATAGGAGTCTAAGGGGGCTCCTTTCGATATGCACCCAGGGGGTTCTCGATGAAGTCCATCCTCTTCGCCGCGGCAGCGGCGTCCGCGCTCGCCTGCGCCCTCCCCGCCTTCGCGGCCGACGCCGAAGACGCCAGCACCGTCGAGGAACTGGTCGTCACCGGTCGCGCCGGCTCCGAAGCGCAAAAGAAGATCGAGGCGTCCTACGCCATCACGGTCGTCAACGAAGAGAAGATCCGCATGCAGTCCCCGCCGAGCGTGGCGGAGGTGCTGAAGAACGTCCCGGGCCTCTGGGTCGAAGCCTCGGGCGGCGTCGGCGGCGCCAACATCAGGGCGCGCGGCATCCCGATCGAGGGCTTCGCGGCCATCGCCCTGCAGGAAGACGGCCTGCCCGTGCAGCATGACGGCGGCCTGGGCTTCCTGAACACCGACTTCTCGTTCCGCATGGACGAGACCATCAACCGCGTGGAAGTGGTGCGCGGCGGGCCCTCCTCGATCTTCGCGTCCTACGCGCCGGGCGGCACCATCAACTTCATCACCCGCAAGGCGACGCAGCCCTTCGAAGGCATCGCCAAGGCCGAGATCGGCGATTGGGGCTATTGGCGCGGCGACGCCTGGGTGGGCGGCACGGTCAACGGCTTCCGCCTCGGCCTGGGCGGCTACTACCGCCAGGACGACGGGGTCCGCGACCCCGGCTTCGACGCCAACAAGGGCGGCCAGATCCGCTTCCAGGTCGGCCGCGACTTCGAGAACGGCTCGATCGACTTCAACGTCAAGCACATCGACGACAACACGATCTTCTACCTGCCGGTGCCGCTGACCTTCGATTCGAAGGGCGACACGGCCGAGATCCCGGGCTTCGACGCCAACTATGGGACCATGGCCGGCCCGGAGACCGAGCGCCTGACGTTCCGCACGAACCGCGGCCCCTACGCGTTCGACCAGGGCAAGGGTTCCGACCTGAAGCTGACCCAGTACACGGCCCAGGGCACGCTGGACCTCGCGGGGTGGCAGATCAAGGAAGGCTTCCGCTATCGCACCAGCGACCTGACCCGCTCGGCGCTGTTCCCCAACACGCCCGAAGCGGCCACCACGCGCATCAACCGCGACGTGGCGCGCGGCGCCGCGCTGGGCGTGGTCTCGGGCCGGCTGACCTACGTCAACGGCGGCGGCGCCTTCGACGTGGCCAACCAGAACGGCACTGGCCTGGTGATGGACGCCGCCATGCGGACCCAGGACATCAGCCTGGACGAGATCATAAACGACCTGCGCTTCCAGCGCCGGTTCGAGATGGGCGGCCAGAGCCATGACGTGGCGTTCGGCATCTACTTCGCCCGCGCGAAGGAAAGCTTCTTCCAGGTCGGCTCCCAGGTGCTGCTCGACGTTCGCGAGCAGGCCCGGCTGCTGAACCTGCAGGGCCTGAACGCGTCGGGCGCGGTGGTGGCCGACTTCACCGAGAACGGCTTCTCCCGATACGGCAGCCAGTTCAACAACGCCGAAGGCAAGTCCAACACCTGGGCGCTCTACGCTGCCGATGAATGGTCGATCACCGACAAGCTGCGCGTCGACTTCGGCGCCCGCTGGGAGCGCATCAAGCTCACCGGCCGCAACGAACGCAGCGCCACGATCAACCTGAACCAGACGACCAGCTTCGCCGACGACCAGGCCATCAGCGGCAACGGCATCTTCGATCCGCTGGACCGCAAGTTCGACGACTGGGGCGCCACGGTGGCCGTGAACTACCAGTTCATGCCGGACTTCGGCGCCTACGCCCGCTACACCAAGGGCTTCCGCCTGCCGTCCCTGGGCGACTTCATCACCAACCCGACCCGGACCGACCCTCGCTCGTCCACCAGCGACCTGTACGAGGCCGGTCTGAAGCTGTCGCGGCCCGGCGTCGCGCTCTACCTGACCGGCTTCCTGACCAAGTTCGACAGCCAGGGCTTCGGCGAGACCCGGTTCGACCCGGCGACCAATAGCTTGGTCAGCCGGACCGAGTTCGCGTCGACCGAAACCTACGGCTTCGAACTGGAAGGCACGGTGCGGCCGACCGACTGGTTCGACACCAGCTTCAGCGCCACCCTCCAGGATCCGCACCTGGGCAAGTTCATCTTCAACGAGTCGGTGGCCAAGGTGGGCGGCGCGACGGGGACCTGCCCCTTGCCGAGCGACACGAATGTGCCGGGCGGCAACTGCCTGCGGCCGCGCGACTTCACCGACAACACCATCACGCGGACCCCCAAGGTCAGCCTGCGTGTGACGCCCGGGATCAACCTGCTGGACGGCAAGTTCCGCGCCGAGGTCGACCTGCAGTACTTCGGCAAGCGGTTCTCCGACCTCGCCAACACCCTGACGATCCCGGACTACTACCTGCTGAACGCCCAGGTCCGGTACAATGTGACCGACCAGGTGACGGTCTACGGCTACGCCACCAACCTCACCAACGAGATCGGCCTGACCGAGGGCAACCCCCGCGCCGGCCAGTTCATCTCGGGCGAGGCGGGCTCGCGCTACTACCTGGCCCGTCCCGAGCTGGGCCGGACCTTCAAGGCCGCGGTGCTTTACCGCTGGTGATCTCTTAAACCGCGCCTCCCCCGCCAGTGCCTCGGGTGCTGGTCCCCCTCCGGCCCATGCGGGCGCCTCCCCCGGAGGGGGAAGAGGGAGAGCGGGCTTGCGAAGATGTCGGGTGAGGGGCCGTATCGGCGCCTCACCCCTTTTCATGTGTACGAACCTGCAAGGCGAGAACGCGATGCGACCCCACATCCGTCACCCTTCGGACGCTACCCTTCTCCGCAGGACCTGGGGGCTCGCAGGGGCGGTCCTCGCCGCGATGCTGTGCGTCACGCCCGCCGCCGCCGAGACCCTGACGCTGACCGGCGCCATGACGGGCGCTGACCACCAGACCTACCGCGAGGTTCCGTTCAAGGTTCCGGCCGGGACCACCTCGGTGACGGTCGACTTCGCGTACACCGGCAAGGAGCAGAAGTCGGTCATCGACCTGGGGATCCGCGATCCACAGCGGTTCCGCGGCTGGAGCGGCGGCAACAAGGCGAAGTTCACGATCACCGACACCTGGGCGACGCCGTCCTACCTGCCCGGCCCGCTGCCGGCCGGGGAATGGAAGCTGATCCTGGGCGTGCCCAACCTGCGCAAGGACGGCCGCGCCGACTACACCGCCAGGATCACGCTGAGCCGCGACCCGGTGTTCCACGGCTTCGCGGACGCGCCGCTGAAGTCGGGCCCCGGCTGGTACCGCGGCGACCTGCACATGCACACCCAGCATTCGGACGGCTCGTGCAGTTCGCGCACCGGCAAGCGCATCCCCTGCCCGCTGTTCCGCACGCTGGAGGCGGCCACGGCGCGCGGCCTGGATTTCGTGGCGGTGACCGACCACAACACGCCGGCCCACTTCCAGGACCTGGCCGAGCTGCAGCCCTATTACGACGACCTGCTGCTGATCCCGGGCCGCGAGATCACCACATTCTACGGCCACGCCAACGTCTTCGGCGTCACCGCCCCGCTGGACTTCCAGCTCGGCGGGCCGCGCGCGCCCGACCTCAACAGCATCATCGACCGGGTCGAGGCTGCCAAGGGCCTGATCTCACTCAATCACCCGGCGCTGCCGTCGGGCGAGGCGTGCATGGGCTGCGGCTGGACCGCCAAGACCGACTTCGCCCGCATCCCCGTGATCGAGGCTATCAACGGCGTGAACGCCGAAGGTCCGCTGTCCGGCGTCGCCTACTGGGAGGCGCAACTCAACGCGGGCCACCGGATCACCGCGATCGGCGGCTCCGACAATCACGACGCCGGCCTGCCGCCCGCGCGCGGCGTCGGCACGCCGACCACCGTGGTCTACGCCGACAACCTCAGCCAGGACGCCATCCTGGCCGGCATCCGAGCGGGGCGGGTGTTCGTCGACGTGGCGGGCACGCACGACCGGCTGCTGGAGGTGAAGACCGAAGGCGGGAGACTGTCGGTGCGGGTGGCCAAGGCGGCCGGCGGCAAGCTGGCGTTCGCAGGTCCCGCCTCGGCCGGGCTGGCCGACGACAAGCCCTTGGGCGACGACGACACGCGCAGCTTCGACCTGGCTGGTGGCCGCAAGGGCTGGCTGCGGGTCGACGTGCGCGGTCCGGACGGCAAGCTCTGGCTGCTGGGGAACCCGGTCTGGCTGAACTAAGCCGCCGCCTCGTCGGCGCGCGCTTCGCTCTCGGCCATGGCGTGGATGATGGCCTCGATCAGAGCATCGGCGCGGATCGGCTTGGAGAGGTGCTGGTCGGCGCCGGCGTCCAGGCTGGCCTTCACGTGCTCGTCCAGGGCATTGGCGGTCAGCATGATCACGGGCGTGCGCGGCAGGCCCTGCTCCTGTTCCCAGACGCGGAGCTGGATCGTGGCCGACAGGCCGTCCAGCTCTGGCATCTGCATGTCCATCAGCACCACGTCGAAGCGCGCAGCGTGCAGCGCCTCCAGCGCCAGGCGGCCGTTCTCGACGATGACCGGGTCTATGCCGACAGAGTCCAGCACGAGCTGAACGACCTTCTGGTTGGTAGGGTGGTCCTCGGCCAGCAGGACGCGGGCTCCCGAGATGTCGAAGGCCTCGAACGGATCCTCGGCGACCTCCTCCGCCTCCCCCTCCACGCGCTCCAGCGGAACCTGGGCTGAGAAGGTCGAGCCGCGGCCCAGCTCCGACGCGACGTCGATCGAGCCGTCCATCAGCTCCACCAGGGAGCGGCTGATCGCCAGCCCCAGGCCCGTGCCGCCAAAGCGGCGGCGGATCGACGCGTCGGCCTGTTCGAAGCGGCGGAACAGGCGTTCGCGCACCTCGTCGTCGAAGCCGATCCCGGTGTCGGCCACGGTGAAGCCCACCACGCCACCGGCGGCGTCGACCTCCAGCCGAACCTCGCCGGCTTCCGTGAACTTCACGGCGTTGGACAGCAGGTTCGACAGCACCTGGGTCAGCCGCACGGTGTCGCCGGCGAAGCGGCGGTCGGCCTCGGGCGAGACCGACCAGCGGAAGTCCAGGCCCTTGGCCTCCGCCGAGGCGCGGTGCAGCTCGGCGATCCGGCCGACCAGGGTGGTCATGGCGAACTCGTCGCGCGCCAGCTTGATCTCGCCGGCCTCGATCTTCGAGAAGTCGAGGATGTCGGTAAGCACCCGCTCCAGCAGGCGGCCGGAGGAGACGATCAGCTCGGCCAGCTCCTTGCCTTTGGGCGTGTCCTGCTGGCGCGACAGGGTTTCGGAGACGGCGATCACGCCGTTGAGCGGCGTGCGGAGTTCGTGGCTCATGTTGGCCAGGAAGCGGCTCTTCTCGGCGTTGGCGCGCTCGAGCTGGGCCGTGCGCTCCTGCACGCGGTCCTCCAGCGAGGTCATCGCGGCCTCGGCCTTCTCGCGCTCGGCGCGCAACGAGCGAGCCAGGACGCCGATCTCGTCCATCCTGCGCTCCTCGGCGGCCACGTCCGGACGATGGTCGTCGTTCGCTTCGCAGGACTCCGCGAGCCGCTGCAGCGGCCAGGTGATGGTGCGGCGCGCGAGGAAGACCACCAGGGCCGTCTGCAGCGCCGTGGCGATCGCGCCCAGCACCAGCACCCACGACGCCGACAGCGCCGCCGAGGCCGCGACCTGGGCCTTGGGATAGGTCAGCATCAGATACCAGTCGGGCCCCGCCAGCCGCCCGAAGGCGACGATCTGCTGGCCGTCGGGACTGTCGATGACGCCGCTGCCCTGGCCGGTCTTCGCGATGGAGGCGACCATCTGCTTCAGGCCCAGGCGGCGCTCGTATTCCGCCACGGTCTTCTCGGCGGCCTTGCCCGGCATGGTGTAGCCCGGATAGGCGATCAGCTCGCCCTTGCCGGTCACCAGCAGCGAAGAGGCGCCGGGCAGCGAGGTCTTCACCGCGTTGGCCAGGAAGCCCGAGAGCTCGATCGACGAGCCGAACGAGCCGACGTAGCGACCGTCCACGTAGGCTGGGGTGAGGCAGGCCGTAGCCAGGCGCTCACCCACCTTGTCCTGGATCAGCCGCTGCAGGTTCGTGCAGCGGGTCAACCGCTGGGGGTCGGCCTGCGGCGTCGTCAGATTGGCCATCTCCTCCTTGGAGATGTCCAGGTCGGCCGGCGCGTCGTGGCGGTAGAACATCAGCCTGTCCGGCCGATCGGGGCCGAACAGCACCAGCCGCGTCTGCGGCGGCGAGAAGAAATAGAAGTTGTCGTAATCCTTGCGGGCGGCTTGTCCGAAGTTCGCCACCAGCTCGAAGGCGGCGACCATCGCCTTCTTCTCCCGGGGGGTCATCGCCTCGGCGCGGCCGATGAGCGCGCCCATGCCGTAGATGTAGTCCCCGTCCCGCATCGTCCCGTCGAAGTAGGCGTCGCGGCTGCGGCGGGTGCCGTCGGCGCGCAGCGGGAAATAGACGTCGGCCAGCCGATCGACCTCGGCGGAGGGGAGGCGGTCCATGCGCCGCTCCAGCTCCTCGCCGGCGGCCCGATGCAGGGCGGTAAGGTTCGAGAAGCGGCGCTCGACGTTGCTGGACCGCTCCCGCACATAGTCGGCGAGGAATAGGATCTGGCGGTTCGACAGCTCGCGCTGGAACACCACGAACGCGCCCAAAGCGCCGAGGATGGTCACGATCAGCGACATGATGCCGACGCTGATCAGGAACCGCCGGGAAAGGGATTTCATCGACGTGGAACCTATATCAGCGCTTAGTCTTGAACCTTGTTCATTGAGGTCCAGTAAAGGCAGCAAATTCCGATACCTATGGTGAAGGTGCAGCGACCGGATTGCGTGGTGGTCGGGGGCGGCCCCGCAGGGCTGACGGCGGCGATCTACCTTGCGCGGTTCCGGCGCAACGTCCTCGTCGTGGAATCCGGCGAGAGCCGGGCCGCGTGGATCCCGCGCAGCCACAATCACCCCGGCTTTCCGGAGGGCGTGCGCGGGCCCGTGCTGCTCGACCGGATGCGCCGGCAGGCGGAACGCTACGGCGCCCGCATCGTCACCGGTCGCGTTGAGACCCTCTCCGCGCACGGCGACGAGTTCAGGCTCGAGGGCGAGGCGGGCCCGCTCGTGGCGCGCCGCGTGATCCTGGCGACGGGGGTCCAAGACAACGCGCCGCCGATCCCCGGGTTGGAGGACGGCGTGGCCCGCGGGCTCGTGCGCATCTGCCCGATCTGCGACGGCTACGAGGTCATCGGCCAACGGGTGGGCGTGATCGGCCTCGACGATCATTGCGCGCGGGAGGCGGTGTTCCTGCGGACCTATTCCGACCACGTCGCCTTCATCCACGTGGGATCCGGACCTCTACCCTCGGCGACCGCGCGCGCCCTCGGGGACGCTGGGGTCGAGATCATCGAGAGCGCGCTGCGGCGCGTACGGATCCGCGGGCGCCGGATCACCGCCTTCGACTTCGAGGCGGGCGAACCCAGGACCTTCGACGTGGTGTACTCCGCGCTGGGAGTCACGCCGCGCACACGGCTGGCGGTCCAGGCCGGCGCGAAACTGGATGCCGGCGGACGCCTGGTCGTAAACGACCACCAGGAGACATCCGTGCCGGGCCTCTATGCCGCCGGAGACGTGGTTCGCGGCCTCAACCAGATTTCCACCGCGCAGGGCGAGGGAGCGATCGCGGCGACCGACGTCCACAATCGGCTCGGATCGTGAAGGCGCGGCGCGCGTAGCGCCCTAGCCCGGTCGGGAAAGGGCGCCCCTTCACGGCCGTAGATGACGAGCAGTGTGGGTCGAGGCATCCTCCCCACATGACCACATATCGCATCGGCGTTATCGGCCTTGGCCAGCGCATCGCCCACGTGCTCGCCGCCATGCAGGAGGTGGGTTGGAACCTGGACCTGGTCGGGCATGTGGACCCCGCTCCGGTGGGCGCGCCGATCCTGGAAGCCGCCGGCGTCCGCATGGGTCGCGCCTTCGCGACGCCAGCCGAACTGATGAAGGCCGGTCCTTTCGATCTGCTGATGCTGGGGGCGCCCAACCACCTGCACTTCGAGCACCTGGCCTTCGCCCTGGACCAGGGCGTGCCGATCTTCGCCGAGAAGCCGATCGTGCGAACCGAGGACGAGACCGAGGCGCTGGCGCGGCGACTGGCCGACCAGGGCGCTCCGCCGGTCTATGTGGGCCTGGTGATGCGGTCGCTGCCGATCGTGCGCGAGGTGATCAAGCGGATCGACGGGGAGGAGCTGGGCGAGCTCGTCTCTATCGACGCAACCGAGCATCTGCCGCCCGAGCACGGCGGATACCTAGCCCGCAACTGGCGGCGGAAGCAGGCGTGGGGCGGCTCGTACTTCCTCGACAAGGTGGTGCATGACTTCGACGTTTTCGGCCGTCTGGTGGGCGCGCGGCCGGAACGCGTGGCCAGCTTCGGCGGCCGACGCATCTTCACGCCGGCGCGCGCCGACAAGCCGCGGCTATGGGAGGACGGCTCGGCCGCCTATGCGTTGCGTGACGCCGGCTGGGCTGGGGCCAACGACGCCTTCCAGTCGGACATGGACGTCACGGATCACCAGGTGGCGATGGTGGAGTACGCCAATGACGTGCGCCTGAGCTTCCACGCCAACAGCCACACGGCCCTGACCGAACGGCGCTGGTACCTGGCGGGGACCGAAGGGACGCTGATCGCTGATCTGGTACGCAACAAGCTGATGGTTCGCCGCGCGCTGTTCCGCGGCAAGCCCGAGAAGCTGGAGTACGGCAACGTCACCGCCGACGCCCACAATGGCGCGGACCAAGCGATGGCGCTGGACCTGCTGGCGGCGCTGGAAGGCCGGGCGGCGTTCCCGGTCACGCCCTACGAGTCCATGGAGGCCGGCCTGACGGTCATGGCCATCGACCGGGCGATGGAGGCGCGGCAGGTGATCGAATGCGCGCCGATGTGGGAACGCTACGACGCCGCCAGATCAGGGGTTGGCCAGCAGCGCGTCGCCGACGAGCTCCTGTAGGACCGCAGCCTTCGGATAGGGCGGCTGGCGATACTGGCGGAAGCCCTCCGCGAGTTCGACGCCGAAGTCGCGGCCGACGCGCCGGGTCCAGGCCTCCATGTCGGCGCCCAGGTCAGTGATGCCGTGCTGCTTCAGCACCCAGGCCGCCTGGCTTTGGTGTTTGGCGAGCATGGCGCGCTTGGTCGCGAAGGTCGCCGCCACCGCCACGCCGAAGTCTCGCGGGATACGCTGGCCCTGACGGTCGCGGCCGCCGATGGCGTCGGTGAAGTAGAGGGCCGGGATGCCGCCCAGCGCCGCCGAGCGGCCGGTGCGGTAGTTCGCCACCGGGGCGGCGAAACAGGCGTCGCGGACCAGCACGCTGATCGCCTCGTGGTCGGGATGGTAGTCGGCCGGCGAGCCGGTGATCACCACGTCGGGCCGCGCCTCGCGCACCAGCTCGGTCACCGCGCGCCGCGAGGGGTCGTCGTTGAACACGCCCAGGTCTGGCAGGCCCAGGCAGCGGTACTCCGCCCCGATCAGCGCCGCCGACGCGGCGGCCTCCGCCTGGCGGATGCGACCGGTCTGCTCGGGATCGAACTCCGCCGAGCCGCCCTCGCCCGCCGTGGCGGTGACGATGCGGACGGCGTGACCCGCGCCCGCGAGCAGAGCCAGGGTTCCGCCCATCAAGATCTCGACATCGTCGGGGTGAGCGTGGACGGCCAGGACACGCATCAGCGGTCGAATTTCGTGGAGAGGACGAGCGAGGTGTTCGTTCGCTCGACGCCCTTCACGGCGCCGATCTCGTCGATGACCGCGTCCATTTCGGCGACGCCCGAGGCCTCGACGGTCGCGATCATGTCGAACGGCCCGCTGACCGACTGCAGCCGTCGCACGCCGGGCATGCGCTTGAGGGCCGCCGTGACCGCCGCCGCCTGCTTGGGCTCGACCGTCAGCATGATGAAGGCCTGCACCCGGCCGGCCTCGTAGGCCCCGGCCAGCTTCACGGCATAGCCGGCGATGATCCCCGAGCGCTCCAGCCTCGCCAGGCGGCTCTGCACCGTGGTGCGCGAGAGCCCCAGCGCCCGAGCCAATTCGGCCACGGGAGCGCGCGCGTTGTCGCGCAGCTTTGCGAGGAGATGCTCGTCCAGGTCGTCCATCGGCGTTCCGATCAATCATCTCGGCGTTTCGCCCACAATAGACCCGCATATCGCCGGGACGCCAATTGAATGTGGCCTGGCCGCGCGAGATTCTGGCCGCACGTCGGAGGAGACATCAGATGCGCAAGGTTGCTGTCGTCGGAGCGGGCAAGATCGGGTCCACCGTGGTGGATCTGTTGGTGGGGTCGGGGGCCTACGAGGCCGTCCTGATCGACCAGTCGGCCGAGGCCCTGGCCGAGTTCGCGGGCCGCGCCCACGTGGCCACCGCCGCCATGGCCATCGACGAGTCCGGCGCCCTCACCGCGAAGCTGGCGGGCTGCTTTGCCGTCGTGAACTGCGCGCCGTATCACCTGACCACCGCCGTCGCCCGCGCCGCCAAGGCCGCCGGCGCGCACTACCTGGACCTCACCGAGGACGTCGCCGCCAGCCGGATCGTCCGCGAGCTGGCCAAGGATTCCGAGACCGCCTTCATCCCGCAGTGCGGCCTGGCGCCGGGCTTCATCACCATCGCCGCCTGGGACCTGATCAAGCACTTCGACCAGTTGCACGATGTGCGGCTGCGCGTGGGCGCCCTGCCCCGCTATCCGTCGAACGCACTGAACTACAACCTCACCTGGTCCACCGACGGGGTGATCAACGAGTACTGCGAGCCCTGCGAGGCGATCACCAACGGCAAGCTGCGCGAGACCCCGGCGCTGGAGGAGTGCGAGGAGTTCGCCCTGGACGGCGTCACCTACGAAGCCTTCAACACCTCCGGCGGCCTGGGCACCCTGTGCCACACGCTGGACGGCCAGGTGCGGAACCTAAACTACAAGACCATCCGCTATCCGGGCCACGCGGCGATCATGAAGGCACTGCTGAACGACCTGAACCTGCGCAACCGCCGCGACGTGCTCAAGGACATCCTGGAGAACTCGGTCCCGGCCACCATGCAGGACGTGGTCATCGTCTTCGTCACCGTCTCGGGGATGAAGAAGGGCCACCTGATGCAGGAGACCTACGTCAATAAGGTCTTCTCCCAGGAGATCGGCGGCGAGGTGAAGAGCGCCATCCAGATCACCACCGCCGGCGCGATCTGCGCGGTGCTGGACATGCTGACCGACGGTTCGCTGCCGGCCAAGGGCTTCATCCGGCAGGAGGATATCCCGCTGCATGCCTTCCTCGCGAACCGCTTCGGGCGCTATTACGCGCAGGACGACGTCCTCCCCCTCCGCGCCGCTGCCGAGTAGACCATGACCGTGCAATCCAAGATCACGTCCGCCTCGGCGGAAGCCGCCGCCGTTCTGGGCCGCCTCGGGGTCGCCGAAGCCCTCTGGACCGGCGGCGACCGCCCCGTCCGCTCGCCGGTGACCGGCGAGGTGATGGCCCAGGTGCACGACGCCTCGAAGGCCGAGGTCGACGGCGCCATCGAGGCCGCCCACGGCGCCTTCCTGGCCTGGCGCAATGTGCCCGCCCCGCGGCGCGGCGAGCTGGTCCGGCTGTTCGGCGAAGAACTGCGCTCGGCCGAGGCCGACCTGGGCGCCCTGGTGACCCTGGAAGCCGGCAAGGTGACGTCGGAGTCCCTGGGCGAGGTCCAGGAGATGATCGACATCTGCGACTACGCCGTGGGCCTGTCGCGCCAGCTCTTCGGCCTGACCCTCGCCACCGAGCGGCCGGACCACCGGATGATGGAGACCTGGCATCCGCTGGGCGTGGTGGGCATCATCTCGGCGTTCAACTTCCCCGTGGCCGTCTGGTCGTGGAACTCGGCCCTGGCCTTCGTCTGCGGCGACGCCTGCGTTTGGAAGCCGTCGGAAAAGACCCCGCTGACCGCCCTGGCCGTCCAGGCGCTGTTCGAGCGCGCCTGCGCCAAGTTCGGTGAGGTTCCGGCCGGGCTGTCGTCGGTGGTCATCGGCGGCCGCGACGTGGGCGAAGCCCTGGTCGACCATCCGAAGGTCCCGCTGGTCAGCGCCACCGGCTCCACGGCCATGGGCCGCGCCGTCGGTCCCAAGCTGGCTCAGCGCTTCGCCCGCGCCCTGCTGGAGCTGGGCGGCAACAACGCCGCCATCATCGCGCCGACCGCCGACCTCGACCTGGCCATCCGCGGCGTGGCCTTCGCCGCCATGGGCACCGCCGGCCAGCGCTGCACCACGCTCCGCCGCCTGTTCGTGCACGAGAGCCAGTACGACGCCTTCCTGCCGCGACTGAAGGCGGCCTACGGCTCGGTGAAGGTGGGCGATCCCCGTGAGGCCGGCACGCTGGTCGGCCCGCTGATCGACCAGCAAGGCTTCGACCTGATGCAGAAGGCCCTGGCCGACGCCAAGGCGGCCGGCGGCAAGGTCACCGGCGGCGAGCGCGTCGAGATGGGCGAGGCCTTCTACGCGCGGCCGGCCCTGGTCGAGATGGCGAGCCAGGCGGACGTCGTGAAGCGCGAGACCTTCGCGCCGATCCTCTACGTCATGAAGTACCGCGACCTGGACGAGGCGATCGCCCTGCAGAACGACGTGCCCCAGGGCCTGTCGTCGTCGATCTTCACCAATGACATGCGCGAAGCCGAGCTGTTCATCTCGGCCAAGGGTTCGGACTGCGGCATCGCCAACGTCAACATCGGCCCCTCGGGCGCGGAGATCGGCGGCGCGTTCGGCGGCGAGAAGGAAACCGGCGGCGGTCGCGAGGCCGGCTCCGATTCCTGGAAGGCCTACATGCGCCGAGCCACCAACACCCTGAACTACGGCAAGACCTTGCCGCTGGCCCAGGGCGTCACCTTCGACGTCTGATTTCCGCGAGCAGCCCGGTCGCCGCGGCGCGATGATCGGGCATGTTCCAGCTGATCGGTCCTGATGGGCGGCTCTATGAAAGCGCTACCCCAGGGGCGTTCGGCGGTCACCGCCGACTGAAGGGATACGGTCGGCTGGACTGCCCGAGCGCGCTGCGCTGGATCGCGGCCGGCCACTACGTCCGCCATCGCGTGTTCTTCGCCGACGAGGCCGACGCCATCGCCGCCGGCTACCGTCCCTGCGCCCGCTGCCTGCCGGAACGCTACGCCGTCTGGAAGACGGATCGCGAAGACAAATGCAGAACAAGGTTGCAACCTAAGCTTTTATAGATCAGCGTTACACCAGATTGCCGGGGGAGGGCTCTGTGATGCTGGTCGCCGACATCAAGCTGGGCGCGACGGACTCCGCGGGCGCGACCGTAGAGGCGGTCTACGCCTCGCGGCCGCCCAACTATACAGTCTATCGCACCAAGGACCGGCTAATGATCCACTTCGCCGACGCGCCGGCGAAGGAGGCCGAGCAGCGGACGGCGCTGGCCTGCCTCGGCCCGCTGCGGGGCGAGATCAACGGCCTGATCGATGGCTGGCGCAGCAGCAGCAACCTGCGGGACCGGGCAAAGGCGACCGCACTCGATCGGCGCGGCGCAGACGCCCTGGTCATGGCGCTCGAAGGCCAGCCGGAGGGGGCGATGGCCCTGCTCGAGGCCATCAAGGCGGATGTCTACGACATGCGCGTGTCGCGGGCGCGGTTCCAGTATCTGATGGTGGCTTCAGCCGCGCTGGCGGTGGCGGTGATCCCGATCATCGTCCTCACGTCCGACTGGTACGCGCGGGCGGTCTTCGCGTTCAAGCCGACGACCTATCCGCTCTGGCTCGCCGCGGCCGCCGGGGCATTCGGGGCCTTCTTCTCCGTCGCGACGGGCATCCGCAACCGAACCGTGCTGCCCGACCTGCGGGCCGGGGACAACTCGGCGGACGCGGTGCTGCGCGTGGTCATCGGCGTCATTGCGGCGACCGTGCTGATCTTCCTCCTCCAGTCGGGCGTGGTCGCCACCCCCTCCTTCGGCGGCAAGACCGTGGTGCACGACCCCGCGGGCGGCGCGGCCTATTCCTGGGCCATGGTCGCGGTGGTCGCATTCACCGCCGGCTTCCTCGAACGGCTGGTGCCGGACCTGCTGGCGGACAGCGCCATCGCGACACTCAAGCCCGCCAAGCCCTCTGCCGCAGCTGCCGCGGCGACAGCAGCGACGACAGCAGCGGCGGCCCGCGTGGCGGCAGCCGCCCCCACGCCCTCCGAACCCAGCGAGGACGAGGACAGCTGCGTCGACCGCCACGACGGCGCGGACGACACGCCCGACGAAGAACTCCCCGCCGCCCGCGGCGGCGTAGCCAACGTCTAAGGAGAACCGGCCATGTCCTATTCCCTGACCTGGCTGCCCGACGTGCTGGAAGCCGCGGGCCTGAAGGTCGCCGAACAGCCGGGCTGGCTGGATCGCGGCGTCGGCGACGTCGGCCCCATCAAGGGGGTCATCTGCCACCACACCGGCGGCGGAGCGAAGGGCAACATGCCGAGCCTGGGCGTGATCACCAACGGCCGACCCGGCCTGCGGGGTCCGCTCGCCCAGTTGGGCCTCGGTCGCGACGGCGCCTACTACATCGTCGCCGCCGGCCGGGCTCAGCACGCCGGTGCGGGGCTGTGGGGCGGGGTCAGCACAGGCAACAGCAGCTTCATCGGCATCGAGGCCGAGAACACCGGCCTGACCAGCGACCCTTGGCCGGACGTCCAGATGGACGCCTACCGCCGCGGCGTGGCGGCGATCCTGCGCAAGATCGGCGCGAACGAGAGCATGTGCTGCGGCCACAAGGAATATGCCCTGCCCAAGGGGCGCAAGCCCGATCCCCTGTTCGACATGGACGTCTTCCGGACCGGCGTGAAGGCCCTGCTGGGCGGTGGCGGGCCCGTCACCCCGCTGATTCCGGCGGTCGACAACAAGAAGCGGCCGACGCTGCGGCGCGGCGCGAAGGGCGATCCGGTGGTGGTGCTCCAGAAGAAGCTCAAGCTCAGCGCCGACGGCGTCTTCGGACCGCGCACCGAGGCGGCGGTGCGCGAGTTCCAGCGGTCGGTCGGCGCGGTTCCCGACGGGATCGTGGGTCCCAAGACCTGGAAGGCGCTGGACGCGGCGCCTTAAGCCGCCGCGTCAAACGGGCGTTTGCCTGACCGGCGGCGGCGCGGCACAATCGGGCTTTCATCGTTTCATTTCGAAAGACCGTTGCTTTGACCATTTCCAACCCGGCGGCCGCGGCCAACGCCGCCGACCCGCTGGCCTCCGTCGACGCCCTGATCGAGGGCCTGGGTTCGGTCGGCTACATCGCCTCGCGCCGCATCGCGACCGCGCTCTACATGGCGGTGAAGCTGGAGAAGCCGATCCTGGTCGAGGGCTCGGCCGGCGTCGGCAAGACCGAGCTGGCGCTGTCCACCGCCGCTCTGCTCGGCCTGCCGCTGATCCGGATGCAGTGCTACGAGGGCCTCGACGAGTCCAAGGCGCTGTACGAGTGGAAGTACGGCAAGCAGCTGCTCTACACCCAGATCCTCAAGGACCGGATGGGCGAGACCCTGGCCGACGCGCCGGACATGGACGCCGCCATGGACCGCCTGCACGGCATGGGCGACCTGTTCTTCTCCGAACCCTTCCTCGAGCCGCGCCCGCTGATGAAGGCGTTGCGCGAGGACGACGGCTGCGTGCTGCTGATCGACGAGGTCGACAAGTCGGACGAGGCGTTCGAAGCTTTCCTGCTGGAAGTGCTGTCGGCCTACCAGGTCTCGGTGCCCGAGCTGGGCGTGCTGAAGGCCAAGACCCCGCCGCTGGTGTTCCTGACCTCGAACAACGTCCGCGACCTGGGCGACGCCCTGAAGCGCCGGTGCCTGCACCTGCATATCCCCCTGCCCGAGGCGGCGTTGGAGGAGAAGATCGTCGCCACCCGCGTGCCGGGCATCGAGGCCAAGCTGACCCGCGAGTTGGTGGCCTTCGTCCAGACGCTGCGCACGCTGGACCTGCGCAAGTCGCCCTCGATTTCCGAGACGGTGGACTGGGCCCGCGCGCTGGTCCTGCTGCACGCCGACAGTCTGGCGCCGGAGGTCGTTCGCGACACCCTGAACGTGATCCTCAAGTTCGAGCAGGACATCGGCGCGGTCGAGCCGCAGGTGGTCGAGCTGCTGCATCGCAAGTGAGCGGGCGCTGATGCAGCACACCCTCGAACAGTTCTTCCGCGCGCTGCGGGCCGCCGACGTCAGGGTTTCTCCGGCCGAGGCGATCGACGCATCGCGGGCGGTCGCGGTCACCGGCTATGGCGACCGGGAGCTGTTCCGCGACGCCTTGTGTTCCACGCTGGCGAAGTCCGCGGACGAGGTCGGCCGGTTCGAGACGGTGTTCGAGACCTTCTTCGCCCGCGACGCCCTCTCCATGCCGCCGCCGTCCGCTTCCGAGCAGGGCGAGGCGTCCGACGAGGACATGGCGGCGACGGAGAGCTCGCCGCTGGCCCAGGCTGTGCTGCAGGGCGACGCAGCCCAGATCCAGCAGTCGATGGAGGAGGCCGCCGCCCGCGCTGGCGTCGCCGACATCCGCCTGACCACCCAGCGCTCGCGCCTCACGCGCCGTCTGCTGGAGGAGATGGGGCTGGAGGAGATCGAGCGGATCATCGCCAACGCCCGGCGCCTGCCGAATGGCGAGGGCGAGGGCCTGGCAGACCGGCTGGATCAGGCCCGGCGCGACCTTTTCGCCGAGGCCCAGGCCTATGTCGCGCGGCAGCACGACCTCTACGCCGCGGGCTCGGCGCGTGAGCTTCGCGAGGAGCGGCTGGCGCGCAAGCAGCTCAACGCCGACGGCGGCGTCGACCCGGTCGACTACCAGCTCATGCAGGCGCTGGTGAAGAAAATGGCCAAGCGGCTAGCCGCGAAATACTCCCGCCGCCGCCGCGCCGCGCAGAAGGGCCACCTCGACATCCGCAAGACGCTGCGACGGTCGATGGCCCATGGCGGCGTGCCGTTCAACATCGAGTGGAAGGTCAAGAAGGTCGACCGCCCGTCGATCGTGGCGATCTGCGACGTGAGCAAGTCGGTGGCGGCGGCCGCCCAGTTCCTGCTGACCTTCCTCTATTCGCTGAACGAGGTGGTCGACCGGATGGACGCCTTCGCGTTCTCGGGCCGGATGATCAGCGTCAACGACATCCTGGACGACAACGGGGTCGAAGGCGCGATCCTGAAGGTGCTGCAGGAGATCGGCTTCCAGCAGACCGACTACGGCCGCTCGCTGCAGGATTTCGCCGACCAGCACCTGGACAGCCTGGACCGCCGCACCACGGTGATCTTCCTGGGCGACGGGCGCTCGAACTTCGCCGACCCGCGCCTGGACATCATGCGCCAGATCCACGACCGCAGCCGCGCGGTGATCTGGCTGAACCCCGAACCGGAGAGCTACTGGGGCCAGGGCGACAGCGTGATGAACCGCTACGCCCGCTTCTGCCACGTGGCCAAGCAATGCGGCACGATCGAGCAGCTGGAACGGATCATCGAGGACGTGCTGCGTTCCTACGTGCCCCATTAGGTCCTAGGAACTGCGTCCTGCCCGCACGTCGTCCGCCCGCTTGAGCTGCAGCCGCGCGGCGAGTTCGGCGTGGCGCTCCCGGGTGACGGCATAGGGCAGCAGCGACAGGCCGGCGGCTACGGCGAACAGCGCCGCCAGCGGCCCCCAGGCCAGGATCAGCAGGCGCAGGGTATGCTCGGGCGGCGCGGCCCCGACCACGTGGCCCGCCGCCTTGGGGAAATCCAGCGCGTCGAGGGCGAAGCCGGCCGCCATCTGGCCGAAGCCGCCGGCCGCCTTGGACGCGAAGCCCAGGCCGGCGAAATAGAGCCCCTCGCGCCGGGCCCCGAACAGGACCTCGTGCTCGTCGGCGGCGTCGGCCATCATCGCGGGATAGGCCACCACCAGGAACCCGATGCCGACGCCGGCGATGGCGACATTGACCATGAGCCAGGGCACCACTTCCGCGCCGGTCAGCATGAACAGGCCCATGGCGCGCAGCCCGTGCAGCACCGTCATCGATCCGACCATCAGGGCCAGGCCCAGCAGGATCACCGACTTCTTCTCGAACCGGTTCAGCAGCGGGCGGGTGAGCGGCACGCCCACCATGATCGCCAGGTAGAACGAGACGTTCACCGACTGGATCATCTGGGGCGGCATCTTCCAGACGAAGGTGTAGGCGTGGTTGTTGAGCGCGCCGTTCACGCCCGCCGCGATCCAGAACAGCAAGGCCGAGAGGAAGAGCGAGCGGAACGAGGCGTTGCGGAACACTTCCGGCGCTTCGCGCGCCAGGCCCGCCATCAGGGTGGCGCCCGGCGTCGTCGGCTGGGGCAGCCGGCGCGCGAAGCCCCAGACCCCCGCACAGCAGATGGCGCCGGCCGCGAAGAGGAGCGCGCCCATGCCGGCGCCGAAGGCCGGATAGTAACGCTGCTCCTGCAGGCCGCCTGGGCCGGCGAAGAACACCGAATAGGCGAGGATGGTCACCGCGAGGCTGATCACCACGCCGAAGGCGCCGCGATAGGCCACGACGCTGGCCCGCTCGGCATAGCCGCTGGCCATCTCCGCCCCCAAGGCCGCGTAGGGCAGGTTGTAGAGCGAAGCGACGCCACGCAGGGCCATCTTGAACGCGACAAGCCAGGTGAACAGCAGCAGCGGCTGCAGGCCCAGCGGTGGCGAGAACAGCAGCCAGAGGCTCAGACCCGTCAGCGGCGCGCCCAGCGCCATCAGCGGGAGGCGGCGGCCGAACCGGCTGCGCAGATTGTCCGAGAACGACCCGATCAGCGGATCCATCACGGCGTCCAGGCACATGCTGATCGCGAGCGCTACGCCCACCATGCTGCCCGAAAGGCCCAGGACGGCCGTGTAGTAGAAGAACACGAAGCCGGCGACGATCAGATAGCCGGACTCGATGGCCTGGCCGAACGCGTAGAGCAACTTCACATGGAATGGCGGCTTGAGCTCGCCTTCGACAACGGCGGGCGCGGGCCCGCCTAACGCGTCAACCGCCGCCACACCGTTCCTCCGACTGAACGCTTCATTGGAAAGAACGGTATCCCTCTGGGGGCGGCTGGCAACTCTGACGCTGCGTCACACGGCGGCGGCGCGCCGCGCGCGCAGCTCGGCGGTGATCTGTTCGTGCCGGGCGCGGGTGATGGCGTAGGGCGAGAAGGCCAGCCCGCCCAGGCCGACCAGCGCCGCCGGCGCCCAGCCCCAGGTCAGGACCAGGTGGGACAGCACGTCCGGATCGACCACGGCGTTCACCTGCCGGCCCACCTCGCGGGGGAAGCGCAGCAGGTCGAGCGCGAAGCCGCCGATCAGGAGACCCATCCCGGCCGCGGCCTTGCCTGCGAAGCCCAGGCCCGAGAAGAACAACCCCTCGCGGCGTGAACCGTGGAGGTGCTCGTGCTCCTCCGCGGCGTCGGCCATCATAGAGGGGAAGACGATGAAGATCAGTCCCGACGCCACGCCGAACACCAGCGACGACAGCGACAGCCACGGCAGGGCCGCGCCGCCCTCGGGCGCGAAGAGCCCTAGGCCACGAAGGCCGGGCAGGACCAGCCAGCCGGCCGCCACCACCACGAAGCCGAACGAAGCCACGGCCTTCTTCTCCATCCTTCGCAACAGCGCCGGCGTGAGCGGGACGCCGATCAGGATGCCGGTGAGATAGACGTAGGTGATGACCTGGATCGTCTCGGGCCGCAGCTTCCACACGAAGATGTACGCGTGGTTGTTCAGCGCCTGGTGCACGCCCACCGCGCTGGCGAACAGCAGCATCGAGGTGAAGAGGATCACGAACGTCCGGTTGCGGATCATCTCGGCGACTTCGCCGAGGAACCGGCGGGCGATGGGCTCGGGCGGGACGACGGGCTGCGGCAGGGCCGTGGCGAAGCGCCAGAGGCCGGCGCAGGAGATCAGGCCGCCCGCCAGCACCAGCACCGCGATGGTCCAGCCGAAGGCGGGATAGTTCTCGGCCCGCTGCAGCCCGCCCTCGCCCGCGAAGAAGACCGAATAGCCGATCGCGGTGATCATCACGGTCACGAGGATGCCCGAGAGCAGGCGGTACGAGACGATCCGCGAGCGCTCGACGTAGTCGTCCGACATCTCGCCGCCGAGGGCGAAGTACGGAATGTTGTACATCGAGGCGAAGGCCCGCAGCGCGCCCTTGGTGAGGGTGAGCCAGACGAACAGCAGAATGGGCGTCATGCCGGACGGCGGGGCGAAGAGCAGGCCCATGGTCACCATGGTCAGCGGCGCGGCCAGCAGCATCGCGGGCAAGCGGCGTCCAAAGCGGGAGCGGATACTGTCGGACCAGGACCCGATCAGCGGGTCCAGGGCAGCGTCCACGGTCATGCTGATCGCCATGGCCGCGCCCACCAGGCTGCCCGAAAGGCCCAGCACCGCCGTGTAGTAGAAGAAGACGAAGGTGTTGACCGCCAGGTAGCCGGACTCGATGAACTGCCCGATCGAGTAGAAGAACTTCACGCCAGCGGACGGCTTGGCCACGCCGCCAGCCTGTGCGCCGCCCGCCGTCACCGCAGGCCCGCCGATACCTTCTGCGACCGCCACCTGGTGTCCTCCCGTGCGGTTCTTGTTGGGAGAACGCTATTCCCCTTGCGCGGCGTGGCAACCGTGACGCCACGTCACGGCCCTATTCCGCGGCGGCTCCGTTGCGCAGGCGGAGGGCGGCGGCCACCTCGGCGTGGCGGCGGCGGGAAATCGCATAGGCGGCGAGGATCGCCATCGAGCCGAAGACCATCACCGCGCCCAGCGGCCCCCAGGCGAACAGAACCTTCTGCTGCAAGCTGTGGGGCAGGACCGCGCTCACCTGGCGGCCGATCTCCTTGGGGAAGCCGATCAGATCCAGGGCGAATCCCGACAGCAGCACCCCGAGGCCGGTAGCGGCCTTGAAGGCGAAGCCCAGGCCCGCGAAGTAGAGCCCCTCACGTCGGCGGCCAAACAGGTGCTGATGCTCGTCCGCGGCGTCGGCCATCATCGAGGGGAAGGCGATGGCGCAGAAGCCCGCCCCCAGCCCGGCCACCGCGACCAGCCCCGCCAGCAGGGGCAGGGCCGCGCGCCCCTCGGCGGTCACCAGCCCCACGATGCGCGGCAGGCCGAGAAGGATCCACGCGCCGGCGACGAGCCCCATGCCGATCATCGCCACCGTCTTCTTTTCGAGCACCCGCGCCACGAGCGGGGTCGCCGGAACGCCCAGGAACAGCCCGCCCAGGAACGAGAAGGTCGCCGTCTGGATCATGTCGGGCTGGAGCTTCCAGACGAAGACGTAGGCGTGGCTGTTGAAGGCCGAATTCACGCCGACGGCCGTGTAGCAGACGCCCGCCGAGAAGAAGAGCGTGCGGAACGAGGGATTGCGGAAGATCTCGGCCACCTCGGCCGGCAAGCGGCGCAGCAGGTGTTGCCCCACCCTGGGCGCGCCCGGCAGCGAGGCGGCATACCTGGCGGAGCCCAAGGTCGAGATCAAAGTCGAAGCCGCGATGATCGCCGCGATGGTCCACCCGAAGGCGGGATAACCGTCCGGCCGCTGGAGGCCGCCCTCGCCCTTGAAGAACACCGAATAGGCCAGGCCCGTCGCCGTGCCGGTGGCGATGATCCCGAAGACCGTGCGCCAGGCCACGACGCTGGAGCGTTCGTGGTAGTCGGCCGACATCTCTGCGCCCAGGGCCACGTAGGGCACGTGGAACATCGACACGCCGGCGCGGACGACCATCGCCCAGCCCGCCAGCCAGGCGAACAGCGCCAGCTCGGGCAGGCCGGCCGGCGGGGCGAACAGCATGCCCACCGACAACGCCATCACCGGACCGCCGAAGGCCATCAGCGGGATACGGCGTCCGAAGCGCGAATGGATGTTGTCCGACCACGAGCCGAAGAACGGATCGACCGCGGCGTCGGCGCACAGCCCCAGGAACAACGCGGCGCCCACCAGACTGCCCGAGAGTCCGAGCACCGCCGTGTAGTAGAAGAAGACGAAGGCCACCGCGGCGATGAACGAAGCCTCGCCCATGGCGCCCAGGCCGTAGAGGAACTTCACCGGCAGCGCCGGCCGGCGCGTCGTCGCGTCGATCCCCTGCGCCACCTGCTTCCTCCGCCCGCTTCGCAAGCCGACCGTATTCGCTGGCTCGCGGCTGGCAAGCCATCTGCGACACGGTCGCAGAAATCTGATTGCATTACGCAACCGGTATGGATATTTGGTTCGTCAGCCGGCGCGCGCCGCCGTCCTCCCACAAGGCCTCCCCCGATGCGCAAGCTGATTGTTTCGCAGGTCGTCAGCCTCGATGGCTTCACCACCGGTCCCGATGGCGCGTTCGTGCCGCCACCCTGGTCCGACGACGTGGCCGCGAAATGGTCCAACTGGGCCATGGAGACCAGCGACCTGTTCGTCTACGGGCGGGTCAACTTCGAATACATGAAGGCCTTCTGGCCGGCGGCCGAGACTGACGAGGCCATGCCGCAGGACATGCGCGACTTCGCGAAGGCCTATAACCAGCGGGCGCGCGTCGTCATCTCGAAGACCCTCTCCGGTGATCCCGGTTGGAACGCGGAACTGCTCACCGATCTCGGCCAACTCGCGGCGCTCAAGGCGCAGCCTGGCGGCGCCATCGTCTGCTTCGGCGGCGCCGACCTTGCCCACAGCCTGGCCGAGGCCGACCTGATCGACGAGTACCGGCTCATGCTGGCGCCCTACACCCTAGGCGGCGGCAAGAAGCTGTTCGAAGGCGGGCCGCGGCGCGACTTCGAGCTCACGGAAGTGATCTCCACCGACGTCGGCTCGCTGATCCTGACCTACGCGCGAAAGCGGTAGGCCAGGCCGGCCTCCCCTACGCCTTGAGCATCTCCGGCGTGACCGGCAGGCTCCGGACGCGCTTGCCCGTGGCGGCGAAGATGGCGTTCGTCAGCGCCGGGATCGCCGGCGGCAGGGCGGGTTCGCCCAGGCCGGTGGGCGGGAACTCGGTCTTGAGGAACTTCACCTCCACCGGGCACGACTCCGAGATCCGCATCAGCGGATAGTCGGTGAAGTTGCTCTGCTCGGTCGCGCCGTTGGCGATCGTGATCTGCTGGTGAAGGGCCCCCGAGAGGCCGTCCAGCACCGAGCCCTGCACCTGGTTTATGGCGCCGTGCGGATTGATGATCTGGCGGCCCACGTCGGCGGCCACCCAGACCTTCTTCACCTTCACCGCGCCCTCAGCCGAAACCGCGACGTGCGCCACTTCGGCGAAGTAGCCCAGGTGGCTGAAATAGCAGGCGACGCCCATGCCTTCGCCCTTGGGCAGCTTGCCGCGATTGGCCCAGCCGGACATCTCACCCACGGCCTTGAGGACGCCGCGCATGCGGCCGGCGGCGTAGGCGGCCGGGGCCTCGCCCACCACGTCCTTGTCGCCCAGCAGCTTGATCTGGAACGCCAGAGGGTCGGCGCCCGCCGCGTGGGCCATCTCGTCGATGAAGGACTGGAAGGCGAAGGCCAGGGCGTTCGAACCCGGCGCCCGCAGCGGACCGGTGGGCACGCCCAGCGGGATGGTGCTGACGTCGTAGCGGCAGTTGGGCACGAAGCGGGCAGGGAACTCGGCGGCCGACATGCCGGCGCTGGGCGCCGTCGGGCCGGAGCCGCTGGCGAAGGTGACGAAGTGGTCCTGAAGCGCCACGAGGTTGCCCTGCGCGTCGAGGCCGCCCTTGAAGAAGTGGAAGCCGCCCGGCCGGTAGTGGTCGTGCTGCATGTCGTCTTCGCGGGTCCAGACCAGCTTGACCGGCGCCTTCGCCTCGCGGGCGATCCAGGCCGCCTCGACCATGTAGTCGTTGGCGAGCCGCCGGCCGAAGCCGCCGCCGCCGCGGACCATGTTCACGGTGATGTCCTCGGGCTTCATGCCCAGGGTCTTGGCGCAGAGCTGGCGGCCTGGCTCCGGGTACTGGGTCGGCGCCCAGACCTCGAGCTTGCCGTCCTTGAACTCGGCGGTGCAGTTCTGCGGCTCGAGGTTCGCATGGCTGAGGAACGGATAGGCGTAGGCCGCCTCCACCGTCTTCGCCGCGCCCTTCAGGGCGGCCTCGACGTCGCCGTCGTTGCGCGCGTTGCGCATCGGCTTTCCGGCGTTGAGCGCGGCGGCCTGCTCGGCAAAGCCCTTGCTGGACTGGCTGGACGTCGGGTGGTCGGCCCACTTCACATTGAGCTTGTCGCGGCCCTTGCGCGCCGCCCACCAGCTGTCGGCCACCACGGCCACGCCCGGCATCAATCCTTGGCCGATATGGCCGCCCGCCGGCGCGAACGCGTCGTCGGCGCCGGCGACGATGAAGGCCGCCTTCACGCCCTTCACCGCCTTGGCGGCCTCGAGGTCGGCGCTGGCCACCTTGGCCCCGAACACGGGCGCCTTCACGTAGGTGGCGTACAGCATCCCCGGCCGGCGCTGGTCGATGCCGAACAGGGGCTGGCCGGTGACGATCTTGGCCGTGTCGTACTGGACCTTGGGCTTGCCGACGATGCGGTAGTCCTTGGCGTCCTTCAGCGGCACCGTCTTCGGGTCGGGCGGCGTGATCGTGGCGCAGGCCATGGCCAACGAACCATAGGTCCGCTTCTTGCCCGACGGCTTGTGGATCACCTCGCCCGGCGCGGTCGTGCAGTCCCCGGGGCCGCAGTTCCACGCCGTCGCCGCCGCCTGGATCAGCATGGCGCGCGCCACGGCGCCCACGCGGCGCAGGTCGTCCCAGTGCATGGGCGTGGCCATGCTGCCGCCGGCGAACTGGCGGCCGTAGGTCTTGGGATCGTTCGGCGCCATCTCGATGCGCACGTCCTCCCACGCCACGTCGAACTCCTCCGCGATCAGCATGGGCAGCATGGTCTTCACGCCCTGGCCCACGTCGGGGCTCTTGGCGAGGATGGTCACCTGGCCATTCGGCGCGACGGTGACATAGGCGTTCAGCGGCCTCAGCGCGTCGTCCTGCGCCTCGGCCTTGCCGGCCATCGAGAACGCCAGCGTGAAGCCGCCCGCGCCGACCGAGGTCAGGATCTCGCGGCGATTGGCCTTCAGGTCATGGTAGGTCATGGCTCAGGCCTCCTTCTGGCCGGAGGCGCGCTTGATGGCGGCCCGGATGCGGACGTAGGTGGCGCAGCGGCAGATGTTGCCGTTCATGGCCTCGTCGATCTGGGCGTCGTTCGGCTTCGGCGTCTTCGAAAGCAGCGCCGTGGCGCTCATGATCTGCCCGGCCTGGCAGTAGCCGCACTGGGCGACGTCCAGTTCGGTCCACGCCGCCTGAACCTTCTTGCCGACGGGATGGGCCGCCATTCCCTCGATGGTGCTGATCTTGGCCTTGCCGACGCTCTCGACGGGGATCTGGCACGAGCGCATCGCCTCGCCGTCGACATGGACCGTGCAGGCCCCGCACGCCGCGACGCCGCAGCCGTACTTCGTGCCCACGAACCCGAGGGTATCGCGAAGAACCCAGAGGAGCGGCGTGTCGCCGTCCACGTCGGCGGAAACCGCCTTGCCGTTCACATTGAGGGAATAGGCCATGCCCGCGTCTCCGACCGTTCGCGTATGATGCTACCTGTCGGGTGGGCGGCGTGAAAGCTCCGCTAGATGACAGAGCCGTAATGTTTGGTCCTAGCCGCGTGCGGCGGGGAAATGGATGTCGGCCTGGAAGCCTGACGGTTCGAACCGTGCCACCACGTGGCCTCCGTTGTTGCGCAGCGAGATGTCCAGCAGGCGGCTGCCGAAGCCCTTGCGGGTGACGGGCCTGACCTCGGGGCCGCCCTTTTCCGTCCACTTCAGCTGGGCCTTCTCGCCCGGCGCATGGCTGAGGTCGAGCCGCACCCGGCCGGCCGGAGCGGACAGCGCGCCATACTTGACGGCATTGGTCGAGAGTTCGTGCAGCAGCAGGGCCATGGCCACGACCATCTCGTTCGAGATGCTGATCTCTCGGAGCTGCGGATCGATGTCGAAGCGCGAGCTGTCGAAAGGATCCAGCGCCCGGTCCAGCAGGTCGGCGAACCGCAGCGACCGACCCGCGGCCTGGGTGACCAGGTCCTGGCTGTCGGCCATGGACTGCAGCCGCGCCATCAGCACCGCCTCGAAGTCCTCGACCGTCGAGACGCCCTTGGCCGTCTGGGCGACGATGGTCATCATGATGAGGATGCCGTTCTTGGCTCGATGCGCCAGCTCGCGCAGCACCAGGCTGCGACGCTCCTCGGCGGTTTTGCGGTCGGTGATGTCGAGGTT
The DNA here is from genome assembly GCF_057809855.1 of Phenylobacterium sp. FG114. Lineage (NCBI taxonomy): Bacteria > Pseudomonadati > Pseudomonadota > Alphaproteobacteria > Caulobacterales > Caulobacteraceae > Phenylobacterium > Phenylobacterium sp. FG114. Next base: position 289,933 of record NZ_JBMDKU010000002.1, on the reverse strand, counting down.
CGAGCCCACGGCCATCCGCACGCCCTCGGCGTCCTTGAGCAGGCGCCCGCGGGTCAGGATCCACCGCGACTTGCCGTCGGGACCGGGCCGGGCGCGGTGCTCCATGCCGAAAAGACTGTCCTCGGGCCCGTCGCTGGCTCGGAGGTACGCTTCGCGGACCACCTCGCGATCGTCGGGATGCACCAGCTCGGGATAGTCCTCGATCGTCAGCGGGCGAGAGTGGGTGACACCGAACAGTTCGCGATTGCGGTCGTTCCAGACGAGTTCACCGGTGCGGACATCCCACTCCCAGAGGCCCAGACCGGTCGCGTCGACCGCGGCTTCCAACCGGCGGAGACGTTCGCGAAGCGCGTCAAGGTTGTCTTTGTCGTCGCTCACGCCCAAACTCGGCCCCAACGGCCACGCCCTACAGCCACGCCCAATCTGGGGCCGAGGCGCCAGGGTCACAACAGCCTATGTGAATTCGTCGCAGCTTCAGCGTGCAACTGCCTCGCCTCAGGGGCGTGGGAGCACAACCACCGCGTCCGGCAGCTCATTGGGGTTGTCGCCGAACCGCGCGGGGAACTTCTCGGCCAGCACATTGGCGCAAAGGCCGATGGCTTCGGCAAACCCTTCCGCCGCCCGACCGCGCTTGAGCCCGGCGGTCAGCGCGCCCATCGCCCTGTCCCAGGTGTCGTCAGCGACCTGGGCGTGGATGGCCTCGTCGGCGATCAGCTCGGCCATGCGTTCGGCGGCCGAGACATAGATCAACACGCCCGTCCGTTCCCGAGTGGCATGCAGGTTCTTCGCGATGAACTGTTCCTCGGCGCGCATGCGGACCCGGTCGCGCTTCATGCCTCTGGGCGTGAGGCGTCGCCGCACCGGTGGGATGGCCACGAGGAACAGAGTCGCCACGAACAGGAAGGCCTGCAGCAACAGCGTGCCGATCAGCGCCGCCCGCGCGGTAGCCTCGCCCACCTCCTCGACCTGGTCGGCCGTCCAGCCGCCGAACATCCGCAGGTCGGGCGCGGTCACGTGTATCCCGAACAGCAGCAGGATGGCCGGCGCCAGCAGGGCGACGCCCGCCGCCCAGGCCAGCGGGGTCGCGTGGTAGTCCGAGCTCTCCTCGGCCAGCACGCAGTAGATCTCGCCCGTGGTCCGCACCTCGGCGGCCCGCACGGCGGCCTCGATCGCGGCCAGATCGTCGGACGTCAGGCTGAGCTTCGACATCACCAGCTCCCCGAGGCGCCGCCGCCTCCCCCCGATCCGCCGCCACCGGAGAAGCCGCCGCCACCACCGCCCGACCAACCTCCACTGCTCCATCCGCCGCCGCGCCGGCCGCTGGAGCCCGGGCCGGAAAGAATGAAGGGCAACAACCACCAGAGGCCGCTGCCGCCGAACCGCCGCCGCGCGCCGAACGCCCGCAGCAGGCCGCTCAGCACCCAGACGACGACGATCACGATCACGAACAGGGGGATGCCGCCGCCGCTGTCGCCCGACTGGTCGGCGATGGTCACCTGCGGCCCGGCCGCCTCGGCCTCGGCGATCGCCGCCTTCTGCTGGTCGGGCGGCAAGCCGATCTGCCGGGCGATGGCCTCGGTTCCGTCGACGACGCCCTTCTCCATGTCGCCGGCTTTGAAGGCCGGCAGGATCGCGCGCTGGATGATCAGGCTGGACAGCGCGTCGGTCAGCACCGGCTCGAGGCCATAGCCCACCTCGATGCGCACCTTCCGCTGGTTGGGCGCGACGATCAGGATCGCCCCGTCGTCCTCCGCCTTGCGCCCGATGCCCCAGGCGCGCAGCAGCTGGTAGCCGTAGTCCTCGATCTCGTAGCCCTGCAGGTCGGGCAATGTCGCGACGACCAGCTGGTGGCCGGTCTGCTGCTCGAGGGTGGCCAATTCCTGCGTCAGGCGAGCTTCCGTCGCCGGCGAGAGCATGTTGGCGTCGTCGACGACCCGGCCGGTGAGCGGCGGAAACTTGGGCGCGGCCAGGGCTGGGAGCGCGACAAGGAGGCCCAGAAGCAAGGCGATCACCCCTACCCTTCTCCCCTTGCGGGAGAAGGTGTCGCCCGAAGGGTGACGGATAAGGGGGCGGGCGGCGAGGGGAGCGAAACCCCTCATCCGACCCGTTGCGCGGGCCACCTTCTCCCGCAAGGGGAGAAGGACGCGTAAGGCCGTCGGGAACACCTACTTCGGCGGCGGCGAGCCGGGCGCGGCGCCGGCTGGCGGCGCGGCGGCGGGGGCCGCGGGCGCGAAGTCGACGGTCGGCGCGGACTGGGCCGTCGCCGTGGCCTGGAACAGCTGCATCGGCTGGCTGGAACTGTACATCGTCTTCGCCCAGATCACCTGCGGGAAGGTGCGGAGCGTCGTGTTGAAGTCGCGGACCGCCTCGTTGTAGTCGCGCCGGGCGATGGCGATCCGGTTCTCGGTGCCCTCGAGCTGCGACTGCAGGGCCATGAAGTTCTCGTTCGACTTCAGGTCCGGATAATTCTCCTGCAGCACCCGCAGCGGCGCCAGGGCCAACGAAAGGTTGTTCTGGGCGGCCGCATAGCGCTGGAAAGCCGCTGGATCGGTGGTGATACTGGCGTCGGACTTCACCTGCATCGCGCTGGCGCGGGCCTGGCTCACCCCGATCAGCACGCTGGACTCCTGGGCTGCGTAGCCCTTCACGGTCGCCACCAGGTTCGGGATCAGGTCGGCGCGGCGCTGGTACTGGTTCTGCACCTCGGCCCACTGGGCCTTGGCCTTCTCCTCCTTGGTCGGGATCGTGTTGATCCCGCAGGCGGCCAGCGCCAGCGGCGCTATGAGCACGAGCGCGAGGCTCCGGAAGCGACGGATCAGGCTGGTCATCGAGGTCCTCTCACAGCGGAGCCTTTGGCCGGATATTTGGCCTGCACATTGATCCCGCGCAATCGCGGCGGCACAAGCGACGGATGGCGAAGGCCAAACCCTACTACGCAGCCGGCAGCCTCAGCGCCGTGTTCTACGACCGGATCACCGGCGCCGACGCGCGCCTGCTGGGCGATGAGGACATCTACGCTGGCCTGGTTCCGGCCGGCGGGGCGATCCTGGAACTGGGCGCAGGCACCGGCCGCCTCACGGCCGGATTCGCCGAGCGCGGCTTCGAGGTGTGCGGCGTGGACATCTCGCCCACCATGCTGTCCCAGGCAGAGGCGCGCATCGCGAAGCTGGGCCCGGACGTACGCGAGCGCGTTACGCTCCGCCAGGGCGACATGACTTCGCTGGACGTGAAGCGAACCTTCGACCTGGTCGTCTGTCCCTTCTTCACGCTCGCCCACGTTCCCACCGGCGCCGCCTGGAGGAATACCTTCGCGGTGGCCGCCCGCCACCTCGCGGTCGGTGGGCTGGCGGCCTTCCATCTCCCGAAGCTTGAGCTGATGCGGGGCCTTGAACCTCCGGACCCTCGCCGTCCGGTGCTGGACCAGCACCTTGGGGACGGCCGGGCTCTGCTGCTCTTCGTGCTGGAGCGCAGTTTCAAGGAAGGCGTGAACCGTCTGGAGCAAGTGATCGAATACGTCCTATCCGACGAGGCGGGCCGCATCGCACATCGCAGCGCCGAGCGGCTGACCTACTACATGACCGACCCGGAACCGTTGGCCGCCCCGGCCGGACTCGTCCCCGACCGCCCGCCCATCGACCTGGGCGGGGTCGGCGACATCTTCGTGTTCCGGAAGGCCTAGGTCCGGCGGCTGATCTGATCCTTGGTCGCCTGGCGGGTCTTGGCGCCCTGGCCGCGCAGGGCCTCGGTCCGCTCGGGCCGCGTCGTATGGTTCGAGCCATATTGCGCCTCGGCGTCGGGCGGTTCGCCCCAGGCCTCCTCCGGCCGGTCGCTCTGGCCCAGCTTATGGACGTCGACGTTCGCGGGGGTCCCTTCGCCCAGTTCGGGAGCCTGCGGCTTGAAGGTGCGGTCTTCTTGATCGGCCATGCGCGTCCTCCGTGGGTTGGATAACCACAACCCGCGCGGACGCGGCCCGTTCCTTGCGCTCCGGCGTTGGCGCGGCTAGGCCGGTGGCGATGGCCTCAGCCCTGCAAGCCGCCTACGACGCGCGTGTCCGCGAGGGCTCGATCCGGCCGGACCCGGCCCAGGCCGCCGCCCTCCAGGCCCTTGTGCGGCTGGAGGCGGACCTGGCGGCCGACCGGCCCAAGGGTGGCCTGAAGAAGCTGTTCCACAAGCCAGAGGGCCAGCGCGGCGTGTACCTCGTCGGGCCGGTCGGGCGCGGCAAGTCCATGCTGATGGACCTCTTCTTCGAGACGTCGCGAGAGCCGTCGCGACGGCGCACCCATTTCCACGTCTTCATGGGCGAAATCCACCGGCTGATCGACGCCTGGCGCAAGGGCGACGCCGCCGCACGCAAGGCCAGGTTCGGCCAGCACAAGGGCGACGATCCGATCCCGCCGGTGGCCGATGTCGTGGCGAACGAGGCGCGCCTGCTGTGCTTCGACGAGTTCCAGGTCACCGACATCGCCGACGCCATGATCCTGGGCCGGCTGTTCGAGGCGCTGTTCGCGCGCGGCGTCACCCTCGTGGCGACGTCCAACCGCGTGCCTGACGAGCTCTACAGGAACGGCATCAACCGCCAGCTCTTCCTGCCTTTCATCGACCTGCTGAAGAGCCGGGTCGAGGTGATGACCATCGCGGGTCCACACGACTACCGGCTGGATCGGTTGCGAGCGACGGGGACCTGGTTCTCGCCCGTCGATCCCGACAACGAGCGCCATTTCGACGCGCTGTGGCGCGAGATGCTGGGGCCGGAAGAGGAGAGCGGCGAGACCCTGGAGGTGCTGGGCCGCAAGGTGCACTTCCCCCATGCCGCCGGCGGCCTGCTGCGCGCAACCTTCGGCAGTCTCTGCTCGGTGGCGCTGGGCCCGAATGATTACATCGCCGTGGCCGAGCGGTTCCACACCGTGTTCCTCGACAGCCTGCCGAGACTGACCGCCAACCGCCGGGAAGAGGCGCGCCGCCTCGTGATCCTGATCGACGCGCTCTACGAGGCGAAGACCCATCTGATCGTGCTGGCGGAGTCCGAGCCGACCCGGCTCTATCCAGAGGGCGACGGCGCCTTCGAGTTCGAGCGGACGGCCTCGCGCCTCCAGGAAATGCGCTCGGCGGACTGGCTCGAGGACGAATAGCGGCTCAGGCTGAACAGCCTTAAGGCTTCCTTCGCGCCCCGCCTCCTAGGCTGGTCGCGCGTCAGCACGCACCGAGGAAGCGTCAGTGCCCCAGATAGACAGGCGTCACGGCCCGGCGATCATCGCGGGCCTGCTTTGCGCTGGCTACACCCTGAACCTGTGGCTCACCAATGTGCTGCGTGAGCAGGCCGGCGGGGTCGATACGATCTGGACGGCCAACGCTTTCGTCATCGGCGCCGTCCTGCTGCTGCCGCGCCGTTGGACCCCAGCCTGCCTCGCCGCCGGCTTCATGATCCAGCTCGCCGTCGTGCTGGCGTTCAGCCATTCGCTGTTCGACGCGGTCGCCTATTCGCTGCTGAACACCGCGGAGGCCGTGGTCGTCGCCACCCTGGCCCGGCGGCTGAACGCCGTGCGCCTCACCACGCCTGGCCGCTTCGCGCGGCTGATCTTCCTGGCGCTGCTGCCGATGCTGCTGGTGGGCAGCGGGCTGGTCGGGCTGGTGGTGCTGGGGATGAAGGGCGAGTTCCCGCTGGTGATGGTGGCGAACCGGCTGGCCGCCAAGTTCCTGGGCATGTCCCTGGTGCTGCCTGCGATCCTGCTGCTCGGCCATCGCGGAACCGGAGCGGCGGCCAAGCGCCCGTGGGAGCTCGTGTCCGGCGCGCTCTTGGTCTCGGCGCTGGCGGCCCTGATCTTCACTCCGTTCGGCGTCCTGGCGCTGCTCGGGATCTTCCCCGCCGTGACTCTGCTGGGCCTGCGCCTCGGCCCGCGCGCGCTCACCCTGGCGATCGCCCTGCTTTGCGCGGTGATGCTGACACTGGCCATGGCGTTCGGGCCGCCGCCCCTGCTCTCCGACTATCCGGACATCAACCGCAAGGTGACGATCTCCCAGGTCTATCTGGCGATGGTGTTCGCCACCGGGATCATCACGGCCCTCATGGCGACGCACCAGCAGCGGCTCCGCGCCCTGCTGACGAACCGTGCCCGCGCCGACCGACGCGCACGCGACCGCGCCGACGCCGCCTCGATCGCCAAGACCGATTTCCTGGCCACCATGAGCCACGAGATCCGCACGCCGCTGAACTCGATCATCGGCTTTGCGCAGGTCCTGGAGCGCACCTCCCTGCCCGAGGCGGCGCGCGACCAGGTGGGCGTCATCCGCCGCTCCGGCGCCGCCCTGCTGACGGTGGTCAACGACATTCTGGACTTCTCCAAGGTCGAGGCCGGCCGCCTGGAGCTGGACCCCAAGCCGGTGGACCTGACGCAGGTCTGCCGCGATGCCCTGGCGATCGTGAACGAGGCGGCCGAGCGCAAGGGCCTGGCGCTCGAGATGACCGTCGCCGGGGACCTGGCCGGCGCCTACGTCTGCGACGACCATCGCCTCTGCCAGGTGCTGCTCAACTTCCTCAACAACGCCGTGAAGTTTACCGATGCCGGCGGCGTGACCCTGACCCTCACCGCAACGGCCGGCGAGGCGGGTGACCGCATCCGTATCGCCGTCATCGACACCGGCGTCGGCATCCCGTCCGGGGTGCAGCCCATCCTGTTCGACCGTTTCCGCCAAGTGGACAGCTCGATCAGCCGCACCTACGGCGGCACCGGCCTGGGCCTCGCCATCGCCAAGGGCCTCGTCGAGGCGATGGGCGGCCGGGTGGGCGTCATCTCGACGCCGGGGGCCGGCTCCGAGTTCTGGATGGAAGCGACGCTGCCGCGCGCCGCCCAGGCGACGACCGCGGCCGCCGACGATGCGGAGGCGGGCGCGCTGGCCGCCCACGTCCTGCTGGTCGACGACCACCCCGTGAACCGCGAGCTGGGCGTGGCGGTGCTGACCCTGCTCGGCTGCACCGCGGACGTCGCCTGCGACGGGCACGAAGCGGTCCAGGCCGCCCGAGTGGCGCGCTACGACGCCATCCTGATGGACGTGCACATGCCGGGGATGGACGGCCTCGCCGCCACCCGCGCCATCCGCGCCCTGGATGGCCCCGCGAGTGCGACGCCGATCATCGCGATGAGCGCCGACGTGCTGCCCGAGCAGCTCGCCCGCATGCGCTCCGCGGGCATGATCGACAGCGTCGAGAAGCCGATCGACATCGAGGCGCTACAGGCCTGCCTGCTGCGCTGGGTCGGCCGCGACGCCGACGGCCGCGCCATCGCGGCGGCCTAGGCGCGCAAACTCTCCACCAGCTCCCGCGCATAGGGCCGCAGCTCGTCCGCCGCCCGAACCACGATGGTCAGTTCTCGCAGCGCCCAGTCGTCGGCGAGGTCGATGACGGCCAGGGACATGGTCTTGGCGGCGCGCGAGGCCGTGGTGCGCGGGACGACGCCCACGCCGACACCCGACTCCACCATGCGGCAGACGGCGTCGAAACTGCGGAGCTGGACGCGGGCCCGCAGAGGGCGACCTTCGCGGGCGGCCTTCGAGGTGAGGAAGCGCTGGAGCGAGCTGGAGCGCTCCAGGCCCACGAAGTCGTATTCCAGGACCTCGGCGAACGAGACCCGGCTGCGGGCGGCCAGCGGATGGCCCTTCGCCGCCACCACCACGAAGCGGTCCGAGCGGAAGGGGTAGGTCTGCAGGCCGCCCACATCGACGGTGCCGGCGACGATGCCCACGTCGCCCACCCCCTCGGCGATCAGGCCGACGATCTCGTCCGACAGCCGCTCCTCCAAGTCGACGCTGACGTGCGGATGGGCGGCCAGGAACGAACTCAGCGCCTCGGGCACGAACTCGGTGAGCGCATTGGTGTTGGCCAGCAGGCGCACCTCGCCCGATAGGCCGCCGGCGAAGGCCGACAGATCCTCGCGCATGCGCGCCGCCTGCCCCAAGATGGTGCGGGCGTGCTTCAGCAGCGTGCGACCCGCGGGCGTGGGCGTCACGCCCTGTCGCGACCGGGTGAAGAGCGCGGCGCCCAGCACCGCCTCCATGTTGCGGATGCGCGTGGAGGCCGCCGCGAGCGCCAGGGCGCTCTTCTCGGCGCCTGCTGTGATCGAACCGGCGTCGACCACGTCGCAGAACAGACGGAGATCGGTGAGATCGAAGCGCATCCTTCGCCTTTCGCGAAGGAACCCTAACTTGATCGCGCATTGCCTCCAAGCATGCCGCGAGGAAGACTTCGGGGAATACGAACGGAATGGCGTAGTCTGCAGCTTCGGATAATGCGAAGCATTCGCAACTGAAGGCGTCGTAAGTTCGAACTCGAAGCGCGGTCGGCGTGTCACATGTCGGCCGTTCGTTGACACCCCTTTTCCGGCGCTTAAAACCGCTGGGCCGAGGGCTTTAGGGGAGGCGACGGCTCGCCATGTCTACCGTTCCACGCGGTCCCGCCGACCGTCCGATGTCGCCGCACCTGCAGGTCTGGCGCTGGCACATCACCATGGCCACCTCGATCCTGCACCGGGTCACGGGCGTGGGCCTTTACCTCGGCGGCCTGATCGCCGCGGCCTGGGCTATCTCGCTGGCCGCCGGGCCCGAGAGCTACGCCGCGTTCAAGGGGCTGCTCGGCTCGCCGTTGGGCAAGCTGGTGATGTTCGGCATGACCGTGTCGGTCTTCTATCACCTGGGTAACGGCGTGCGGCACCTGGTCTGGGACTTCGGCCACGGCCTGGACCTCAAGAGCGCGAATTCGTCGGCCTGGACGGTGTTCGGCTTCACCATCGCCGCGACCCTCGCCACCTGGGCGATCGCGTTCCAGATCGGAGCCCTTTGATGAGCTTCCGCACCCCCCTTTCCACGGCCCGCGGGCTGGGCTCGGCCAAGCACGGCGTCGGCCACTGGCTCTCGGAGCGCGTCGCCGCGGTGGCGCTGGTCCCGCTCGTCCTCTGGGGCGTCTACAGCGTCATCCTGCTGGCCCGCATGGACTACTACGAAGCCGTAGAGTGGATCCGCAGCCCCGTGAACGCGACGCTGATGGTGCTGACCCTCGGCATCAGCTTCATGCACATGCAGTCGGGCCTGCGCGTGGTCATCGAGGACTACGTCTATTCGCACCTGAACAAGGCGGCCTGCTTGCTGGCCAACCTGTTCGTCAGCGGCCTCGCGGGCGCGCTGGCCATCATGTCCATCCTCAAGGTCGCGCTGGGAGGCGGCTGATCCCATGGCGACCTATGAATTCATCGATCACAAGTTCGACGTCGTCGTGGTCGGCGCCGGCGGCTCGGGCCTCCGCGCCGCGCTGGGCTGCGCCCAGGCCGGCCTGAAGACGGCCTGCATCACCAAGGTCTTCCCCACCCGCTCGCACACCGTGGCGGCGCAAGGAGGCATCTCGGCGTCCCTGGGCAACATGGGCGAGGACGACTGGCGCTGGCACATGTACGACACCGTCAAGGGGTCGGACTGGCTGGGTGACCAGGACGCCATCGAATACCTGTGCCGCAACGCGCCGGCCGCCGTGTACGAGCTCGAACACTGGGGCGTTCCGTTCAGCCGCACGACCGACGGCAAGATCTATCAGCGCGCCTTCGGCGGCATGACCAAGAACTATGGCGAGGCTCCGATCCAGCGCACATGCGCCGCGGCCGACCGCACCGGCCACGCCATGCTGCACACCATGTACGGCCAGAGCCTTGCGCACTCGACCGAGTTCTTCATCGAGTACTTCGCCCTGGACCTGATCATGGACGAGGGCGTCTGCCGGGGCGTCACCGCCTGGAAGCTGGACGACGGCACGCTGCACCGGTTCCAGGCCCAGCTGGTGATCCTGGCCACCGGCGGCTACGGCCGCGCCTACTTCTCGGCGACCTCGGCCCACACCTGCACCGGCGACGGCGGCGGGATGGTGCTGCGCGCCGGCCTGCCGCTGCAGGATATGGAGTTCGTGCAGTTCCACCCGACCGGCATCTATGGCTCAGGCTGCCTGATTACCGAGGGGGCTCGCGGCGAAGGCGGCTACCTGACCAACTCCGAGGGCGAGCGTTTCATGGAGCGCTATGCGCCCACCGTGAAGGACCTGGCGCCGCGCGACATGGTCAGCCGCGCCATGACCATGGAGATCCGCGAAGGCCGCGGCGTGGGCCCGAAGAAGGACCACATCTTCCTGCACCTCGACCACCTGGATCCCAAGATCCTGGCCGAGCGCCTGCCCGGGATCTCCGAGAGCGCCAAGATCTTCGCCGGCGTCGACGTGACCAAGGAGCCGATCCCGGTCCTGCCGACCGTGCACTACAACATGGGCGGCATCCCGACGAACTTCTACTCGGAGGTCGTCACCAAGGCCGGCAAGAACCCCGACCAGACCGTGCCCGGCCTGATGGCCGTGGGCGAGGCGGCCTGCGTGAGCGTGCACGGCGCCAACCGGCTCGGTTCGAACTCCCTGATCGACCTGGTGGTGTTCGGGCGCTCCGCCGCTCTGCGCGCCGCCGACACGATCAAGGCCGGGGCGACCCAGCCCGAGCTGAAGCCGGCCATGACCGACGGCCACCTCACCCGCCTCGACCACTTCCGCAACGCCAACGGCTCGACGTCGACGGCCGAGCTGCGCCTGGAAATGCAGATGGCCATGCAGGAGGATGCGGCGGTCTATCGGACCTCCACGGCCCTCGCGTCCGGCGTCCAGCGCATGAACGCGGTGAACGCCAAGCGCGTCGACCTGAAGGTTACCGACCGCTCGATGGTCTGGAACAGCGACCTCATGGAGACGCTGGAGCTGGACAACCTGATCGGCCAGGCGGTCGTGACCGTTACCGGCGCCCACAACCGCACCGAAAGCCGCGGGGCTCACGCCCATGAGGACTTCCCGGACCGCGACGACAAGAAGTGGATGAAGCACACCCTGGCGTGGTTCGACGACGCCACCGGCAAGGTGAAGATCGATTACCGCCCGGTGCACGACTACACCATGACCAACGAAATCGCGCCCTTCCCGCCGAAGGCGCGGGTCTACTAGGCGAAGGGGAACAGACAGATGGTCCAGCTCACCCTTCCGAAGAACTCCGTCCCCAAGGGCGGCAAGCACTTCCCCGCCCCCGCGGGCGCGACGAAGGTCAAGACGTTCAAGATCTACCGCTACGATCCGGACAGCGGCCAGAACCCGTCGTGGGACACCTACGACGTCGACCTCAGCCAGTGCGGCCCGATGGTCCTGGACGTGCTGATCCACATCAAGAACAACGTCGACCCGACGCTGACCTTCCGCCGCTCGTGCCGCGAAGGCATCTGCGGCTCGTGCGCCATGAACATCGCCGGCCGCAACACCCTGGCCTGCATCCACGGCCACGAGGAATGCCCCGGCGACAAGGTCTCGATCAGCCCGCTGCCGCACATGCCGGTGGTGAAGGACCTGGTGCCGGACCTGACGCTGTTCTACGCGCAGTACGCCTCGGTGGAGCCCTGGCTGAAGACCGAGACGCCGGAGCCGCAGAAGGAATGGCGCCAGTCGCCGGAGGACCGCGAGAAACTGGACGGCCTCTACGAGTGCATCCTCTGCGCTTGCTGCTCGACCTCGTGCCCCAGCTATTGGTGGAACCAGGAGAAGTACCTGGGCCCGGCGGCGCTGCTGCACGCCTATCGCTGGATCATCGACAGCCGCGACGAGGCCACCGGCGCGCGCCTGGACGACGTGGAAGACCCGTTCAAGCTCTACCGCTGCCACACGATCATGAACTGCGCCCAGGTCTGCCCGAAGGGCCTGAACCCGGCCAAGGCGATCGCCGAGATCAAGAAGATGCTGGTGGACCGGGTGGTGTAGCTGGCTCAGCCCTCTGCGTTCGCGGAAGGCGATCATGGACCAATGGCGTCGAAGCCACCCACTCCTCTCCCCCGAGCGCGAAGCGCCGAGAGGGAGAGGGTAGGGAGAGGGCGCGTAGAGTATGGCGATCACAGGCCGCGCCAGGACGGATCGAGCTCGCGAACTGCGGCGCGAAGATACTCCGGCCGAGGCCCGCCTCTGGAACGCTCTTCGAGCCCATCGCCTCGGCGGCTGGAAATGGAAACGGCAAGTCCCGTTCGGCCCCTATTTCCTCGACTTTCTTTGCGTTGAAGCTGGCCTGGTGGTCGAGGTCGACGGTGGCCAGCACTCCGAGCAGGCGGACTACGACGCGCGACGGACTGCCTATCTGCAGCGCAAGGGCCTCAAGGTGCTGAGGTTCTGGAATTCCGACGTGCTGACCAACCGCGAAGGTGTGTGCGACACGATCCTCGATGCTTGCGGCGGGGAGCGCCCGGGAGGCTGAGACGCCTAGGCCCTCTCCCTACCCTCTCCCTCTCGCTTCGCGGGGGAGAGGAGTGCCCACCTCAACGGCCCGCTCCCCGGCACATTTCACCCGCGAAACCGCTCTCAGCTTGAGCACCGTGCCGTGCCATGCCTCATTGCGGGCATGCTGCGCACCCTTCCCGCCCTTGCCGCCCTTGCCCTCGTCGCCGCTCCGGCCGCGGGCGTCATTCTCGCCGTCCCGTCCGCCGCGATGGCGCAGGCGCCCGACGCCGAAACCCAGAAGTTCAACGCGTTCCTGGACGCCGAATTCGCCGAGGCCCTGAAGTTCAGTCCGCAGACGGCGACGATCATCGGCCGACGTGACGGCTACGACCGCCTGAACGACCAGAGCGAGGCGGGCGAACTGAGGGCGCTGGAATGGCGGCGCGGCAGCGTGGCGCGGATGAAGCAGGGCTTCCAGCGCGACAAGCTCTCGGACGAGGGCAAGATCAGTTTCGACATGTGGAGCCAGGAGCTTGACCGGGCCGAGCTGGCCTACAAGTTCCGCCGTTACGACTTCCCGTTCGGCGGCAGCGGGGCGCACGCCGGCCTGCCGTCGTTCCTGATCAGCTCGCATCTCGTCGACAGCGCCGCCGACATGAAGGCCTACAACGCCCGCCTGCGCGCCCTGGGCCCGGCGATGGACCAGGCCCGTGAGCGGGCGACGAGCGCGGCCGCCGACGGGATCCGCATGCCGCGCTTCGCCTACGAGCGGATGATCGGCGAGAGCAGGAAGCTGATCTCCGGCCAGCCCTTCGCGGCCGACGGCCCGGACTCGCCGCTCTGGACGGACGCCAAGGCCAAGGTCGCCAAGCTGACCGCCGCGGGCAAGGTGACATCCGCCGAGGCCGACGGCCTGCTCGCGGAGGCCAAGGCCGCGCTGAGCACCGACATGAAGCCGGGCTACGAGCGCCTCATCGCCTGGGGCGAAGGCGACATCGGCAAGGCGCCGTCGGGCAAGGTGGGCGCCCTGACGCTGCCGAACGGACTGGCCTGGTACCAGGCGGCGATCACGCTGCAGACCACCACCACGCTGACGCCCGACCAGATCCACACGCTGGGCCTTTCGGAGGTGAAGCGGATCCAGGGCGAACAGGACGCCCTGGCCAAGCAGGCGGGCTTCAAGAACGCCGACGCCTATTACGTCGAGCTGAACCGCGCCGACCCACCCAAGCCCTACACCGACGAGAACCGCGCCGAGATACTGGCCTATTCCAACAGTCTGATCGCCACGGCGCGCGAGAAGCTGCCGCTCATGTTCAACAAGCTGCCGGAACACCGGATGGAGGTGATCCGCGAGCCGTCGTTCAGCGAGGTGGCCGGCGGCGCGGCCCATGCCAGCGGTCCCAGCCCCGACGGCGCGCGGCCGGGACGCGTCTATCTCCACATGCTGGGCACGACGCAGTTGGGGGCCAGCCTGGCCGACCTGATGTGCCACGAGGGCGCGCCGGGCCACGTGATGCAGGGCGACATCCGCGTGCGCCAGCAGGGCGCGCCGCAGTTCCGCCTGGCCGCCCGCAACGCCGCCTTCAACGAAGGCTGGGGCCTCTATTCCGAGCTGCTGTGCAAGGAGATGGGCGTCTATCCCGATATCGCGTCGGACTTCATGCGCCTGGACGCCGAGCTGTTCCGCGCCGCGCGCCTGGTCACCGACACCGGCCTGCACGCCAAGGGCTGGACCGAGGACGAGGCGATCGCCTACCTCAAGACCACCGGCCGCCGGGGCGAGGACCAGGCCCGCGCCGAGACCCGTCGCTACATCGTCAATCCCGGCCAGGCCACGGCCTACAAGATCGGCATGATCCGCATCATGCAGCTCCGCGCCGAGGCCCAGAAGGCGTTGGGGCCGAAGTTCGACATCAAGGCGTTCAACGACACGGTGATCGCCTCGGGCTCGCTGCCGCTGTCGGTGCTCGACCGCCGGATCAAGGACTGGGTGGCCGAGCAGAAGGCGCGCTAAGACCGCGGCGGCCGGAACAGGGTCTCCAGGCCGGCGATCACGTCCTCGATGAGCTCGCCGCCCTCGGGCGTGCTGGGCGCGAGGTCCGCGGCGCCGTGCGCGGCGGCCCAGACGGCCAAGGTGATGTGGCGCAGCGGCGGGTCGATCTGTCCTTGGCCGGTCGCCACCTCCGTCACGATCCGATGCAGGCCGGCCAGGGCCGCGGCCCGGGCTTCCACCACCTGCGACTGCTCGGCGATCTCGGGGTCGAACATCAGGCCGAACAGCCCGGGCTCGCGTCGCGCGAACTGAAAGTAGCCTACCGCCCAGCCTCGCAGTCGGCGGCCCTCGCCAGCCTCGCGGTCGGCCCGCTCGAGGTCGCGGCGCAGCTCCATGAACCCGCTGGCGGCCAGCTCGGCCAACAGGGCGGTCTTGCTGTCGTAGTGGTGGTACATCGAGCCGGCGGTGATGCCGGCCCGCGCGGCGAGCGCGCGCAGGTTCAACTGCTTGAGGCCGCCCTCCTCCAGCATCTCCCGCGCCTCGCGGATCAGGCGGCCGGGCAGGTCTCCGACGTGGTAGCGGCGTCCTTCCGACATCGACGCCGAGCTTACGCCTAATTCCGGCGCGGGATCACCACCGGCAGCGTCTCGTAGCCCTTCACGAACACCGAATGTGTGCGGAGCGGCTCGCGGACCAGACGGATCTCGGGGAAGCGGGCCAGGATCTCTTCCCAGATGATGCAGAGCTGCAGCTCGGCTAGCCGGTTGCCCACGCAGCGGTGGATGCCGAACCCGAACGACAGGTGGTTACGGACCCGCTCGCGCTGGATGTTGTAGCGGTTGGGCTCGGGGATCTGGGTCTCGTCGCGGTTGCCCGAGACGTACCACATCACCACGCGGTCGCCGGCCTTGATGGTCTTGCCGCCGATCTCGAAGTCGCGCGTCGCGGTCCGCGCCATGTGGGCCAGCGGGGTCTGCCACCGGATGGTCTCGGAGACCATGGCCGGGATCAACGACGGGTCGGCGCGCAGCTTGTCGTACTGGTCGGGGTTCTTGTTCAGCGCATAGACCGAGCCCGAGATCGTGTTCCGGGTCGTGTCGTTGCCCCCGATGATCAGCAGCACGACGTTCGAGTGATAGTCGTGGACGTTGAGGTTCCGGGTGGCCTCGGCGTGGGCCATCATCGAGATCAGGTCGAACTTCGGCGGCGCGTTGACCCGCTCGGCCCACAGGGCGTCGAAGGCGGCGAAGCAGGCGTCGGCCTGTTCGCGCTTGTGCTCCCAGCTCTTGGCGGGACCGAAGCCGGGCGTGTTGGTGAACATGTCGGACCAGAAGGTCAGTTCGCGCCGCTTTTCCTGCGGATAGTCGAAGAGCGTGGCCAGGGTCATGGCCGTGAGTTCCTTCGACACGCGGTCGACCCAGTCGAACTCCTCGCCGATCGGCAGGCTGTCCAGAATCTTACCGGCCTCGCTCCGGATGATCGGGCTCATCGCCTGGAGGTTCTGGGGCGCGACGGCGGGGCTCACCGTCTTACGCTGGATGTCGTGGCCCGGCGGGTCCATGGCGATGAAGCTGTTGCCGCGGGGCCGCTTGTCGGCCTCGGCTTTCTGCTCCAGCGACTGGAGCACGATGCTCTCGGCCGAGGAGAACACCTCGTGATTGGTGTCCACGGCCATGATGTCCTGGTAGCGGCTGATCGACCAGAAGCCGTCGTATTCGTCACCGCGCGGCGTCCAGTGGACGGGCGACTCCTTCCGCAGCCGGTCGAAGATCGGCCACATGGCGTCGTTGGCGAAGAGGTCGGCCTGGGCCGGGTTCAGCGCCTCGATCGGCGTGGCCCACACCTCGGCGGCGGCGGCCTCACGGAACTCGACTGATCCGTCGTCCATGTCTTCCTCCTCGGGCGCTGACGGCCCTTTGGGGTATGGGGCCCATCCAAACACCGTTCGGCAAGCCTTACCTGCCGATAGGGTTCCTGGACGTCGCCAGGATTGCCCTCCGCAGGGTCACGGGGCAAAGAGTGGCCGGCGCCGGGGCGTGGGCAGCCGGGCCGCTATTGAAGTTGACGCCAGCGTCACTTTTGTGCATCGGAGAAACATGAGCGGGTCGGACGGACATGTCGTGATCGTGGGCGCAGGCCATGCCGGCGGCACGGCCGCGGCCTTGCTTCGCCAGTACGGCTACGAGGGCCCGATCACGATGATCGGGGACGAGCCGATCGCGCCCTACCAGCGGCCGCCGCTCTCGAAGGCGTGGCTGAAGGGCGAGGCCGACGCCGATTCGCTCGCGCTGAAGCCGGTGGAGTTCTACGCCGAGAACCAGATCGATTTCCGGCCTTCGGTGACGGCCACCGCGTTGAACCGCGGCGCCAAGACCGTCGCCCTCTCCGACGGCTCGACGCTGGCCTACGACATCCTGATCCTCGCCACGGGCGCCCGCGCGATCGCGCTGCCGATCGAAGGCGCAGACCTCAAAGGCATCCTTTTCCTCCGCACGGCCGCCGACGCCGAGGCCCTTAAGGCCCAGGTCGGTCCAGGCAAGACCCTGGCCGTGGTGGGCGGGGGCTACATCGGCCTGGAAGTGGCCGCCTCCGGCCGGGCGCTGGGCGCCGACGTGGTAGTGCTCGAGCGCGAGGACCGCATCCTGGCCCGCGTCGCCTGCCGCGAGCTGTCGGACTTCTTCACCAGCTACCACCGCAAGCATGGCGTCGCCTTCGAACTGGGCTGCAGTGTCGTGGCGTTCGAGGGCAAGGACGGCCATGTCGCTGGCGTGAAGCTGTCGGACGGCCGCACCATCCCCTGCGACGCCGCCGTCGTCGGCGTGGGCGCCCATCCGAATGACGAACTGGCGAAGGACGCGGGCCTGGAGTGCGCGCGCGGCGTCGTGGTCGACCTGGACGCGCGCAGCGTCACCGACCCTTCCGTCTTCGCGATTGGCGACGTGGCTCACCGGCCGATGCCGATCTACGATCGCATGTTCCGCATGGAGAGCGTGCCCAATGCGCTCGAACAGGCCAAGCAGGTCGCCAGCGCGCTCGTCGGCAAGCCGCGGCCGCCGGGAGAGTGCCCCTGGCAGTGGAGCGACCAGTACGATCTGAAGCTCCAGATCGCCGGCTACGCCTTCGACGTGGACGAGGTCCTGGTGCGGGGCGACCCGGCCACCGGCAAGTTCGCCGTCTTCCACCTCAAGGGCGACCAGGTGCAGTCCGTCGAGGCGATCAATTCGCCGCCCGAGTTCATGATGGGCAAGATGCTCATTCTCAACCGCAAGCCCGTCGACAAGGCCAAGCTTGCGGACCCATCGGTTTCCATGAAAGAGGTCGCCAAATGAACGGCGATCAGTGAGGGGCGTCCATGGCCAAGATCACCTACATCGAGCATGACGGCACCAAGCACGAGATCGACGTGAAGCCGGGGCTGACCGTCATGGAAGGCGCCGTGAAGAACAACGTCCCGGGCATCGACGCCGACTGCGGCGGCGCCTGCGCCTGCGCCACCTGCCACGTCTACGTGGACGAGGCGTGGCTTTCCAAGACCGGCACGAAATCGACCATGGAGGAGTCGATGCTCGACTTCGCCGAAGGCGTTCAGGAGAACAGCCGCCTCTCGTGCCAGATCAAGGTGAGCGACGAGTTGGACGGCCTGGTCGTGACCATGCCGGAAAGCCAGCACTAAGCGGATCGGGAAGCCTTCCTGCTGGGGAGGCGGAGGCGACGGCGGCCCCCGGTGGGGACCGCCGCGCGTGCTTCAGCGAAGGCCGCCGGTGGCGAGCAGCTTCTCGCCCGTCAGCCAGCGGGAATCGTCCGAGGCCAGGAACACCGCGATGTCGGCGATGTCGTCGGGGCGGCCAACGCGACCCAGCGGGGTCTGGGCGACGAAGCCCGCTTCCATTTCAGATCCGATGATGCCCGCCGACTGCGTGCCTTCGGTGTCCACCACGCCGGGATTTATCGCGTTCACGCGGATCTTGCGCGGGGCGAGCTCGTTGGCGAGCACGCCGTTGATCGCGTCCAGGGCCCCCTTGGTGCCGGTGTAGACCGCCGACTCCGCCATGAGCAGGGTGGTGACGCCCGAGCTGATGTTGATGATGCTGCCGCCTTCGCCCAGGTGCTTGGCTGCGGCCTGGGTGACCAGCAGAACACCCAGAACATTGATGTCGAACTGGCGGCGGAACTCGGCCTCGGTGATGTCGGCCAGAGCGCCGAAAGCGTAGACGCCCGAGTTGTTCACCAGGATGTCGAGCCGGCCGTACGCTTTCACGGCCGCGTCGATCAGGCCCTGTGCGTCCGCCGCCTTGGAGACGTCGCCGCCGACCGCGATCGCCTTGCCGCCGGCCGCCGTGATCGCCGCCACGACCGCGTCGGCGCCGGCCTTGCTGGAGGCGTAGTTGACGACCACCGACGCGCCCTCGGCGGCCAGCGCCTTGGCGATGCCGGCGCCGATCCCCTTGGAGGCGCCCGTGACGACGGCGACCTTGCCTTGAAGCTTGGACATGGAGTGTTTCCCTCTGAATACGCTGGGACGGGCGGCAGTCGCCGGGATGGCGGGGTCGTCGTCCTGAAGTTCAGGAAATCGGAACTATTGAACCAAGGCGCAAGGGGGCCTATCTTGAAAAATCATGAGGCCGCTGCTTCACCCCTCGATCGAAGACGTCCGGCTGGAGGCCATCCTCCACGCGTTGTCCGATCCCGTGCGCGTCGCCATCTTCGCCGACATCGCGGCCGCCGATTGCCCACAACGGTGCTCGGCCTTCTCCTCGGTTGGCGACCGGGCCATCCCCAAGTCGTCGCTCTCGCAGCACTTCAAAGTGCTGCGCGAGGCGGGCCTGATCCGCTCGGAGCGGCAGGGCGTGGAGATGCGCAACACCTCGCGCTGCCCGGAAATCCAGGAACGTTTCCCCGGCCTGATCCCGGCCATCCTCGACGCCCATGTGGCCGAGGCGAAGGCCGGCCAGGCGGCCTAGCCGCCCGTCAGCCCAGGGCGGCGACCTGGTAGAGGAAGTCGACGAAGCCGAGCGCCGCTTCGTCCATGCCGGCCACCTTGGTCGGATTGGCGCTTTCGATCAGGAAGATCTCGTTGGGCGCGTGGGCGCCGTTGCCGTAGCCCAGTCCGAACTGCCCGGCCGGCAGGTTGAGCGGCGGGCCGGTGAAGACCACGCCCGGCCAGCTTCCCGCCAGTCGCGGATATAGCGTCACCGCCGCGCCGAAGCGCTTGTAGGCGGCGACTTGGGCCTTGGTGAGGGCGGCGTCCTCCGGTGTCTCGGTGGGGCCGTACCCTCCGGTGACGTTGACCTCCACGTCGGTGAACCCGCGCTTGTCCAGGTGGGCGCGCAGTTTCCGGATAGTGTCCTCCTTGGTCATGTTCGGGACCATGCGGATTTCGAGCTTGGCCGTCGCCTTGCCGGGCAGGATCGTCTTGCCGCCCGGGCCGGTGTAGCCGGCGATCAGGCCCTGGATGTTGACCGTCGGCACGGCGGCCAGCCGCTCGAGCGACTGCTCCCAGGTCATGTCATCGATCCAGCGCGAGACGCCGAGCTGCGCCTTGGCGTCGGCCTCGCTGGTGCGCGCGGCGGTCTGGGCGATCAGCTCGCGCTCGCGGGCGGTGAGCGGGCGGACCATCTCGGGGATGCCGTCGATCACCACGGTGTTGCCGTCCGGACTGACCAGCGACGACAGCGCCGCCACCAGCCGCCAGGGCGGGCTGTCCACGCGGGCCTTCTGGCTGGAATGGATGTCGCCCTTGGGTCCGCGCCCCCACTTCTCGCCGGAGACCACAAGTTCCATCTCCAGAGCGCCCTTGGCGCCGAGGTTGACGGTGACGGCGCCGGTCGAGGGGCTCTGCGAGGCGAACGGGATGATCACGCCCACGGTCTTCTTCAGGGCCGCCGCCACCTGGGGCGCGGTCACGATCTCGTGGAAGTTCGGCGAGGCGATCTCTTCCTCGCCCTCGGCCACCAGAACGAGGTTCACCGGCAGCTTGCGGCCGGCGGCCTTCATGGCGTGAAGCGCGGCCAGGACCGTGGCCTCGGGCCCCTTCTGGTTCACCGCCCCGCGCCCCATGACCACCTTGCCCAGGCCCGGTCGATCCAGGATCCGGCCCTCCAGCGGCGGGCTCTCCCACTCCTTCGGGTCGAACTGCTTCACGTCGTACATGAAGTAGAGCCCCAGGGTCTTCTTCGCGCCCGCATCGTAGGTGGCGAAGACGCCGGGTTTGCCCTTGGACGGCACCAGCTCGGCCTTCTGGAAACCGGCGTCGAGGGCCAGTTGCTTCATGTAGTCCGCGCCTTGCGGATAGTTCAGGTTCTCCGCGGCGATCGACGGCAGGGCGATCCAGTCCTGCAGCCGCTTCACGGCCGCGCCGTGGCCGGCCGCGAGGGCCTTCTTCACGTCGGCGTAGCTGTCGGCCGCGAACGCCGCCCCAGGCGCGAGACCTGCCAGGCCCGTGGCCGCCGCACCCGCCAGCAGCGCGCGCCGATCCGTCGTCGCTTTCATCGCCGATCCCCCAGACTCCGATGCTCTACCGAAAGGGGTATCGCGTGCGGCGGGGATCGCAAGTGGCTAGCATCGACCGATGCGTCGCGCGCTCCAGGCCCATCCCGTCACACCCTGCCCCGTAGTCCGTAGTCTGCAGGCCGTGGCCGAGCGTGAGGGCCAGCTCCTGCGCCTGGGCTTCCAGGTGGCGGCCGATCTCGAAGCCCTGTCGATCCCGCCCCCCGCCGAACCGGCGCGAACCGACGGTCAGTGGGCGCACACCTGCTTCGAGGCCTTCGTGGGCCTGGGCGGCGACGAGTACCTGGAGTTCAACCTGTCCCCCTCGGGGCGGTGGGCGGCCTACCGCTTCGACGCCTATCGCGAGGGCATGGCGCCGCTGCACGGTATCGAGGCGCCCCGGATCGAGGTCTTGCGCCGCGACGGCGGGCTGGAACTGCGGGCGATCCTGGACCTGCCGACAGCCGGGCCGATCCGGCTGGGCCTGACGGCGGTGATCGAGGCAAAGGATGGGGCGCTCTCCTATTGGGCCCTTGCCCACGCGTCGGGGCCACCGGATTTCCACCGCGCCTATGGGCGCGTGCTGTCCCTCTAGCTCGCGAAGCCCAGTTCCGGCTGGCTCACGGCGGTGGCGACTTCGGGCAGATGGCAGGTGAACTTCGCGCCGGCCCCCGGCTCGCTCTCCAGCGCCACCCAGCCCCCATGCAGCTCGGTCAGCGCCTTCACCAGCGCCAGGCCCAGGCCCGGACCGCCACGCTCGCGGCCGATGAAGCGGTCGAAGATATGCGCCTGGACGTGGAATGGGATCCCGCGCCCAGTGTCGGCCACCTGCAGCTGCACCTCGCCCAGCGCCTTGCGCGCGGCCAAGGTCACCGTGCCGCCCGGCGGCGTCTGGCCGATCGCGTTCTCCATCAGGTGATCCAGGATCTGGCTCAGCCGGCGGCGGTCGCCGCGGATGGCGCCCACCGTTTCCGACGGCTGCATGACGATGGACACCTTGGCGAGCTCGGCCTCGGGCTTCCAGCGCGCCGTGGTCTCGATCAGCAGGTCCGCGACGCTCACCTGGGTCAGATCCAGCGCCATTTCGTCGGCGTCGATCTGGGCCATGTCCAGCACGTCGTCGATGGAGCGCGCCAACTGGGTCGCCGCCGATTTCACGGCCGCCGCATAGCCCCGCGCGCGCTCGGTGAGGCCGTCGCCCGAGTGCTCCAGCAACTCGGAATAGCCGATGATGGTGGTGAGCGGGGTTCGCAGTTCGTACGAGACGTTGCCCACGAAGTCCCGCTTCAGCCGCTCGGCCTCGCTGAGCGCCTGTTCGCGATCGGCCAGGGCGCTCTCCAGTCGTCGGGCGTCGGTGACGTCGGTGAAGGCCACCAAGGTCGCGCCGTCCGGCAAGGGGCGCGTGCGGTATTCGACGGTCCGGTCGTCGGAGGTCTGAGCCTCACCGGTGATCGGCATCCGCGCGGTCGGGTCAGGATCGGCCACCCGCCCCTTCAGGTCCTTCCAGAACGCCATGTCGTGGAGCTTGTGGACGCAGAGCTCGACCACGCCCTCGAAGTCGCCCGCCGCCTCGAGCTGCAGCGGCGTGATGTTCCAGAACCGTTCGAAGCTCTCGTTGTGCAGGCGCAGGCGGCCGTCCGAGCCAAACACGGCGACCGCATCGCTGAGCTTGTCCAGCGTCGCCTGTTGAACCTGGATCAGGGCGTTGTACTGCGCCTTCATCCGCAGCTCGACGGTGATGTCCGCGAACAGCAGCAGCAGGCCGCCCAGCGGGTGCGACTGGCGCACCACGCGCAGGGTGCGGCCGTCGGGCGTGCTCCACATGTCGTCCGGCTGCTGCTCCAGCCGCTCGTAGCGGTCGAGCTCCGAGGCCTTCCATTTGGCGTAGTCGGCCGTCTCGGGCAGGCGGCGGCGCTGGCGCAGGCGGTCGAGGATCTCGCCGTGCGTGGGCCGCTCGGTCAGCCAGGCAGGCTCGAGGCCCCACAGTTCGGCGAAGGCGGTGTTATGGAACGACAGCCGCTTGGCGCCGTCGAAGATCACCACCGCGTCGTCCAACCGGTTCAGCGTCTCGTCGTGCGCCTCGACGTTGCGTTTGGCGGCTTCGCGGGCCTCCTCGAGATCGGTGAGATCGTCGGTCCAGACGCCGACGCCGCCCCCCTCCAACGGCTGGGCGGTGATCTGGAAGGCGCGGCGGCGGCCTCCGAACGACAGCCAGCGCAGGGCCTCGCGCCGCTGGCCCATGTTCGCCGCCTCGCTGGCGATGGCGTCCGCGCCCTTGTCGAAGGCGACGCCGCGCTGCGCCGCCTCGTCTAGGCTGGCCGCGTCGACCGCCTTCAGCCACGCGGCGTTGACCCATACGGGCGAACCGTCGGCCGCCGCGATCCAAGCCGGGCAGGCGCGCGAATTGAGGAAGGCGGCGAACCGCGGCGCGGTCGGCAGGCCCTGGTCCTCGCCCAGCACCGCCGAGACCCGCAGCCAGGCGAGGGCGCCCGCGGCCCGGCCCTCGACCGTCACCACCCCGGCCGGCCCCTTCACCTCGAACGCCACCGCCTCGCCGCGTTCGAACAGCCCGCGCAGGCGCCGCGCGTGGTCGGGGTCGGCGCGCATCAGCGCGTTCAGGAGGTACTGCGGATCGTGCTCGGAAAGGCCCAGCGCCTCGCAGCAGATGTTGAGGCTCTCCTCGCCCGAGGCCAGCAGGGCGTGGCCATCCTCGACCGCGAGAAGCGCGGAATCGAAGGCTTCCGCCGAGGCCTGGGCGGTCTCGGCGCCGGCTTCGAGCTGACGGATGCGCGTCTTCAGGCCCGCGATCCGGCGATCGGACGCGCGGCGCTGGGCGAACGCCCATAGGACGGCGGAAATGGCCAGGCTCACCGCGCCCGCCGCCGCCGCCAGCATCAGTTCGTGCGCACTCATCGACGCCCCGGCGAATCGTTGGGCCAGAGCTTAGGGCCTGCCGGCCCCGGCCGCACGTGCAGCGTCGTCGCGGGACTTGCCGCCCCTACTTGCCCTGCTGTTCTGGCCGTGGCCTTTGCGCGAGAATGACGCCGATGACGGCCATCCTGTATCCCGTGGCGACCAATGCCGAGCAGGCGCTCAGCCGCCCGCTTGGCCGCGCCGCGCGCGAGAGCGATGCGCGCCGCCGAGCCGGCGAGGCCGTGGCCTTCGCCACCGATCCCGTGGGTCCGGCCTTCGCGAGACGGGAGGCGGCGCTGGACGCCTACGCCGGCCGCGTGGAGGATGAACGGACGGGCGCCATGCCCGAGAGCGAGGACCGCTGCTGCCGACTGATCGAACAGGTGGCCGAAGGCGCGCCGCGCCCCAGGACCGTGGAGCCTACCTATGCCGATGGCCATCGCTGGCCAACCCCGCCCAGGCCGACCCGCACGGTCTGGCGGCTGGTCGTCTCGTACTGGCGGATCGGCACGGCGGAGCGGCCGCTCGACCCGCCACAGGCGCGGCTGGCGCGAAAGAACGGCCAGGACCTGGACCCCGACACCCTGCGCGCCATCGCCCGCACGCCGCTGCGCCCGACCAAGCCGCAGCAGCCGTTGGA
Source organism: Phenylobacterium sp. FG114 (assembly GCF_057809855.1). NCBI lineage: Bacteria > Pseudomonadati > Pseudomonadota > Alphaproteobacteria > Caulobacterales > Caulobacteraceae > Phenylobacterium > Phenylobacterium sp. FG114. The sequence goes on along the minus strand of NZ_JBMDKU010000002.1, from coordinate 265,645 downwards.
CATCGGTCTCTTCGAGATCCGCCCGCCGGAGGCCCCCCACATCGTGATGCCGGATGAGTGAAGACCTGTTTGCGGGGCGCGCGCCCTCGCTCGACGACCTGGCCGAACTCGCCGAGCGGGCCTTCGCCGCCCTGCCCGAGGGCTTCCGCAGCCTCGCAGGCGAGGTGGTCTTCCGGGTGGACGACTTTCCGCCCGACGAGGTGCTCGACGAGCTGGGCATCGAGGACCCGTTCGGCCTGACCGGCCTCTACTCCGGCGTCAGCCTGGCCGATCGATCCGTCTTCGGCGCCGCCGCCGAACCCAGCCGCGTGTTCCTTTATCGCCGCCCCATACTCGACGAGTGGGCCGAGAACGGCGAGATCACGCTGGAGGAACTGGTCACCCACGTCCTCGTCCACGAGATCGGCCACCACTTCGGCCTCAGCGACCCCCAGATCGACGCCATCGAGGCGGCGGCGGAGTAGCGACGGCGTTCGCGTCAGAGACGGGCAAGGGAAGAAGAAAGACAGGGTGAAGCGAAAGTTGACGCCCCCGTCACCTTCCTTGACTGATCACCGTTCAGATCGCATGGTGGGCAAAAGCACCAGGTGAGGAGCATCCCCATGGCCGCCGACGGCAACATCACCAAGGACCTGATCTACGACGCCGTCGCGCCGGACGACTTCGAGTCGATGCTGGAGCTGGACCGGTACAACAATCGCTCGACGGCGTTCGACAAGATCATCTCGGCGACGCACGACCACTTCTGGGATCCGCTCGACAAGAAGTACATCGACTTCGACGAGCCGTTCGACATGGAGAACCAGTCGGTCCTGCCCGAGGACATGGTCGTCTCCCTGCAGACGAAGTACGTCTCCGACCGTCTGTCCAACCCGAAGGACCGCATCCGCTTCATCAACCAGTTCGCTCTGCGCAGCTTCTCCTCGATCCTGCATGGAGAGCAGGGCGCGCTGAACCTTTCGGCCAGCCTCTGCCACGTGCTGAAGGACCAGGGCGCGCAGGAATACGCCGCCAACCAGACGCGCGAAGAGGCTCGCCACGTCACGGCCTTCGCCAAGTACATCAAGGCCCGCTGGGGCCGTCCGGTCGAATGCGGCGCGACGCTCAAGGCCTTGCTGGTCGACATCATCGGCAGCCCTGAGGTCTACAAGAAGATCGTCGGCATGCAGATGCTGGTCGAAGGCCTGGCGATGGGCGCCTTCGCCACCTTCTTCAAGGTCTCGAACGACCCGCTCGCCCGCAAGCTGATGCAGCTGGTGATGACCGACGAGGCCTTCCACCACAAGTTCGGGAAGATCTGGGCCGACCGGACGATCCCGCACCTGTCGGAGAAGGAGCACGAGATCATCGAGCTCTGGGCCGCGCAGTGCTTCCAGACCCTGCTCTTCAACCTGGTCGGGCCGTCGCAGCAGCGCAGCCTGTACGAGGAATTCGGCCTCGACCCCGACAAGGTGATCGAGGAACTGGCCTCGATCATCACCGACGAGAGCCGCCGCGAGGGGATGAAGGAGCAGACCAACATCTTCCGCGTGCTGGTGAAGACGCTGCTGAACGCCGGGATCATCACCGAGCGCACGCGCGCCTTCTACGCCATGTACGTCGACATGGACGAGCTCAAGGCCGAGGGCGACTCGATGGTGGGCGACGCGATCGCCGAGGAGGGCATCCGCTACCTCCAGGAGATCAACTTCGCCGACAAGGCCAAGCAGGTGCTCATCGCCGCCGAATAGCGCGGCGCGCATCGCCGGAATTTCGGGCGCCCGTCGGACAGATCCGGCGGGCGTTTACCTTTTCGCCTCGCCCACGCCACACTGCGTCCCTATATCGCGTGGGGTGACGCCCAGGGGGCGTTCCGTCCGCCCGCACCTTCCTATATTGCACCGCAACATGATCCAGCGTCTCATTCTCGCCGCCGCCGCGGCCTGCCTGATGCTCGCTCCTGCCGCCGCGCAGGCCGCCGTCGAGCCTACGGGCCGCATAGAGCTGTCGAAGATGATGGGCCGCTGGTACGAGGTCGCCCGCGTGCCCAACGTCCTGCAGAAGGACTGCCAGGCGGGCGCTTCGGAGTGGACGCCCCAGGCGCAGGGCTTCGCCGTGGTGCAGTCATGCCGCAAGGACACGCCGGACGGCCCGCTCAAGACCTGGAAGGCCAAGGCGACGGTCGCCGATCCGCGCACCAACGCGAAGTTCAAGATGGCGTTTTTCGGCGGCGTGGTGACTCAGGACTATGTGGTCGTGGAGCATCGGCCGGAACAGGGCTGGCTGGTGCTGGCCACCGCCAACGGCAAGTACCTGTGGCTGATGTCGCAGAAACCGACGCTGCCCGCCGCGATCAAGACCCAGGCGCTGGCCCGCATCCGCCAGCTCGGCTTCGACGTCGGCCGGCTGGAGTTCCCTCTGCCGGGCCGGAGCTAGCCGCAACGCTTGCCAGCGGAACGTAGGCGGAACAGAGTGGCCGCCATGGACGTCACCGTCGTCATCTCGAGGCCCGAGACCACCGCCACCGTCACCCGCGGCGCGGCGCGCCTGCTGACGGCCTTGGGCTATGCGCCGCTCGCCGAGGTGACGCTGCCGAACGGGCGGCGCGCCGATCTGATGGCGCTCGGCCCAAAGGGCGAGGTCTTCATCGTGGAGGTGAAGTCCGGGATCGACGACTTCCGCGTCGACGTGAAATGGCCCGAGTATCGGCCGTATTGCGACGCCTTCGCCTTCGCGGTCGCGCCCGAGTTCCCCCGTGAGATCCTGCCCGACGAGCCCGGCCTCATCGTCGCCGACGGCTTCGGCGGCGCCATCCTGCGCGAGGCGCCGGTCGAGTCCCTGGCCGGCCCGCGGCGCAAGGCCCTCACGCTGGCGTTCGCGCGACTGGCGGCGCTGCGCGCAGGGGGAGTCCAGGCGACGGAGTTGTGAGCTCCTAACGCGGCGCCCGCTTGGCGAGGATGCGCTGCAGGGTCCGCCGGTGCATGTTCAGCCGCCGGGCGGTCTCCGAGACGTTGTGGTTGCAGAGCTCGTAGACGCGCTGGATGTGCTCCCAGCGGACGCGATCGGCGCTCATCGGATTGTCCGGCGGGGCGGGCGCCGCGTCGCCGCGGGCCAGCAGGGCGCGGACCACGTCGTCGGCGTCGGCGGGCTTGGAGAGGTAGTCCACCGCCCCCGCCTTCACCGCCTGCACCGCCGTGGCGATGTTGCCGTAGCCGGTGAGCATGATGATCTTGGCGTCGGGCCGGGCGTCGCGCACCGCCTCGACGACCTTCAGGCCCGAGCCGTCCTCCAGCCTCATGTCGAGCACGGCATAGGCGGGCGCGTGGGTCTTCACCGCCGCGATGGCCTCCTGCACGCTGCCGACGAGAGTGGGCTCGAAGCCGCGTTGCTCCAGGGCTCGTCCTAATCGCGTGCGCAAAGGCGCATCGTCGTCGAGCACCAGGAGGCTCTTGTCGGCCAGGGCCGTAACTTCGGCGGACAGGTCGGTCATGCGTCGTGCCTCCCACTTGCGGCAGAGTGTCGCACCTGTGTGCATTTCTGCAAGCTTTGCCGCGTGTACATCAAGTGACCTCAACCAATGAGCGAGGCCATTTCGCAGCTACAACGGCGCCGCGAGGCTTCGCAGTATGAAATGTCACGACCGCCCCGGTCCGTTCCAACAAGGTCTTGGAAATGAAGAAGCCCAGGCCCATCCCGATGTGCCCGGTTCGCGATCCTTCGGCGCCGGGACGGCTGGTGACGTAGGGCTCACCGAGCTTGGCGAGGATCTCGGGCGAGAAGCCCGGGCCGTCATCGCGGACCTCGATGATCACGCTTTCGGCATCGAAGCGCGCGGAGACCAGGATCTCGGACTTCGCGAAGTCGACCGCGTTTTCCACGAAGGTGGTGAAGGCGTGGGTAATCTCGGGCAGGCGGCGGATGTCCGGGGTCTTCACATCCTTGGCGCCGGTGACGATGGCCTCGACGCGCACTTCCTTCGAGGCGTTGGCGTGCGGCTCGATCACCTCCTGTACGAGCTGGCGGAGCGACAGCCGCTCGTGCACCTCGTCGGTGGCCTCGTCGGGCGTGGCGGCCAGCCGCTTGAGGATCTCGCGGCATCTTTCGGCCTGAGCGATCAGGAGCTCGGCGTCTTCCTTGACCTGCGGGAGCGTCGCCTCGCGGGCCATCTCCTTGGCGACGATCGAAATGGTGGCCAGGGGAGTGCCAAGCTCGTGGGCGGCCGCGGCGGCCAGGGCGCCCAGGGCCGACAGCTTCTGCTCGCGGGCCAGCACGGTCTGGGTGACGTCCAGCGCCAGCGCCATACGCGCCGCCTCAACCACCGATTGGCGTACATAGCCGGCGACCAAGGCGATGCCCGCCACGTTGGCGATGCCCGCAGCCAACCGAAACTCGAGCGTCAGCCTCGGTTCGACCGTCGCCGACGGGTAAGGCAGGGAGACCACGCCCAGCAGCATCGACAGGATCGACGCCAGTCCGCCCAGGATCAGCAGCGGGCGCAGCGGCAAGGTGGCTGCGGCCAGGGTCACCGGCGCCAGCAGGATCAGGATGAAGGGGTTCGCGGTGCCGCCGATCAGGCCCAGCAGCAGCGACATCTGCAGGATATCCAGCGACAGCTGGGCCATGGCCTCGCGGTCGCTCATCACCCGCTGGGGCGGCGAAGCGACGCCCGTCAGCACGTTGACGAAGGCGCCGGCCGCGACCACCGCGGCGCAGAGGAAGTAGGGCGCCTCGTAGCGCAGGGCGAAGGCCATGGCCGCCAGCAGGGCCACCTCGCCGCCGATGACCACCCAGCGCAAAGTGACCAGGGTGCGCACCCGCAGATGGCCCCGGCGGATCGCCGCCGAATCCCAGACGTCTTGCGCGCCCGCGGGCGGAGCCGTATCGAGGCCGGCGTTCGCGGGCTGAGCGCTCATCGGCGCCAGCCCCGCGCGGCGTCAGCGAGGAATGCCTCCATGTCCAGGAAGATCCTGGCCCTCATTGCGGTCCTGGCGCTCGCGCTCGCCATCCTTACCGGCCTCGCCGTCCGCAAGGGCGTGCTTGGGCCCCAACCCCAAACCGTCGCCGTCGGCGGACCGTTCCAGTTGGTGGATACTTCGGGGCGTGTGGTCAACCAGGACATTCTGAAGGGCAAGTGGAGCGTGGTGTTCTTCGGCTTCACCCACTGCCCCGACATCTGCCCCACCACCCTGTTCGAACTGGGCCAGGTGGAGCCTTTGCTGGGCTCCGACGCCGCCAAGGTCCAGACGGTGTTCATCTCGGTCGACCCGGCGCGCGACACGGTCGCCCAGATGAAGGCCTATGTGGAGAACGACGCCTTCCCGAAGCGGATCGTCGGCCTGACCGGTTCTGCGGCCCAGGTGGACGCCGCGGCCAAGGCCTATCGCGTGTACTACCAGAAGGTCGGCGACGGCGACTCCTACACGGTCAACCACGCGGCCTACAGCTATCTGATGAACCCTAAGGGCCGCTTCGCCTGCGTGCTGCCCTATGATCTCACGCCCGATCAGACGGCGGCCAAGATCAAGGCCGCAATGCAGCGTGGCGACAACGCCGACAGCTGCTGACGACCTGCTTCGAACATCCGGTGCGACGATCTCACCGTAGAGCTTGCGGAGCCTATTAACGTTCCGCATGTTATGTTGCGGCGCACAAAGGCAGGTCGAATGCTCTATACGCTCTACGAAGCCGGCTACTATGCCGCCTCCCCGTTGCGGTTCGCGGCCCTGGCCGCGCGCGACTTCTGGAGCTCGCCGCTGAACCCGGCGGCCGAGAGCGAGCTCGGGCGGCGCATCTTCGCCACCTCGGACCTGTTCGCCAACCTGACGCGCCGCTACGGCAAGCCCGAGTGGATGGTCGACAGCGTGCAGATCAACGGTCGGCCGGTGCGCGTTCGCCCGACGACCGTCTGGTCCACGCCGTGGTGCAAGCTCACCCACTTCGCCCGCGACATGAGCGACCTGCGGCGGGCCGGGAAGACCGAGATCGAGCCGGCGGTGCTGATCGCCGCGCCGCTTTCGGGCCACTACGCGACGCTGCTGCGCGGGACGGTCGAGGCCTTCCTGCAGGACCACGAGGTGTTCATCACCGAATGGACCAACGCCCGCGACGTGCCGATCGTCGAGGGCCGCTTCGACTTCCACGACTACATCGACCACATCCGCCAGATGCTGCGCCAGATGGGCCCGCGCCCGCACGTGGTGGCGGTTTGCCAGCCCGGCCCGCCGGTGCTGGCGGCCGCGGCCCTGATGGCCGAGGACAGGGAGGAGAGCCGTCCGGCCTCCATGACCTTCATGGGCTCGCCGATCGACGCGCGCCTCTCGCCGACCGTGACCAACAAGCTGGCCGAGGAACGTCCCTTCGCCTGGTTCGAGTCGAACATGATCTACAACGTGCCGCCGCCCTATCTGGGCGCCGGGCGGCGGGTCTATCCGGGCTTCGTGCAGCTCGCCAGCTTCATGTCGATGAATCTGGACAAGCACCAGGAGGCTCACCGGCGCTATCTCTCCCACCTCATGCAGGGGGACGGGGACAGCGCGGACAAGCACCTGGAATTCTACGATGAGTACCTGTCGGTCCTGGACCTGACCGAGGAGTTCTACCTCCAGACGGTCGATGTTGTGTTCCAGCGCTACCTTCTGCCCAAGGGCGAGCTGTTCCACGGCGACCGGCGCGTGAAGCCCGAACGGATCACCGACATCGGCCTGCTGACGGTCGAGGGGGAGAACGACGACATCTCGGGCATCGGCCAGACCCAGGCGGCCCACAAGCTGTGCCTCAGCCTGCCGATCGAGATGAAGGAGGACTACATCCAGCCGCACGTCGGTCACTACGGCGTGTTCAACGGCAAGCGCTTCCGAGAGGAGATCTACCCCCGCGTTCGCGCCTTCGTGCGCCGGATGGAACAGGGCCTGCCGCGGTCCCAGCCCGTGGACGCCACCGCGCCGACTTCGGCCGACGTCGTGCCGATCCGCCCGCGCACCGCGAAAAGCTGATCTGTCGCGGCGGCGCGGGTCTTCGCGGCGTCGCATGTACATCCTAGATTCAGGGCGATGAGTCTTTTCGCCCGCAGCCCGTCGTCAAGGAACTGGGCCGACGGTGACCGGCTTGAGGTGGCCGGCGCCGCCGTGCGCCTGAAGGTGAACGGGCGCGCGCGGCGCGTTTCCCTGCGGCTCGACCGCACCCGGCGCGAGATCGTCGCCACCGCGCCCTCGGTCCGTCGCCTGCCTGAAGCCGCCGCCTTCGCCCGCGAGCGCGCGGGCTGGATCGCGGAACGGCTCGCCGAACTTCCCAGCGCCGAGCCGCTGTCGCCAGGGACGCTGATCGAGGTGTTCGGCCGGCCGGTTCGGCTCGAGTCCGGCACGGGGCGCGCCCGCTGGATCGAGCCGATCGACGGCTCGACGCCCCGCATCGTGGCCATGGGCGAGGGCGAAGGTTTCACTCGCGCCGTGATCCTGGTGATCCGTAGGAAGGCGCTGGAAGTGCTCACGGCCCGCACCGCCCATTATGCGCGCGAACTGGCCGCGCCCATGCCGAAAGTCACCGTGGCCGACGCCAAGTCCCGCTGGGGCTCCTGCAAGCCTGGGCCCCGCGGGACGCCGGGAAACATCCGCTATTCCTGGCGCCTGGCGCTGGCGCCGTTCGAGGTGGCCGATTACGTGGCGGCCCACGAGTGCGCCCACCTGCTGGAGCTGAACCATGGCCCGCGGTTCTGGGCCAACGTCCGCAACCTGGTGGGCGACGAACGCCGCCACCGTGAATGGCTGCGGGCCGAGGGCGCCAAGCTCCACGCCTTCGGACGCTAGCTAGAACGGCGGGTCCTGTTGCCGCTGGCGTTCCCGGGGCGGCGGCGCGCTGTTGTCGAACTCGGATGGCGGGGTCTCGTCGCGGTCTCCCCGGAAGAGGTTGCCGACGCCTTCCAGGATCTCCTCGATGGGCCCCTGTTCCTCGATCTGCGGAATGTCGCCGCCCGGGATCGGCTGAACCTTCAGGCGTGGCAAGGCGGCGGTCATATAGTCGCGCCAAATGCCGGCCGGCGCGCCGCCGCCGGTGACCCGCTTCATCGGCTTGTTGTCGTCCTTGCCCACCCAGACGGCGGTGACGAAGCCGCCCGTGTAGCCCACGAACCAGGCATCGCGGTAATCGCTGGTGGTGCCCGTCTTGCCGGCGAGGTCATAGCCCGGAACGTTGGCGCGCGTGCCGGTGCCGTGCTGAACCACGCCGCGCATCATCGTGACCATATAGGCCAACGCGGGCTGGCCGATGACCGCCGCTCGCGGGGCCCGGTCGACGCCGCGGTCATAGAGCACCCGGCCCGTGGCCGTGCGGATCCGTTCGATGCCGTAGCCCTTGGCGAAATAGCCCCCGTTGGAGAACGGGGCATAGGCCTGCGCCATCTCCAGCGGGCTGACCTCCACGGCGCCCAGGGCCATGGAGGGGTCGAGCTGGATGGGCGAGCTGATGCCGAGGCGGCGCGCGGTGGCCGCCACGTTCGACGTGCCCACCTCGTTGGCGAGGCGCGCGGCCACGGTGTTGATCGACTGGGCCAGGGCCTCGCGAATGGTCATGGGGCCGAGGAACTGGCCGGTGTAGTTGCGCGGCTCCCAGTTGCCGATCTTGATCGGCTCGTCGACCACGGGCGTGTCGGGCGTGCGGCCCGCCTCCATGGCGGTGAGATAGACGAACGGCTTGAACGCCGAGCCGGCCTGGCGGCGCGCCATGGTCGCCCGGTCGAACTGGGTCTGCAGGTAGTTGGTCCCGCCGACGTAGGCGCGGATGCGCCCTTCGCCGTCCAGCGACACCAACGCGCCCTGTTCCACTCCCTGCCCCCTCGACGCAGCGACGCCGGATTGAATGGCCTGCTCCGCGCTGGCCTGCAGCGGCAGGTCCAGGGTGGTCTCGACGACAAGGTCCTCGGTGGGTTCGCCCACCAGGGTGCGGACCTGGTCGTCGACCCAGTCGGTGAAATACTGCGCGCGCTGGTTGGCCAGCACCGGATTGACCCGGACCTTGGTGCGGATCGCCTGGTCGCGTTCGGCGGGCGTGATGAACTTGGCCTGCACCATCTCGTCCAGCACGATCGTGGCGCGGCGGGCGGCGCGGTCGGTCGAGGCCACCGGCGAGTAGCGCGACGGGCCTTTCATGATCCCGGCCAGCAGGGCGCTCTCGCCCAGCGTCAGCTCCCGGGCCGGCTTGCCGAAGTATCGCTGGGAGGCCGCTTCGATGCCGTAGGCGCCGGCGCCGAAATAGACCCGGTTCAGATAGAGCTCGAGGATCTGCTTCTTGGAGAACCGCGCCTCGAGCCAGACGGCCAGGATCAGCTCCTGGGCCTTGCGGCGATAGTTCTGGTTGGGCGTCAGGAACAGGTTCCGCGCAAGCTGCTGGGTGATGGTTGAGCCGCCCCGCAGCGGGCCGCCCTCGCCCTTGTGCCGCATATTGTAGATCTGGCTGCGGGCGATGCCCCACGGATTGAACCCGAAGTGCCAGTAGTACCAGCGGTCCTCGATGGCGATGAACGCCTTCGGCACGTAGGGCGGAAGCTTGTCGAGGTCGACCGGCGGCGCGTACTGGCTTCCGCGCACCGCCAGCAGGGCGCCCGAGCGGTCCAGGTACGACACCGAGGGCTGGCGTTTGACGTCGTAGAGCTTGGAGGTGTCGGGCAGGTCGACGGCGAACACCGCGAAGAACGCCACCAGGAAGATCAGGCCCCAGACGCCCAGCACCAGCGTCCAATAGATGAGGGTCTGCAGGGGCGTGCGTTTTGCGCGCGGTTCGCGCCCGCGCCGCGGCGGCTGCGCATTGGCCATGGATATATGTCGTCCTAACCGGTCTTCAGCCGCCCGCCGGCCCTATAGCTCAGGGTGACGGAACGCCAAACATGATTGACGGTGTATGAACGGCGCCGGGCCTCCGCGTCCGCCCCACAGGTTGCCCGCAGGTTTACGCCACGGGCGCCAACGCCGAACGGCTCTGCATTTGCGCATAGCAGATGCGAACAAATAGCAGTTGCGGACTCGATCTTAACACCGTTATCTTAGCATTGCTCAGTTCGAAGTGCGCCGACGGAGGGGATACCCGAGGCGAACAAACGCGGCGAACCGGGCCGGTACTCAAATCCTTGGACACCGACAACTCCCCGAACGCTGGAGGGCTCAATGAAGCTCCAAATCCTTGCGGCCTGCGCCGCCCTCGTCACCTTCTCCGCCGGCTCCGCTCTGGCGGGCGATCCGATCACCGCGAAGCTGGCCTCGCCGGTCGCCGAGAAGACCAAGTTCATCGCCGGCGGCGCCATGTTCAACTGTGAAGGCGACGCCTGCGTCGCTCTGGCCCCCACCTCACAGACCTTCGCCGGCGCGACCTGCAAGACCATCGCCGACAAAGTCGGCGTGGTGGCTTCCTTCGAAGGCCGCAAGTCGCTCGACGCCGACAAACTGGCCGCCTGCAACGCCAAGGCCATCGCCAAGGCCGGCGGCGCCACCCAGCTCGCCAAGCAGTAAGGCGAACAAGTCTCCCAGCAGCTCGTCACCAGAGCTTCTGTCGCACTGGCCCGCCGGGAGACCGGCGGGCCTTTCTTTTTTCGGCGCTGACGCCTGATTTCTTTAGCCTACCGCTGCGGAACCCCCGCCCCCCCTCGGTTGCGGCGCACAACATCGCGTGCTAGTAGGCGCGCGGCTTTGGGCCGGGGGACATATTAAGCCCCTGGACCGATGTGCTTTTTTCAAGCGCTTTCAAGCCTTTAGTCGCGGCGGGACGATCCGTTCGCGGCACGTGAAACGCGACCCGGGCGGATAATAGTGGCGGACGACTCCAACGTTTCGAATGTGGGCTCACGGTACGCCCAAGCCCTGTTCGATCTGGCGAACGACCAGAAGCAAGTCGTGGCTGTCGAGAAGGACCTGAAGTCCCTCGCCGCCGCGCTCGAGTCGTCGAGGGACCTGCGCGTCCTGATCGGCTCGCCCACCTTCAGCGCCGAAGACAAGGCCAAGGGCCTGGTCGCCATCGGCGCCAAAGGCAAGTTCAACCTGACGACGCTGAAGTTCCTGGGCCTGCTGGCCGAGAACGGCCGCGCCGCCGCCCTGCCCGGCGTGATCAGCGCCTTCGCCAAGCTGTCGGCCGCCGCGCGCGGCGCCGTCTCGGCCGAGGTCACCACCGCCGTGCCCCTCACCTCCGCCCAATCCAAGGGCGTGGCCGCCGCGCTGCGCCAGGCCCTGGGCAAGGACCCTGAAATCACGACCCGCGTCGATCCGGCCCTCCTGGGCGGGATCAAGGTGAAGGTCGGTTCCCGTCTGTTCGACGCTTCGCTGCGCTCGAAGCTCGACTCCCTGAAATTCGCCCTCAAGAGAGCGTAAGAACCATGGATATCCGCGCCGCCGAGATCTCGGCCATCCTCAAGTCGCAGATCGCCAACTTCGGCGAAGAAGCTGACGTTTCCGACGTCGGTTCGGTGCTCAGCGTCGGCGACGGCATCGCCCGCGTCTACGGCCTGGACAACGTGCAAGCCGGTGAAATGGTGGAGTTCCCCTCCGCCGGCGTGAAGGGCATGGCCCTGAACCTGGAACGCGACAACGTCGGCGTCGTGATCTTCGGCGAAGACCGCGCCATCAAGGAAGGCGACGAAGTCCGCCGCCTTAGCGAAATCGTGGACGTGCCGGTGGGCCGTGGCCTGCTGGGCCGCGTCGTGAACCCGCTGGGCGAGCCGATCGACGGCAAGGGCCCGATCCAGAACGTGGCCGAACGCCGCCGCGTGGACGTGAAGGCCCCGGGCATCATCCCGCGGAAGTCGGTGCACGAGCCCGTGCAGACCGGCCTGAAGGCCATCGACACCCTGATCCCGATCGGTCGTGGCCAGCGCGAACTGGTCATCGGCGACCGCCAAACCGGCAAGACCGCCGTGGCGATCGACACGATCCTGAACCAGAAGTCGGTCAACGCCGGCACCGACGAGAGCGCCAAGCTCTACTGCATCTACGTCGCCATCGGCCAGAAGCGCTCCACGGTCGCCCAGATCGTGAAGACGCTCGAGGAGCGCGGCGCGCTGGACTACACGATCGTCGTGTCGGCCACGGCTTCCGAACCGGCTCCGCTGCAGTTCCTGGCCCCCTTCGCGGGCTGCGCCATGGGCGAGTGGTTCCGCGACAACGGCATGCACGCCGTCATCATCTACGACGACCTTTCCAAGCAGGCCGTCGCCTACCGTCAGATGTCGCTGCTGCTGCGCCGCCCGCCGGGTCGCGAAGCCTATCCGGGCGACGTTTTCTACCTGCATAGCCGCCTGCTGGAGCGCGCGGCGAAGCTGAACGAGGACAACGGCGCCGGTTCGCTGACCGCGCTCCCGGTCATCGAAACCCAGGCCAACGACGTGTCGGCCTACATCCCGACGAACGTGATCTCGATCACCGACGGCCAGATCTTCCTTGAGACCGATCTGTTCTTCCAGGGCATCCGCCCCGCCGTGAACGTCGGTATCTCGGTGAGCCGCGTGGGCTCTTCGGCCCAGATCAAGGCGATGAAGGCCGCGTCCGGCCCGATCAAGGGCGAGCTCGCCCAGTACCGGGAAATGGCCGCCTTCGCGAAGTTCGGCTCGGACCTCGACGCCGCCACCCAGCGCATGCTGGCCCGCGGCGAGCGCCTGACCGAGCTGCTGAAGCAGCCCCAGTACGCGCCGCTCGCGGTGGAAGAACAGGTGGCGGTGATCTACGCCGGCACCCGTGGCTACCTCGACCGCGTCCCGACCGCCCAGGTCGGCCGCTTCGAACGCGAACTGCTGGCGCACCTGCACGGCAAGCACCAGGCCCTGCTCGACAAGATCCGCGTCGAGAAGGACCTGAAGAACGTCGAAGACGACCTCAAGAAGGTCCTCGCCGGCTTCGCTGAAACCTTCGCCTAACCGACCACAGGAGCGGGTAGCCGGCGATGGCCAGCGTCAAGGAAATGCGCACTCGGATCTCTGCGGTGAAATCCACCCAGAAGATCACGAAGGCGATGCAGATGGTGGCGGCGGCCAAGCTGCGCCGCGCGCAGAACGCCGCCCAGGACTCGCGGCCCTACGCCGAGCGCATGGCCGCGGTCATCGCCAATCTGGCGGCGGGCGTGTCGGGCGACGGCGCGCCGAAGCTGCTCGTGGGCACCGGTTCCGATCAGCGCCACCTGGTGGTGATCGCGACCTCTGACCGCGGTCTGGCCGGTGGCTTCAACTCCTCGATCGTTCGGGCCGCGCGCCTGCGCATCGATGAGCTGCTTGCCGCGGGCAAGGACGTGAAGATCATCACGGTCGGCCGCAAGGCGCGCGACCAGCTGCGCCGCCTGCATGCGGCTCGCCTGATCGAGACCTTCGAAGTCGGCGCCAACCCGTCGCTGGGCGTGGCCGAAGAGGTGTCCAACAAGGTCCAGGAGATCTTCGAGGCGGGCGAGACCGACGTGGTCACGCTCTTCTTCAGCCAGTTCAAGTCGGTGGTCACCCAGACCCCGACCGCGAAGCAGCTGATCCCGGCGGAGGTCGCCGCCGGCGGCCCGAAGATCGACCTCAAGGGCGCCGCCTACGAGTACGAGCCGGACGAGGCCACCATCCTGGCCGACCTCCTGCCGCGCAACATCACCACCCAGCTGTTCTCGGCCATGCTCGAGAACCAGGCGGGCTTCTTCGCCGCCCAGATGACGGCGATGGACAACGCCACCCGCAATGCCGGCGACATGATCGCCAGCCTCACCCTGCAGATGAACCGTGCACGCCAGGCGCAGATCACCAAGGAGCTGATCGAGATCATCTCCGGCGCCGAAGCGCTCTAGTTCGAGAGAGACCGCAATGTCTGAAGCCGCTACCGCCAAGAAGCCCGCCGCGCGCAAGCCGGCCGCCAAGAAGCCCGGCATGCCCCTGGCCGCTCCGACCAGTGTCGCCACCGGCAAGCTGGTGCAGATCATCGGCGCCGTCGTGGACGTCGAGTTCACCGGCCATCTGCCCGCGATCATGAGCGCGCTGGAGACCACCAACACCGACCAGCGGACGGGCCAGCCCTTCCGCCTGGTGCTGGAAGTCGCCCAGCACCTGGGTGAGAACACCGTCCGCGCCATCGCCATGGACACCACCGAAGGCCTGACCCGCGGTCAGCCTGTGGTCGACACCGGCAAGCCGATCACCGTGCCGGTGGGCCCGGGCTGCCTCGGCCGGATCATGAACGTCATCGGCGAGCCGATCGACGAAGCCGGCCCCATCCCGACCACCTTCACCAGCCCGATCCACCGCGAGGCGCCGTCGTTCGCCGAGCAGTCGACCTCGGCCGAAGTGCTGGTCACGGGCATCAAGGTGATCGACCTGCTCTGCCCCTACACCAAGGGCGGCAAGATCGGCCTGTTCGGCGGCGCCGGCGTCGGCAAGACCGTGACGATGCAGGAGCTGATCAACAACATCGCCAAGGCCTACGGCGGTTACTCCGTGCTGGCCGGCGTGGGCGAGCGGACCCGCGAAGGGAACGACCTCTACCACGAGATGATCGAGTCCAACGTGAACGTGGACCCGAAGGCGAACAACGGCTCGACCGAAGGCTCCAAGTGCGCCCTGGTCTACGGCCAGATGAACGAACCCCCGGGCGCCCGCGCCCGCGTGGCCCTGACCGGCCTGGCCCAGGCGGAGTATTTCCGCGACCAGGAAGGCAAGGACGTGCTGCTGTTCATCGACAACATCTTCCGCTTCACCCAGGCGGGTTCGGAAGTGTCGGCGCTGCTGGGCCGCATCCCCTCGGCCGTGGGCTATCAGCCCACGCTGGCCACCGAGATGGGCAACCTGCAGGAGCGGATCACCTCGACCTCGAAGGGTTCGATCACCTCGGTGCAGGCCATCTACGTGCCCGCCGACGACCTGACCGACCCGGCGCCGGCCACCTCGTTCGCCCACTTGGACGCGACGACCGTGCTGAGCCGCGACATCGCCGCCCAGGCCATCTTCCCGGCCGTGGACCCGCTGGACTCGACCTCGCGGATCATGGACCCGCTGGTGATCGGCGAAGAGCACTACAACGTCGCCCGTCGCGTGCAGGAGACCCTGCAGCAGTACAAGGCGCTGAAGGACATCATCGCCATCCTGGGCATGGATGAGCTGTCCGAAGAGGACAAGCTGATCGTGGCCCGCGCCCGGAAGATCCAACGCTTCCTGTCGCAGCCGTTCCACGTGGCCGAACAGTTCACCAATACGCCCGGCGTGTTGGTCAGCCTCGAAGACACCATCCGCTCGTTCAAGGCGCTGGTGGACGGCGAGTACGACCACCTGCCCGAGCCGGCCTTCTACAACGTCGGCAACATCGAAGACGCGGTCCGCAAGGCCGAAGCCCTGGCGGCGGAAGCCTAAGGACGATGGCCGAGAAGCTGCACTTCTCCCTGGTCTCGCCGGAACGGGAACTGTTCTCGGGTTCGGTGGACCAGGTGGATGCGCCGGGCTCCGAAGGCGACTTCGGGGTGCTGGCCGGCCATGCGCCGTTCATGACCGCCCTCAAGGAGGGTTCGGTCCGCGTGCACAACGACGGGAACGTGAAGGTCTATGAGGTGCGCGGCGGTTTTGCCGACGTGACGCCCGAGGGGCTCACGATCCTGGCGGAACATGCGGTCGAAGCCGCCTAGACGGGCAACGAAATCACTGCCGTAAATTGGGCGCCGTCAGGCCTTGCCTACGGCGCCTTGCTTGAGTTTGATGCCGGGCCGAAAAGTCAGGGGAACTTTCATGCGTATCGCCCTCTCCAGCCTGATCCTCGCCGCCGGTCTCGCGACGGCTGCGCATGCCCAGGACCCGGCGGCTCAGCCCGCACCCGCCACGCCCGCGCCAGCGGCCCAGCCAGCCGCCCCCGCGCCGGACGCGGCGCAACCGGCCCCGGCCGCGCCTGCGCCAGCGGCCGAGGCGCCCGCCGCTCCGGCCGAAGCCGCTCCGCCGCCCACCCTGCCCACCAGCGGCTATGGGTTCGAGGCGATCCAGATCATCGAGAAGATCTGCGTCCCGGCCGTGCGCGGCCAGGGCGTGGACGTGGTCGCCAAGGCCAACGGCTTCAAGCAGAACCGCCGCGATCAGACCTGGACCAAGGCGTTCGGGACCGAGAACAAGGCCTATCAGGTGGTGGCTTTCCCGTCGG
Source organism: Phenylobacterium sp. FG114 (assembly GCF_057809855.1). Classification (NCBI taxonomy): domain Bacteria; kingdom Pseudomonadati; phylum Pseudomonadota; class Alphaproteobacteria; order Caulobacterales; family Caulobacteraceae; genus Phenylobacterium; species Phenylobacterium sp. FG114. The sequence continues at coordinate 249,560 of NZ_JBMDKU010000002.1, read as the reverse complement.
GCTCGAACAAGTCCGTCTGCAACGTCGAGCTCCGCTATCCGATGGGCGCCGACGCCGAGATCGCCAAGGCGCTGAACGTGTGGTCGTTCATGCACCAGCCGCCGCTGGACCCGACCGCCAACTACACCCAGCCCCAGGATCCGGACGGCCTGAAGCGCGTCCGCCGTTCGTGGGAGTATCTGACCGCGAACCAATCGGTCGGCCTGAACTTCTCGACCGTCCGCAAGCCCGACGATACGCAGGTCAACAAGGCCTACGACATGGGCACGCTGCAGTACCAAGAGCGCACCTTCTAGGATGACGCTGACGGACGCCGCGGGCCTCCTCGGCGTCCTGGTCATCCTGGTCGCCTACGCCGGCGCGGCGCTAGGCAGGCTCGACGCGGAAAGCCCCATCGCGCTCGCCTGCAACCTGGTCGGGGCGTGCCTCATCCTCTGGGGCCTGCTGACGGAACACTTCAACCTGTCCGCCACTGTCATGGAGGGCTCCTGGGCCCTGGTGGCCGCCATCGGTCTGGCGCGCTGGGCCCTGCGGCGCAAAGCCTAGATCGCCCCCGGCTCGCGGGGGTTCATTTTACCGAGCGGGGCCACGTCCTCCCACCCCTCCAGGGTGCTTCAAGTCCGGGACGGCCCGGCCCTTTCAAGGAGGGCCACCGTGGCCTGGGTCATGCTCTTCGTCGCCGGACTGCTGGAAGTGGTCTGGGCCTATTTCATGAAGCAGTCGCACGGGTTCACCCGTCTGTGGCCCAGCATCGCCACCTTCGCGGCGATGTTCGCGAGTTTTGGCCTGCTCTCCGCGGCGATGCGCAGCCTGCCGCTCAGCGTGGCCTATATGGCTTGGACGGGCGTCGGCGCGGTCGGCGCGTTCATCGTGGGCGTGACGGTCCTGGCCGAGCAGGCGAGCGCCCTGCGGATCGCGGCCGCCCTGATGATCGTGGGCGGCCTGGTGCTCATGAAGCTGTCGTCACCGACCTGACCCGGCTCTCCAGCCAGTCCAGGGCGATCTCGGCCACCTCTTCCCAGCCTTCCTCGCCGATGAGCCAATGGCTCATGCCCGGCATGACGCGGAATTCGGCCCCGATGCGCTCGGCGGTCTGGCGTACGGTGGCGGCCGGGTGGACCACGTCGCGGTCGCCCGCGACGGCCAGCGACGGCATGGGCAGGCGGCCGGCGCCGACGCTGGTGGTCATGAACGGATCCAGCCACCAGTTCAGCACCTCGCGAACCGCGCGCCCACTTTCCGGGACCAGGCGATCCAGCACCGCATCGCGGACAGTCTTGGAGGCGCGGTCGAGGCTGTGGTGGCGCATCAGATGACGGTCCGGCGAGACGGCCCCGGCCCAGAACGGATCGGCCAGGTGCACGCCGAAGGCCGTGATCGCCTCCTCGATGGACGAGCCGGTCACGCCCCACGGGGGCGACGGCGCGAGCAGGACCAGGGCCCGGGCGTTCGCGCGCCGAGCGGCCAACTGGCAGACCAACCCGCCCATGGAGTGACCCAGCAACACCGGCGGCTCCGGCTGCTCGGCGCACAGCTTCACCAGGCTCTTCGCATAGTCGGACATCGACAGGCCAGCCACGCCGCGGGCCTGTCCGTGGCCCGGCAGGTCGGGGGCCACGACCGTCCAGCCCCGCGCCTCGAAGGGCGCGCGGAAGGCCTCGAAGGCCCAGCCGCCGCAAAAGGCGCCGTGCGTCATGACGACAGTCGGCATCAGGAACCTGCTCCCCCCGGAGCTCACCGGAGACGTATTCTAGACTGAAGTCGCTAAGGAGGGGTGTGGTTTCAGGCGGTTGCGCTATCGGTCGCAGCGAAGGCGGCGAATGCGCTGGCGACCGTCTCATAGGCGGTCCGCTTGAACGGCACGATCAGCACCGGCGCCTCGGCCAGGTAGCCCCATCTCCAGGTGTCGAACTCCGGCTCGTGGTGCGCCTCGAGATCGAACTCGGTTTCGTCGCCGTCGAAGCGGAACGCGAACCACACCTGCTTCTGCCCCCTGAACCCCCGCACCAATTTCGGCCCCGAGACGTCGGCCGGGAAATCGTAGACGATCCAGCCGTCGGTGCGGCCCAGGTAGCTTACCGTCGAGGCGCCTGTCTCCTCGGCCAGCTCGCGGCGGGCGGCGGCCTCGAAGTCCTCGCCGGGATCGACGCCGCCCTGCGGGAACTGCCAGTTGTGTGGACCCGGCGTGTGCGCGCGACGGCCCAGCCAGACCCGGCCGTCGGGATGGAAGAGGACCACGCCCACGTTCGGACGGTATTGGCTGAGATCGGTCATCTTTTGCTGGTCAGGGCCGAGGCGGGCGCGAGCTGGTAGCCCCTCGTTTCCACCTCGTTGGCCCAGGCCGCAACCTTCTCGAGCGTGATCGGATAGGCGAATCCGGAACCCAGGGCCTGGCCGCGCTGCAGGGCGCCGCCTTCCAGCACCATCAGCTGCTGATCGATCGCCGGACCCGAAAGCTTGTCGTCGATCACCCGCTCGGCCGTGGCGCGGGGCATGCCGCCGCCCCGGCGGACCGCCGAGCCGTCGTCGATGAAGGCCAGCCCGCGCCCCTTCACCGAGCTGGCGAATGCCGCATAGGCCTGGTCGCTCGCGAGGAAGCGCGAGCCCAGGTAGTTGGTCAGCCCGAAGTAGCCGGTGGCCCGGGACAGGATCCACTCCAGCTTCTTCACCGTCTCGGGCGGTTGGCCGTCGGCCATCAGGGTGTAGGGACCCGGGTCGTTCTCGGGGTAGTCCACCGGCTCCATCGGGGTCTCGAGCAGCACCTCGTGGCCGCGGGCGCGAGCCATGTCGATCCAGCCCTGCAGCCCCTCGGCATAGACCACGAACGACAGCGTGATCTCGGGACGCAGGGTCTCGATGGCCTGGCGCGTCGCCCGCGCGTTCAGGCCCAACCCACCGATCACCAGGGCGACCTTGGGCCGGCCGTTCGGCGTGAACGGCCGCGCATAAGCCTGGGCCGGCGTGCGGCCGTCCTGGGCGATGATCGGCAGCGGCCCGCCGGGACCCGGGGCATAGAAGCCCGCGATAGGCGCGACGGGGAGGGCCTGGCCGGCCATCGACGGAAGGGCGCCCATCGCGCGGCCGCCGAGCGGATCCGCGGCGCCGGGCGCAAGGGGGCGTTCAGAGAGGCGAACGACGTCCTTATAGACATGCGGAGGCCCGTGTGCGGGCTTCAGCGCTTCGCGCCAGCCGGCCGGGGCCGAACGCAGCGGCTCGCCCAGCGGAATGCGGACATGGTCCGGCCCCGCGCCGACCGGCCCCAGCAGGTGGACGAGGGCGACGACCGCCCCGGCGAACAGAACGCCCGCACCGGCCAAGCCGGCGGCGGGACTCTTGAACAGGGCGCCCAGATCGATCTTGGGGACCTTCAGGTGCGGGAGGGCGATGGTGGCCAAGGCGTGGAACTCCTCAGCGTGGAGCCTCGTCGAACATGGTTAACGCGATCTCAATCGCGGCGCGCGCGCCAGCCGATGCGTCATCCCGCCGCCCGGGGTGATGAAACGCAAAAAGGGCGGCCCTGGCGGACCGCCCTCTCCCGTCGACTTCGCGCCGCTAGCGCTACTTCTGGGTCGTCTGCGGCGGCTTCACCTCGGCCACCTTGGCCTTCGAGACGATCTCGGCCAGGCGGGCGGTGGGCTTGGGCAGTTTCGGCGTGGCCGCGACCGAGCCGAACTTCAGCACGTCCTCGGCGCGGGCGATCTGGAAGTCCTTCTTCTCGTCGAAACTTTCGGGCGGCGCCTCGGCCGGCTCGTGGGCGCCCTTGCGAACCTTGCCCTCGTCGGCGTTGAGCGCGTTCTTGAAGCTGGCTTCCGAGAACTGGTAGCTGCGGTTCGCGATGATCTGGGCTTCCTCGCGGGTCAGCGCGACCTCGAGGTCGGGCTCGATGCCCGTCTTCTGGATCGAACGGCCTGACGGCGTGTAGTAGCGCGCCGTGGTCAGCTTCAGCGCCCCGTCGATGCCGCCCCGCAGCGGGATCACGGTCTGCACCGAGCCCTTGCCGAAGCTGGTGGTGCCGACGAGTTCGGCGCGCTTGCGGTCCTGCAGGGCCCCCGCGACGATCTCGGCGGCCGACGCCGAGCCCGAGTTGATCAGCACCACCATCGGCATGCCGTTGGTGATATCGCCGCTGCGGGCGTTGTAGCGCTCGACGTCGCGCGGATCGCGGCCGCGCTGGCTGACGATCTCGCCGCCCTCCAGGAACAGGTCCGAGACGCCCACGGCCTGATCGAGCAGGCCGCCCGGGTTGTTGCGCAGGTCGAGGATCAGGCCCTTGGCCTTGGGATTCTTGGCGCGCATCTCGGCGAAGGCCTGCTCGGCCTCGTCGGTGGTCTTCTCGTTGAAGCTGCCGATGCGCAGGATGATGTTGTCGCCGTCCAGCCGGGCGGTGGCCGACTTCGGCTTGATGATCTCGCGGACCAACTTCACGTCGAACGGGTCGGACTTCTCGCGAGCGATGGTCAGGGTGACCGTCTCGCCCGGGCGGCCGCGCATCTGCTTCACGGCCTCGGTGACCGTCAGGCCCAGAACGCTCTCGCCATTCACGGCGGTGATGTAGTCGCCAGCCTTCACGCCGGCCTTGAACGCCGGGGTGCCGTCCATCGGCGAGATGACCTTGACCACGCCGTCCTCGCTGGTGACCTCGATGCCGAGGCCGCCGTATTCGCCGCGTGTCTGGTCGCGCATGTCGTCGAAGGATTCGGGATCGAGGTAGCCGGAGTGCGGATCGAGCGAGGTCAGCATGCCGTCGATCGCGGCCTGGATCAGCTTCGTATCGTCGACCTCGGTGACGTACTGGTTCTCCACTGTGTTCAGCACGTCGCCGAACAGGCCCAGCATCCGGTAGGTCTTCGCCCGCGGCTGCGCCGTCGCGTTCGCCTGCTGGCTCACATAGGCCATGGAGCCTGCGCCGAGGACGAACGCCGATGCGCCGATCAGGAGATACTTCTTCATAGCCAGGCTCAGACTCCCTTGGACGGATGCCGTCCTTCTTATGGAGCAAGCTGAGACGACGGTTTTGAGGCCGTATCAGCCCGCTTTCTTGTTCGACCCCGGTCCTTTCACCAGCCACCTGGCCGGATCGACGGGCGAACCCTGCTCACGGACCTCCAGATAGAGCTCGGAGATCGCTTGGCGACCACCGTTAGCCCATCCGACCGGTTGACCCTCCGTGACGGATTGTCCGACCTGAACCGACGTTCTCTCCAGACCAGCAAGCACGAGATGATATCCCCCGGCTAGTCTTAATATCACGATGACGTCCCAGCCCTTCACTGGGCCCACGTACTGGACAAGGCCCGCCGCGGGGCTCACCGCACGCGCCCCTTTCGGAGCCGCTAGGGTGAGGCCGTTCGAACGGCCGCCCCCCGCCAGCGGATCCCCGAACCGCCGGACGACCGATCCTTCCGCCGGGTAGATAAGACGGACGGGCGGGGTCAGGTCGGTCGGATCGGCGCTCACTGCGCCCCTAAGCCGCAGGCCAGCGGAGGTGTCCGGGGCCGGCAGGGCGTCGGCGGCGAGGCTGTCACGCTCGAACAACGCCTCGCTTTGCACGGCCGCCAGCCTGCGCTGGCGCATCACCTCGGTAGCGCCCTGTGCATAGCCCTGAGCCCGCCCGGCCAGGTCGGGTGTGATCGCCTTGACGAGGATCGCGGCGCGCACGGCGTCCTTGGCGTCGTCGGGCGACACCAGCAGCGCCGGCGGCGGGTCCCGACGCAGTTGCTCGAGGACCGAGAGCAGGCGCGAGAGACGGTGCATGTTCGCGCCTTGATCCACCGAGAGCTCGGTCTCGGTGGCGTTGAGCCGCTCGAGCCGGTCCGAGTTGGCCGCGAAGGCCGCCGCGCCGAGGGTCAGGGCCACGAGGGGGCCGAAGAGGAAAATCCGCCGCATCAGTCCCGATGATACGGTGATCCGGCCAGAATGGAGACAGCCCGGTAGATCTGTTCGGCGAGCATGGCCCGCGCCAGGGCGTGCGGCCAGGTCTGGGGTCCGAACGCCAGCGTCCCCTGGACAGACTTCACCAGCTCGGGATCCAGGCCGTCGGCGCCGCCGATCAGGAAGACCAGGCGGCGCACGCCGCGGTCGCGGAGCTGGCCGATCTCCTCGGCGAAGGCGCGCGACGCCCGGGCCTTGCCGCGCTCGTCGCAGGCGATGACGTGGCTGTCCGCCAGATGCGGCCGCAGCGCCTCGGCCTCGGCGGCCTTGCCGGGCTTCCGGCTCTCCACCTCCACGATCTCGACTGGACCCAGCCCTAGCGATCGGCCGGCCGCGGTCGCCCGGTCGACGTACAGTTTCACGAGATCGGTCTCAGGCGAACGGGAGAGCCGCCCGACGGTGACGACAGTGATCTTCACGGGGTCAGGTCAGGCTCGGCGGCGCCTTGAAGCCGCCGAACTCCCGCTCAAGCAGGCCGGCGAAGGCGATGGTCGTGCGATCCTCCAGGTAGGGACCGACGATCTGCGCGCCGATCGGCAGGCCACCGCGGGTGAAGCCGATCGGGACCGCGGTCGCCGGCAGGTTGGGCAGCAACGCCACCCCGGGCCAGGCGATCTGGTTGAAGTAGGGTGTCGGCTGCCCGTTGACGGTGAGGAAGCGCTTGGCCCCGTCGGGCTCGTCCACGTGCTCGAACGCCACGACGCCGAAGGTCGGCATCAGCACCACGTCATAGGCCTCGAAAAGCGCCCGCCAGCGTCGGCGGAACGCCACCTGGGCGTCCAGCATGTTCATCCACTCGTGGGCGTTCATGGTCGTGCCGCCGGGTGAGCCGCGCGACATGGCCGCGCCCACCAGCGCCCCGAAGACCGCGTGCTGGGCGCCGAGGTCCGGCAGCAGGTCGCTGGACCGGTCGACGCGGGCGCCGAGGTCGTCCAGCCGCCGGGCCAGCCCAGCGAGAGCCTCGCGGATCTCGTCGTCGGTGGCGGCGAGCGGATTCTGGTCGACGACGAGCACGCGATGGTCCGCGAGCTCGGCGTGGCGCGGCGGTCGCAGGTTCAGCGAGTAGCCCACCGCCTCTTCAGGCTCGGGGCCGGCGGTGACGCCGAGCGCCAGGTCCAGATCGGCGGCGCAGCGGGCCAAGGGTCCGACGACGGCCAGCGCGATGGGGCCGCCGTCCAGGCCGGGCGGGGAATGGCCCCGCGTCGGGATCAGGCCGTAGCTGGGCTTGTGGCCGTAGACCCCGCAGAAGGCGGCCGGAACCCGGATCGAGCCGCCGATGTCGGAGCCGAACTCCAACGGCGTCATGCCGGCCGCCAGCGCCGCGGCGCTGCCGCCCGACGAGCCGCCCGGCGAGCAACCCAGGTCCCAAGGGTTCTTGGTGCGGCCGTAGACGGCATTTGTGCTCTGCCAGTCGGCGAGGAACGGCGGGACGTTCGTCTTCCCCAGGATGATCGCCCCAGCCGCCTTCAGCCGGGCCACCGCGACCGCGTCCTTCTCGGCGATCCAGCCACTGAACGCGGGGCTGCCCCAAGTGGATGGAAGGCCTTCGACCTCATTGCTTTCCTTGACCGTCATCGGCAGGCCGAGCAGCGGCCGGCGCTCGCCGCGCGCCAGCGCCGCATCCGCCGACCGGGCGGCGACACGCGCCCGGTCGAAGTCGCGCACCACCACGGCGTTGATCGGACCGTCGCGCTCCAGGATGCGGGCGATGGCGGCCTCGGTGAGCTCGAGGGCGCTGACCTGGCGGGCGGCCAGCGCCTCGACGATCTCGCCCGCCGTCTGGTCCAGCAGGTCGAGGCTGATGGTCTCGGACATGGTGCGTTCTCCTCAGGTCAAAGGGTGGCCCGCCGAACCGGGACAAGTCCAGTCCGGCGAGACCCCTACCCTCAGGACGCCGAGACGAGCTCGCTTGACCGCGATTGCGCCGCCGGCGCCGGCAACAGGCGTTCGGCGATCTGCACGGCGTTGAGCGCGGCGCCCTTCAGCAGCTGGTCGCCGGCCACGAACAAGGCCAGCGAGCGGCCCGAAGGATCGCCCAGGTCGCGGCGGACGCGGCCCACCAGCACATCTCCCTGCCCTTCCGCCTCGGACGGCATCGGGAAGTGATTGCTCGCGCGGTCATCAATCACCCGGATGCCGGGGGCGGCCGCCAGCACCTCTCGCGCCAGGTCCGGGTCGATCGGGCGGTCGAACTCGAGTGAAAGCGCAATGGCGTGGGCGCGGAGCACCGGCACGCGGATGCAGGTGACGCCGATGGGTAGTTCGGGCGCCGCCAGGATGCGGCGGCACTCCTCGATCACCTTCAGCTCCTCGCCATTGTAGCCGCTCACGGGATCGACGTCGGCGTTGTGGCTGAAGAGGTTGAAGGCGTAGGGGTGCGGCAGCACCTGTGGGGTGAACGCGGCGCCCGCGAGCCAGGCCTGGGTGGAGGCGCGCAGCTCCTCCATCGCGGCCGCCCCGGCGCCGGAGGCGGCCTGGTAGGTGGCCATCTGCACGCGCCGGAGGCCGAAGGCGCGGGCCAGCGGGGCGATCGGCACGGCGGCGATGATCGCCACACAATTGGGGTTGGCCACGATGCCGTTGTGGCCTTCCAGGGTCTCGGCGTTCACCTCGGGCACCACCAGCGGGCAGTCGGGGTCCATCCGGAAGGCTGAGGAGTTGTCGACCACGACGGCCCCGGCCGCCACCGCCTTGGGGCCGTAGACCTTCGACAGGCCGCTGCCGGCCGAGAACAGGGCGAGGTCGACGCCTTCGAAGCTGTCGTCGCCCAGCGCCTCGATGGTCAGGCTCTGGCCGCGGAAGCGCACCTTGCGGCCGGCCGAGCGGGGGGAGGCCAGCAGGCGCAGGCTGGCCAGCGGGAAGTTCCGCTCCTCCAGGCAGCGCACGAGCTCGACGCCGACGGCGCCGGTGGCGCCGACGATGGCGACATGCGGAAGGGCGGGAAGGGAAGCAGGCATGGTCTCAACGTCTCCAGTGGGCGGAGGCGCGAGGTCTGGCTTCTGGTGAGAGGCTGCCCCGCGCGTCGGCGGGGCTCTTCGGGTCGTGCCGCTGGTCTAGGCCATGCACGCACCCGTCGACGCCCCGCCGGAGCGGGTCGTTTTCAGGGTAATCGTAATGGTCATGACAGTGGTCATCGCCGCGCCTGTAGCGGTCGCAGGCGCGGCTGTAAAGGCCGGGCTAGTTCGCCGCGACGCCGCGGTGGTTGGAATCCACCGACCAGATCTTCTCGATATTGTAGAAGCTGCGCACCTCGGGGCGGAACAGGTGGACGATCACGTCGCCGGCGTCGATCAGCACCCAGTCGGCGCTGGGCATGCCTTCGACCCGGCACTTGCCGTAGCCCGCTTCCTTCAGCGCGCGCAGCAGATGGTCGGCCATGGCGCCCACGTGCCGCTGCGAACGGCCGGACGCCACGATCAGCCCGTCGGCGACGGGGCTCTTGCCTTTGAGGTCGATGAAGACGACGTCCTGGGCCTTGTCGTCGTCGAGGCGGCTGAGGATCAGGTCCTCCATCGCACCCAGCGAGCCCGGATCGGTAAGCGAAACTTCGGCGTCGGCCGAGGCTTCATGCGCACGCGGCGCAGATTCACGGTTCAGCGGGGTAGCTCCTTTGTTGTCCTCGCTGGCGAGACCCTAGCACATCGCGGGGGCCTGGTCAGGCGCCCACGCGATCACATCCTGACGCACCGCCTCAGCCCTTCTTGCGGGCTCGGAGCGCGGTCGAGGACTGGAAGTTGAAGCGGCCGAACAGGAAGGCCCAAGCCGGCGTCTTCGAATCGGCCAGGCGGATGGCCGCATGGGTCGGAACCCGGAAGCGTGCGAACCTCTGGGCGGCGGGCGAGAAGCGGCTCTTCAGCGAGATCCACGGGCGCGAGACCACGGCCACCGGGACCTCGTGCATGATCTGGGTCCAGCCCTTCCAGCGATGGAAGCTGGCTAAGCTGTCGGCCCCCATGATCCAGACGAACTTCACGCCGGGATAGCGCGCCTTGAGCGCCCGGATGGTGTCGACGGTGTAGTTCGAGCCCAGCTTGCTCTCGACCGCCGCCACGATCATGCCCGGCCCTTGGGCCAGCGCCTTGGCGCCGGCGATCCGCTCATCCAGGTCGGCCGTCTCGTGGCGAGATTTCAGCGGGTTCTGCGGCGAGACCAGCCAGATGACGCGGTCCAGGCCCAGGCGTCGCCGCGCCGTCTCGGCGACGTGGGCATGGCCATCGTGGGCTGGGTTGAACGAGCCGCCGTAGAGGCCGACCTTCATGCCGGGCTCGAGGTGGAAGCCCAGGCGTTGCGCCTGCGGGCGACCGGCAAGAGGCGCGCGGCGCGCCGGGCCTGCGAACCACATCCGCTCGGTCAGCTCTGGCGCGGCGGCGTCGGCGCGCCCCCGCGATCGAGATGGGTGTCGGTCTGGCGCACGCGGGCGCGGACGGTGAAGACGCCGTCGCCGGCCAACACCCCGCCGCGGGCGAACAGGCGGCCGTTCTCCCAGTTGGACAGGCCCAACTCGGGCTTGTTCAAGGCGTACTGGCCGTCGACCCATCGGGTGAAGCCGTCGCCCACGAACGGCGCGTCCACGGTGGCGTAGAAGCGGTCGTGGGCCGCGGGGTCCTGCGAGATCAGCGCGGCGGCGAAGCGCGGGCTATGGGCGTTGAAGAGCGTCACCGCCTCGGCCACGTCGTCGACGAGCTTGAGGCTGACCTCGGGGGTCTCCTCCCATTCCCATTCAAGGCCCAGGTTGGCGTCGGCGATGGGTTCGGCCAAGGCCTCCTCGACCGGGCCTTCGGCGCGGATCACCGTCGTGCGCGCCGTGCGCCAGGGTTCGGGCAGACGGGCGAAGTCGGCCTCCGCCACATGCAGCTTGCAGCCCCTGCGCCGCTCGCCGGCCCGCTCCAGCGCCTCCAGGAATACGGGCAACAGGCGGTCGGCCGCCGAGCGCTCGATGCAGCAGACGTTCAGGGTGTTGCAGACCTTGCGGTCCAGCGAGTGGTAGACGGCCGCGAAGAAGCGGTCGGACTGGGCCGTGGCGTCGGCGACCATCCAGGCGCCGCCCGTGCCGTGCAGGCTGACCGGCACGCCCGCCTGGCGGGCGATGGCGCCGAGTTGCGAAACCGCCGGCCCCGAACCGCGCGCCACGGCCAGCGCCAGGCGACTGTCGGCGAACATGGCCCAGCCCGCGGCGTGGGCGGCGGAGTCGACGAGGGTCGCGGCCCCCTCGGGCAGGCCGGCCTCGGCCAGCGAAGGGTTCAGCGCATGCGCGACGATGGCTCGCGCCGTGCCCAGGGCGTCGGAGCCGATCCGGAAGACGACCGTGTTGCCCGCGCGGATCACGCCGGTGGCGTCGGCGAAGACGTTGGGGCGGCCCTCGAACACAAAGCCCACCACGCCGAGCGGCGCCATCACCTGCTCGACCGTCCAACCCTCGTGGCGCACGGTCTCCAGCACCCGGCCGCGTGGGGGCTCAGCGTCGCGCCAGGCGTGGAGGCCGGCGATCATGTCGGCGCGCATGGCCGGCGTCGCGATCAGGCGGGTGGTCGAGCGGCCACGAGACTTTGCGGCCTCCACGTCGGCGGCGTTGGCCTCGGCGATCTTCGCCCAGACACCGTTGTCGGAGAGCTTGGCGGCGAAGCCTTCGAAGAAGGCGGTGACCGCGTCGTCGGCCACCTCGCCCATTCGGGAGAAGGCGGCGACAGCCCGACCGACGGCGGCTTGCGCGGCCTCTTGCTCACGAGCGGAAACGTGCAGCAGGTCGCCCGAATCCTGGACCACCAGCAGGCGGTCGCCGGAGCGGAAGGCGGCGGCCAGCTCGGCCGTCACATAGGCGACACGGTCACCTGCGAAAGGGATCGCCTGGCCGGGCGCGAGCGCTTCCAGCCGTCCGGTGCGGACGGGTTCAGCCTCCCTGCCTGACGAGCTGCCGTCCACGCCGGACCCCATTTGCTCAGGTTGAGAATTACCCCTACGCCGCCCGGCGCGGGGCCGCTAGCCTGACATAGCGGCATGGGCCGCCAGCGCGAGGTCGTCCACATGGATGACCGGGCCGGACGTGTAGCCCAGCGCCGGCTCGATCGCCTCCGACTTCAAACCGCAGATGCGCGCCGCGTGGCCCGACTCGTAGCGCACCAGACCGCGGGCGATCTCCCGGCCGTCGGGGTCCAGCACGCGCACGCACTCCCCCTTGTCGAACCGGCCGTCCACGGCGCGCACGCCAGCGGCCAGCAGGCTCTTGCCCTTCAGCACCGCCGCCACGGCCCCGGCGTCCACCGTCAGCGCGCCGGCCGGCGACAGCGAGCCGCCGATCCAGGCCTTGTAGGCGGCGCGAGGCGTAGTGGCGGGTTCGATCACTGTCGCCGGCGCGCCAGCCTCGATGGCCGCCAGCGGGGCGGCGCGCGTGCCCAGGGTGATGATGGTGGCGCAACCGGCTTGGCTCGCGATGCGGGCCGCTTCCAACTTGGTCGCCATGCCGCCGGTGCCGACCCCGGCCTGGGCGTTCGCGCCGCCCGCCATGGCCTCGATCTCGGGCGTCAGTCGCGGGACGCGCGGGATCAAGGTCGCCGAGGGGTCGCGGCGCGGATCGGCGGTGTAGAGGCCCTCGACGTCCGACAGCAGCACCAGGGCTTCGGCGCCGACGAGCTGTGCGACGCGGGCCGAGAGGCGGTCGTTGTCGCCGACGCGGATCTCCTCGGTGACGACGGTGTCGTTCTCGTTGACCACGGGGATCACGCCCAGGCCCAGCAGGGTCTCGACCGTCGCCCGGGCGTTCAGCCAGCGCCGACGCGTCTCGGTGTCGTCGCGGGTGAGAAGCACCTGGGCGCAGTTGAAGCCCAGCGGTCCCAGCGCCTCTTCCCACGCCCGCATCAACGCCGACTGGCCGGCGGCGGCGGCGGCCTGCTTTTCGGGGAGGGTCAGCGCCCGCTTGCCCAGGCCCAGGCGTTTGCGGCCCAGGGCCACCGCGCCGGAGGAGACCACCAACACCTGCTGGCCTCGCGCCCGCAGGCGCGCCACGTCGGCGGCGAAGTCGGCCAACCACGCGCCGTGCGCCGCCCCGTCCGGCCCCACCAGCAAGGCGGAGCCGACCTTGACGACAACCCGCCGCGCGGCGCCGAGCTCGCTCAAGGCCGCCATTCCTCGGGTTCGGCTTCCTCGGCGGCGATCTCGCCCTTGCGCTCCTGGACCAGGGCGTAGGCTTCCCGGAGCAGCTCGGTCACGCCCAGCTTGGCGAAGCCCGAGACGCGCCGGACCTTCACGCCGGCGGCGGCCTCGAGCTCGGCCACCTTCTCGGCGATCGTCTCTTCGTCGAGCGCGTCGATCTTATTCAGCGCCAGGATCTCGGCCTTGTCCTCCAGGCCCTCGCCGTAAGCCTCGAGTTCGTGGCGCACCGTGCGCCACGCCCCAGCCACGTCCTCCTGGGTCCCGTCCACGAGGTGGATCAGCACCGCCGTCCGCTCCACGTGGCCCAGGAAGCGGGTGCCGATGCCGGCGCCCTCATGCGCGCCTTCGATCAGGCCGGGGATGTCGGCGAGGATGAACCGCTCGCCCAGCGACAGGTCGACCATGCCCAGGTTGGGAGCGAGGGTCGTGAACGGGTAGTCCGCGATCTTGGGCCGTGCGGCGCTGGCGGCGGCCAGGAAGGTGCTTTTGCCGGCGTTCGGCAGGCCGACCAGCCCCACGTCCGCGATCAGCTTGAGGCGCAGCCAGATGGCCAATTCCTGGCCTTCCAGGCCGGGGTTGGCGTGGCGCGGAGCCTGGTTCACCGGGCCCTTGAAGTGGGTATTGCCAAAGCCCCCGTTGCCGCCCTTGGCCAGCAAGACCCGCTGGCCGGCGTGGTCCATGTCGACGATCAGGTTCTTGTCCTCGTCGAGGACCTCGGTGCCCACCGGAACCTTCAGCACGACGTCGTCGCCCGCCGCGCCGTGGCGGTTGCGGCCCATGCCGTGCACGCCGGTGCCCGCCCGGAAGTGCTGCTGGTAGCGGTAGTCGATCAGGGTGTTCAGCCCCTCCACCGCTTCGATCCAGACGTCGCCCCCTCGGCCGCCGTCGCCGCCGTCGGGGCCGCCGTATTCGATGTACTTCTCGCGCCGGAACGAGACGGCGCCGCCGCCTCCGTTGCCGCTGCGGACATAGACCTTGACCTGATCGAGAAACTTCATCGGGAAACCAGACGGACGGTGAGCGCGGCGGCGAGCGACTTGGCGGCCGCGCCGGGCAGGAGGGGAAGGACGCCGGTCTCGAACGCGGGGCCGGGGCTCATGAAACTGGCCAGCCCCGCCCAACCGACGGCGAGCACGATGGCGTGGCCGGCGACGAACAGCGCCGTCAGCGCGATCCAGCCCTTGGCCTTCTCGGCGCCGCGCCCGCAGACATATGCGGCGGCGGCCATGCCGGCCAGGAAACCGGCAGTGTGGCCGACGATGGCCTTCCAGCCGGCCGCGCCGCCGGCCAGCACCGGCAGGCCGAACGCCGCGCAGCCCAGCCAGGCCAGGACGATGCCAAGGCCCAGCCGGCCGCCGAACAGTCCCGCCAGCACGAACAACGCATAGGTCTGCAGCGTGATGGGCACGGGCCCGATGGGGATCGAGAACCGTCCCGCCGCCACCATCGCCACGACGCCCGCGACCACGATCGCCGCCTGGACGGGCAGCGCATGGCCGGAAGCGGCGGATCGGCGGGAAGCGGCGGCGGTCATGGGAGAGCGATTACCAGCCTTACGCGAGCCAGACCATCATGCGGGTGGGCACTGGGGCGCCGCCGCGGCCGGTGCTGGGCCGGGGCTCGACGTCGCCGGTGTAGAGGAAGCCCGCCTTGCACAGGACCTGGCCCGAGGCGCGGTTGTCGGCGAAGTGACCCGCCCACACCACGTTCTTGCGCCAGTCCGCCTTGGCCCAGCGCAGGGCGCCAGTGACCGCCTCGGTGGCGTAGCCGCGGCCCCAGAAGGGGCGGCCGAACCAGTAGCCGAGTTCGGGCCGGCCAGGCTCCATCTCGTGGAAGCCCAGCATGCCGATGACCCCGAACTCGCGATGCTCCACGGCGAAGACCGCCTCGGTGTGGGCGTTCAGGCGCGCCACGCCGCCCATGAACGCTTCGGCGTCGGCCTGTCGGTAGGGGTACGGCATGGTCGCCGTCATCCCGGCCACGCCCAGGTCGTTGGCGAGTTCGGTGATCGGAGCCACGTCGGCGGCGACCGGTCCACGCAGCAGCAGCCGCTCGGTGGCGACCGCGGGTCTCACGTTCAATGCACACATCTGACTTACCTCCCGGCCCTCTAGCGGAGCCCTGAAAACGACAGCGGGGAGCCCGGCTGACCGGACTCCCCGCGAAAGGTCGTCTTGTGTCCGGTCCGCCTTATTTGGTGAGGCGGAACCGGAGAGAGGAAGGTTCCGCCTATTCGGCTGCGATGACCTTCTCTGCCGGGACCACCGTGGCGTAGGTTCGGTTCTTCGCCTTGGTCACGAACTTCACCGCGCCGGTCACGAGCGCGAAGAGGGTATGGTCCTTGCCCATGCCCACGCCGTCGCCCGGCCAGAACTTCGTGCCGCGCTGACGTACGATGATCGAGCCGGCGTTGATGGCTTCGCCGCCGAACTTCTTCACGCCAAGGCGCCGGCCGTCGGAATCGCGACCGTTGCGCGACGAACCGCCAGATTTCTTGTGAGCCATGAGTCGCTCCTGTCCTTAACTGATCGCCGCCCGATTACTCGGCGGCGTCGTCCTTCTTGGCGGCGGCCTTCTTCGGCGCCGCGGCTTTCTTTTCACCGGCTTCGGCCTTCGGAGCGGCGGCCTTCTTGGCGGCCGGTTTCTTGGCTTCGGTTTCCACCGGGGCGTTCACCTGGGCGGCGGCGGCGGCTTCCTCGACGACGGTGTCCGTCACCTTGGGGGCCTTGGCCTTCGCGGCGGGCTTGGCGGCGGCGGGCGTCGCAGCGCCGGCCTTCAGGACCTTCTTCGACACGTTCAGCGTCGCGAAGTCCAGGCCACGGGCGCGGGCGTCGAGCTCGGCCTTGGTGGTCAGGCTCACCGTGCCGTCCCACTTGGTTTCCTTGCCGCCGGCGGTGATGCCGGTGACGCGCAGGACCGTTTCGTTCTGGCGGTGGCCGCGGGTGCGGCGATAGCCCTGACGGCGGATCTTCTTGAAGATCTTCACCTTGTCGCCCTTGCGGGTCTCGATCAGCGTCGCAGCGACCGAGGCGCCGTCCACCAGGGGCGCGCCGACGGTGACGGCTTCGCCATCGCCCAGCATGAGCACTTCACCGAAGGAGACGGCCGCACCGGCCTCGCCATCGAGCTTTTCGACAACCAGCAGATCGCCGGGCTGGACCCGGTACTGCTTGCCGCCGGTCTTGATCACCGCGTACATCGTTCGCGCCTTTGTATTTCTTCTTGATTGAAAGCGTTTTCGCGCCCCCGAGGCAGGCCCGGGGACGAGGAGGCGCGGTTATACAGAGCGGAGGCGAGGAGTCAACGGCGGCGGCGGCGCACGTCATTCGCACGGCTTGGAAGCCAGCACCCACCGCTCGACCTCCGCGGCTTTCTCGAACCCCAGCCGCTTGGCCAGCTGGATCGAGGCGGCGTTCGCAGGGTCGATGAAGGCTTCCACTTCGCCCAGCGGCCCCTCGGCCGCCAGCCAGTCCAGGGCGGCGCGGGCAGCCTCGCCAGCATAACCGCGGCCCCAGTGGTCCGGGTGGAAGTGCCAGGCCAGTTCGGCGCGCGGCGTCAGGCGATTGAAGCCCACGGCGCCGATAAACCCTTCGTCTGCGATCGCGGCCCAGCGGAAGCCCAGGCCCTGGGCGGCGCGGTGGATGAAGAAGTCGAGGATCCGGTCGCTGTCGTCCGGCGTCGCGGCAGGCAGCGGGATCGGCTCGCCCTGGAGGTCGCGGGCCGGCCCGGAATAGCGGCAGACCGGCTCCTGCGACCACAGCGCGAACATGCCCGGCGAATGGGCCCGCGAGAAGGGCTCAAGGACCAGGCGGTCCGTCCGCAGGAGGGGGAGGTGAAGCGCGGCCATCGGCTCGACGCTAGCGCGCCGGCCGCCCCGGCTCCATCGGCGCTTGGCCGGCCGCCGCGCCCATGCGGGGTGGGACTGGCGTTCGTCCCCCGCTCTCGCCTAAGAGCACGCCATGCAGACCGTGATCACCTGGGGCGGCCGGCTCGCCCTGCTGCTGGTGCTCGGCGTCGCCCTCGCCGGCGCGCTGGATCCGCACCACGACGCACGACGCCATGTGCCCGCCCCCGACGTCATCGAGCATATCGCCTATGGCTATCTGCTGACCGTGTTGACCATCGCCTCGCTGCCGCGGGTGAAGCCGTGGTTGATCGGCGGGGCCTATCTGACTGTGGGCGCGGGGTTCGAGGCCCTGCAGATCGTGGGCTGGGTGTCGGGGACGTTCCAGTGGAAGGATCTGGTCTCGAACACCGGTGGAGTGGCAGCGGCGCTGGCCCCCTTCGCGCTGGCGGGGAGGCGGGCGAGATGAGCGAGGGCACTGAGGAGCTTTACCTCATCCTGGGCACCGCGGCCGCGGGGCCGACGACGCGCTACCCCACCGGTGAGCGCCGGCGCGTCCTGCTGTTCGCACGGGCCGCTTCACATGACCAGGCGTTGGCGGTGGCGACGGCCGGGCTGGCCGAACAGGGCTGGGGCGAGCCGGCGTTCCAGAAGGCGGGGATCATCGAACTGGGCCCCCACCTGTCGGCCGACGACAGGGCCCCGGCCGAGCACGCCCTGGCGCACGGCTTCGCCCTGCGCGTCTATTCCTGAACGCGACGACGCCTTGCGCGCCGACCCAGGTTCCCGCAATCAGTTGACGTCGTTGCGAGAGGGAGCCGGAGTCATGCGCAGGATCAAGGGCGCCGGAGGCCTGGGATTCACGCTCGCGGCGACGCTGGCCCTGTCGGCCTGCTCCGGCGAGAAGCGCGCCGACACGGTGACGCAGGCGCCCGTCGCCCCGCCACCGGCTGCGGCGCCCGTCGCACCGGTCGCGCCCGTGACCCCGACGACCGCAGTCCTCCCTGAGAGCGCCCAGGCGATAGACGCGGCCCTGGCGGCGGCCAAGGCGTTCAACGCCAAGGCTCCATCCGACATCTCCGCCATCGACAAGGCGGAGAAACGCGTGCGCGAGCAGGCGGTGCGGGCGCTGGAGGCCGCGCGCCGCGGTGACCTGCCGCGCGCCACGGCGGCGCGCGGCGACGCCGAGGCGGCACGCAAGAGCCTGGTCGACGGTCTGGCCGCGTTCAATACTGCGACGGCGGAGCAGCAGGCGGCCGTCACCGCCGCGCTTGCCCTATGCGGCCCCCCGTCGCCCACGCCGGGATCGCCCGTCAGCGTCCCCGCGCCTCCGCCGCCGCCGGTGACCACGCCGACGCCCGGCGCGCGCCCGACGACAGCGCCCTCGGCGGTCGGCTACGAGGGCTGCGCGACCCTGGCGGCCGAGCAGGCCCTGATGACGCGCAACATCGATGCGGTCTCGAACCGCTACCGCGCCTCGGAGGCCGCCTTTCTACAGGATCGGCCCAAGTTGGAAGAAGCGGCCGCGATCCTTGCGCTGGGCAAGCTCGGCCCTTCCTAGCCGCCTCTTGTAACGGGCGAAATCGATCCTATCTCAGCCTCGATCGCGCTGGCGTCCGCTTCCCCCTTCGGACAGCGAGCGACGGGTGTGCGGCCCTGGCGCCTTCGATGGCCGCCGGGGCCGCCTTCGTTTTGGACGTGTCGAAGCCCGAACGGGCCAGCCGGACGACCGGGGGCGGCCGTCCGGCCTCGTCTCCGGTGTCCATTCGCCGTTGTGACGGCGCAGGACCTCCAGCAGCGTGCAGGCCTCAGCCGACGAACGTGGACGACGGGGGGTTTGCCGCCAGGCGCATCCCAGGGCTCGGCTTGCAAAACGACGTTACACGAAATGACGCCAGCTGTCTTAGTCTTCTGATCGAACGGAAGAAGGCCATCCGTTGTCACGGCCGGGGCTGAGGGCGCGGGAAACTGCAGACGAGGGCCGCGCCGACCGCGTTTGGCGAAGCTCCCTCCCGCGCCCTCGGCGCCGGCCGCGTTCTAGGTCGAGCGGAAGCGCGCCAGGGGCTGAGCTGGGGCAGGAGCCGAGATCCGGGCCTGTCCGTCGTCCGCTGCATAGGCTGGCGCGGTCAAGGCTCGACCTAGCGCAAGATATCCCACGAAGCCCGCGAAAAAGGCCACGCAGGCCAGGAGGAAATAGGGCTTGAGGACGTCGTTCATCGCAGGGGCTGCAGGCTGCTCTTCACCGATTGCACGACAGTCAACGGCCGCCCGGGACAAGGGTTGCGGCCGAGCCCGACCCTGGTTCATGCCGGCCGCCATTCGAAGGCTGACCACACCGCCGCCGCTGAACATCTTCCCGCCCTCGCGCCGCAAGCTTGGCCTTTCGCCGAATATCGGAGGTACGTGGCGGGCGGGGTTTCGGTTTCAGCGGATCTCCGCTTCGATCTATCGTCGGAGCGCGATCAGGATGGCGCCCGACGCGATGAGGGCCACGCCCGCCCAACCTCTCAGGTCGAGCCGCTCGCCCAGGAAGATGGCCGCAAACACGGCCACGAAGACCACCGACAACTTGTCGAGCGGCGCCACCCGGCTGGCCTCACCGAGCTTCAGCGCCCGAAAGTAGCAGAGCCAGGATAGGCCCGTGGCTGCGCCGGAGAGGATCAGCGCGCCGATCACCTTGCCCGATTGGAACGGGTTGACCGCCGGCGCCCCGGAGGCGACCCAGATGCCGCCCACCATCACGAGGATCACCAAGGTGCGGATGAGAGTGGCATAGCTGGGGTCTAGGTCCTCGACGCCCACCTTTGCGAACAGAGCCGTTAGCGCGGCGAAGGCCGCCGAGAGCAATGCCCAGCCCTGCCACGGAATTTGCATCGTCGCCTCGCGTCGTGATCCCCGCTGATGCTAGCGCGCCGCGACGCCAGGGTCAGCGCGAACGATCGCGAACGTCGCTTCGACAAACTTGCGAACAATTCTCATTGCGCAGCCTGTGTCTCAGAACTAAGAACGCCTCGCATTATCAGTCGCAATACTCCGAGGGGTTCCGGGGGCCATGGCCAGAGTTACGAGCGGCGTCGCCGCTAAGAAGAAGCGCGCGGCGGCGTACGCGATCGCAGGTCTGGCAGGCCTGTCGTTGGGGGGCGCCGCGCACGCCGCGGACGGCGCCGCGGCCGACGGAGCGATCGCCACGGCCGACGCCGACCAGGCTGGGACCGTCGACGGCGTCGACGTCCAGGGGGCCATCACCAAGCAGAACAATCCGAAGGTCACCACCGACGCCCTGAACAACCCGCAGACGGTTACCGTCGTCGGCCGGGGGACAATCGAGGCGCAGAACCTGCTCTCGCTGCGCGACATCCTCTCGACCGTCCCCGGCATCACCTTCGGGGCGGGCGAGGGCGGAGGCGGCTTCGGCGACTCGATCAACCTGCGCGGCTATTCCGCGAACAACGACATCACCGTCGACAACGTGCGCGACAGCGCCCAGTACAGCCGCACCGACCCGTTCAACATCGAGCAGATCGAGGTCACCAACGGCTCGAACGGCGTCTATTCCGGCGCGGGCTCGGTCGGCGGCACGATCAACATCGTCTCGAAGCGTCCGACGGCGCGGAACTCAGGCGTCGTGACCGGCGCGGTGGGGACCGAGAACTACTGGCGCGGCGCGATCGACGCCAACCGCAGGGTCGGCGACAACGTCGCCGTGCGACTGAACGCCATGGTTCACCGCAACGACGCGCCAGGCCGCGACGTGGAGGAGTTCAAGCGCTGGGGCGTCGCGCCGTCGATCACGGTGGGCCTGAGCGGACCCACCCAGTTCACGGCCATGTACGTCCACCAGGAGGACCGCAACGTCCCGCAGTACGGCGTGCCGTTCTACAACGGCCGGCCGCTGCCGGGCGTCGATAAGGGCAATTACTACGGCTACGCCAACGTCGATAAGCAGGACCAGGACGTCGACATCCTGACCGGCATCATCGACCACGCCTTCGGCGGCGGCCTCAAACTTCGGAACCTGTCGCGCTACCAGCGCGTGACCCAGCTCACGATCGTGGATCCCCCGCAGGGGACCTACTGCCTGCCGGGCGGCCAGAAACCGGCGGCGTGGAGCCAGTCGACGACGGCCACCAACATCACGGGCTTCACCGCCTGCCTGCCCACCGACCCGGCGCCGGGCTTCTACCAGCCCAGCGGGCCGCGCGGGAACCTGCGCGACACGAAGAACACCCTGCTGCACAACCAGACCGACCTGACCTGGGACGGCGAGCTGGGCGGCACGCATCACACCCTGGTGGTGGGCGCGGCGTTCTTCGAGGAGGACTTCCACCTCGACACCGGCAACGTGTTCCGAACCGCCACCGGCGCGCCGGTGGCCCTGCCGGCCATGAACATCGCCAACCCGGCGAACACGTACACGGGGCCGATCAACTTCACCCAAAGCAGCGCCCAGGACGGCCACCGCAAGAACCAGGCGGTCTACGTCTTCGACAACATCGCGCTGAACGAGCAATGGTCGATCAACGGCGGCGTCCGCTGGGAGCACAACGAGGGCGTCAACTCGACCGACACCTACAATACGACGCCGGGCGCCTCGCTGGGCGTGGTCACGCCGGGGCCGAAGTTCCGCAACAACGAGCACCTGCTCACCTATCGGGTGGGCGTGGTCTACAAGCCGGCGCCGAACGCCAGCCTCTATGTGGCGTACGCCAACGCCGAAACCCCCAGCCAGGCGACCGTGAACGGCTCGGGGGCGTGCACGCTGATCAGCTGCACCGTCGACCCGGAGAAGGCCGAGAGCTTGGAGATCGGCGGCAAGTGGGACGTGTGGGGCCGGCTGTCGCTGACCGCGGCGATCTTCCGCAACGACCGCACCAACTACAAAGTGGCCTCGGGCGACCCGACCGTGCCGGACCAGCAGCTGGACGGCTCGGCGCGCGTCGACGGCGTGGCGCTGGGCGCCTCAGGGCGGATCACCGACGAATGGTCGATCTTCGCGAACTACACCTATCTCGACAGCGAGGTGAAACGCGGCGTTTCGAAGTTCCTGGCGGCCCAGGGCCTGGACTTCACCAAGGGCGACCCGCTCACCAACGTGCCGGACCACGCCTTCAGCCTGTTCACGACCTACGACCTGACCGACCTGAACGTCCAGCTGGGCTATGGCGTAACCTACCAGGGCGAATACTACCTGACCCAGCATGCCCTGGTGGCGGGCTCGACCAACACGCGGACGACGATCCCGCTGGTGAAGGCCCAGGACTACATGGTGCACCGCGTGACGGTGGCCTGGACGCCCCGCCCGGACCTCGAGCTGCGGCTGAACGTCAACAACGTCTTCGACAAGGAATACTACCAGCGCGGCCGCAACAACGGCTGGGCCACGCCGGGCGATCGCCGCAACGCGAGGCTCACCGCCAACTACCGGTTCTGACCTCCCCCCAGATGAACCGGCAGTGCGCTGGTGCGGGACCACACAGCCCCCGCTCCGGCGCAACAGCGCCCCGCCTCCGCTGCTCGCGGGCGGGGCGCAATTTATTCTAGGGTGACGCCATGATGCTCCACATTCCGGGTGTGCTGACACCGGCGCAGGTGGCCCAGATGCGCACGCTCATCGACGCCGCCGACTGGGAAGACGGCAACGCCACCTCCGGCAAGCAGTCGCGGCTGGCGAAGCAGAACCTGCAGCTCCCCGAGGACTCCGACGCTGCGCGGAAGGCCGGGGCCCTGGTCCGCGAAGCCGTGACCCGAAGCCAGCTCTTCATGGCGTCCTCGCTGGCCCACACGGTCTATCCGCCGCTATTCAATCGCTATGGGCCGGGCAGCACCTTCGGCGACCACATCGACAACGCCATGCGTTTTCAGCGCGACCAGAACGTCCGCATCCGGACCGACCTCTCGGCGACGCTCTTCCTAACGGATCCAGACGACTATGAGGGCGGCGAGCTGGTCGTCGAGGACACCTACGGGTCTCACGAGGTGAAGCTGCCGGCGGGTGACCTGATCCTCTACCCGGCGTCCAGCCTGCATCGCGTCATGCCGGTGACACGGGGCGAGCGGGTGGCCAGCTTTTTCTGGATCCAGAGCCTGATCCGCGACGACGCCAGGCGCGCGCTGCTGTTCGACATGGACGTGGCGATCCAGAACCTGGCGCAGGACGTGGGGCTGGGCGCGCCAGCCATCGTCTCCTTGACCGGGACCTACCAGAACCTCCTGAGGATGTGGGCCGAGCTCTAGGCGCCTTTCAGCCGCGAAACGCGAAGGCGCTACACCCAGGCCTGAAAACCCGGTATCCCGCGCGCAGTTGACGTCAGGAGACCTCCCATGCCGCTCGATTCCGGCGCCCCGCAGAAGACCTACCGGTGGGACGATCCCCTCGACATGTCGTCGCGCCTCTCGGAGGAGGAGCGGATGGTCTGGGAGGCCGCCCGCCAGTACGCACGCGAGAAACTGCTGCCGCGCGTCGTCTCGGCCTATGCCGAAGAGCGGTTCGACCGCGAGATCATGACCGAGATGGGCGAGCTGGGCTTCCTCGGCCCGACGCTGCCCGAGGAATACGGCTGCGCCGGCGTGAACCACGTGGCCTATGGCCTGATCGCCCGCGAGATCGAGGCGATCGACAGCGGCTATCGCTCGGCCATGAGCGTGCAGAGTTCGCTGGTGATGTATCCAATCTATGCGTTCGGCTCGGAGGAGCAGAAGCGCAAGTACCTGCCCGGCATGGCCGCCGGGAAGATCATCGGCTGCTTCGGCCTGACCGAGCCCGACGGCGGCTCGGACCCCGCTTCGATGCGCACCACCGCCAAGAAGGTCTCGGACGGCTACGTGTTGAACGGGGCCAAGATGTGGATCACGAACAGCCCGGTCAGCGACGTGGCCCTCGTGTGGGCCAAGCTGGACGGCAAGATCCGCGGCTTCCTGGTCGAGCGCGGGACCAAGGGCTTCGAGACCCCCAAGATCCAGAACAAGCTGTCGCTGCGCGCCTCGGTCACCGGCGAGATCGCGCTGTCGGACGTGCATGTGCCGGAAGACGCCATGCTGCCGGGCGTGGAAGGCCTGCGCGGCCCGTTCTCGTGCCTGAACAAGGCGCGCTACGGCATCGCCTGGGGCGCCATGGGCGCGGCGGAGTTCTGCTTGCACGCTAGCCGCGACTACGTCTCCAGCCGCAGCCTCTTCGGCCGCACCCTGGCCTCGCGCCAGCTCGTGCAGAAGAAGCTGGCCGACATGTCCACCGAGATCGCCCTGGGCTTCGAGGGCGCCCTGGCCCTTGGCCGGCTGATCGATGAGGGTGCATGGGTTCCCGAAGCCATCTCGATGCTGAAGCGCAACAACTGCGGCAAGGCGCTGGATATCGCCCGCGTCGCCCGCGACATGCACGGCGGCAACGGTATCTCGGGCGAGTACCACGTGATGCGCCACGCCTCGAACCTGGAGACGGTCAACACCTATGAGGGCGCCCACGACGTGCACGCGCTCATCCTGGGCCGGGCTATCACAGGCGAGAGCGCGTTCTAAAGTCACGAGAAGTTAGAATTCTAAGTCTTGGAAAAATCGGCGGGAATGTCGGCCATGCGACGGAACGCCGATTTTTGGCACAACCTTAAATTTACACTCCCGGCCTAATCCTTCGCGCGCCTGACCAGCCCACAGCACGGGGAGGGCACAGGCACGGGGAGAACAGATGGTTCGGAAGAGCGCTGAAGGCGCCGCCGACAGGGCCCAGATGGCGCAGTGGCTGTTCGACAACAGCCGCGACCTGATGCAGGTCGTCGCGCCCGACGGGACCCTGCTGCAGGTGAACCAGGCCTGGGCGGAGTTCACTGGCCTCGGCGTGGCCGAGTTGATCGGCCGCTCTGTGTTCGACTTCTGCCACCCCGACGAGGTCACGGGCATCCGATCACGCGCCGACGTCGCCCGCCCGGGGGACGTGAGCGAAGCCGAGGTCCGCCTCAAGGACCGCCACGGCGCCTGGCGTTGGGTCGCCGCCCGCCGTCAGGTGATGGAGGACGGCTGCCACATCGGCAGCATGCGCGACATCAGCGCCGAGCGCGCCTATCGCGAGGAGAGTGAGGAGGCGCAGCGCACGCGCAAGGACCTGGGCGCCGCGGCCGGCATCGGGATCTGGGAATTCGACCCGCGCACAGGCGTCATCTGGTGGTCGGACGAGATCATGGGGCTGGTGGGCTTCGATCCCACCATCGAGTGGACCGCCAGCAAGTTCTACGAGGTCGTTCATCCCAGCGATCGCGCCAAGCTGGCGGCGGCCATGACCGACTCGGTGGAGACGGGACAGCCTCGCCGGGTCGAACACCGGATCTGGGCTCGCGACCGATGGCTGACCATGCGCGTCACGGTCCGAACCGAGCGCCTCAGCGATGGCGTCCATGCGCTCAAGGGGATTTCAGAGGACATCACCGAGCTGGCCGAAGCCCGCGACGCCGCGCGCAAGGGCGAACAGACCGCCCGCAAGGCCCGCCGCGACGCCCAGGCCCTGGCCGCCCGCCTCAACCTGGCGCTCGAAGCCGCCCAGGCTGGCGTGTACGAGATCGATCACGTCCGGAAGGCCTTCTGGTCGTCGCCCGAGTTCGAGCGGATCACCGGCCAGCACAATTCCAGCTACGAGGAAGCCACCCGCCTCCGCTATCCCGGCTTCCACGTCGACGATCTGCCTCACGTCCGCGCGTCGTTCCGCGCGCTGCACCGAGGCGACAAGAAGTCGGGGGAGAGCTTCGAGGCCCGCATCGTGCGGCCTGACGGCGCCGAGCGGTGGGTGCGGGTTCACCACCATCTGGTGACATCGCGGAACGGCCGATGGCTGAAGGCCGTGGGCCTCGTGCAGGACTGCGATGCGCTCAAGCGCCAGGAGATCGCGCTCAAGGAGGCTCAGGCCGCCGCCGAGGCCGCCGCCGAGGCCAAGGCCGCCTTCCTGGCCAACATGAGCCATGAGATCCGCACGCCGATGAACGGCGTAATGGGCGTCCTCCACCTGCTCAAGAACGAACGCCTCACCGACGACGGCCGCGGCCTGCTGCGCGAGGCGCTGTCGTGCGGCCAGATGCTAGCCGAGCTGCTGAACGACGTAATCGACTTCTCCAAAATCGAGGCGGGCCGCCTCGAGCTGGCCTGCGAGCCGGTCGATCCGGCCATGCTGGTCGAGGGGGTGGTGCGCCTGCTCGAGCCGCAGGCCAAGGCCAAGGGGCTGCAGCTCGTCGTCGACGCCGATCCCGCCGTGGGCTGGGTGAAGTCCGACCCGGTGCGACTGCGCCAGGCGCTGTTCAACCTGGTCGGCAACGCCGTGAAATTCACCGAGGCGGGCCGCGTGGTCGTCCGTTGCCGCAAGGCCGACGCGGGCGTGCTGCGCTTCGAGGTCGAGGACACCGGAGTCGGCATCCCCGAGGCGGCGCAGGATCGGCTGTTCGAACGCTTCAACCAGGCCGACGCCTCGACGACCCGGAAGTTCGGTGGCTCGGGCCTGGGCCTGGCGATCACCCGGCGTCTGGCCGAGATGATGGATGGCGACGTGGGCTTCAAGTCGGCCGAGGGCAGAGGTTCGACGTTCTGGATCGAGGTTCGCGCCGAACCCGCCGCCGCCCAGGTCGAGCCCGCCGAGGCCCTGGACATGCTCCTGGACGGCGTCCGCGTCCTGGTGGTCGAGGACAACCCGACCAATCGCCTGATCGCCACCAAGCTGCTCGAGAACCTGGGGGCGGCGGTCGAAACGGCCGTCGATGGCTATGCGGGCGTCGAGGCGGCGGAGAGGGGCGGCTTCGATCTGATCCTGATGGACATCCAGATGCCGGGTATCGACGGCGTGGAGGCGGCGCGCCGCATCAGGGCCCTGGGCGGCGCAGCGGCGGAGACACCCATCGTGGCGTTGACCGCCAATGTGCTCGCCCACCAGCGCCAGGCCTATCTGGACGCGGGCATGGATGGGGTCGTGGGCAAGCCCATCGCACCCGGACTGCTGCTGGCCGAGATCGCCCAGGCCGCCGCCAACCGCGACACGCCTGAGGACGCGCAGACGGATACGGCCGCGGCCTAAGGCCCCGACGTCAGCCCAGCTTGCGCTCCTGCGCGAGGATCGCGAGCTCGGTGCGCGAGGAGACCGACAGTTTCTCATAGAGATTGTGCAGGTGCATCTTCACGGTGCCCTCCGAGATGCCGAGGTCCCTGGCGATTTCCTTGTTGCGCCGGCCCTGGGCCACATGGCGCACCACGTCGGTCTCCCGCGGGGTCAGGGCCACCGGCTCAGGCTTGGGCGGCGCCGCGAGGATGCCGATCACCTGTTCCATCGCCTCCTTGTCGATCCACTGCGCGCCACCGGCCACCGCCTCCGCGGCCCGGACCATGACATCGGCGCTCGCGCCCTTGAGGATCAGGCCGTCCACCTTCAGGCGGATGGCCTCCACGATGGGCTCGGGCTCCAGACTTGCGGTGAGAAGCAGGATCCTGGTCGCCCATCCGTCGGCGCGGGCCCGGGCAAGCAGTTCGAGGCCGGTGACGCGGGGCATGTGGACGTCGAGGATCGCCAGTTCGGGCCGATGCTGCAGGATCGCGTCACGCGCCTGGGCGCCGTCCTGGCAGCGGGCGACCACAGAGAAGGCCGGCGGACGGAAGAGCCCCGCCACGGCGTCGAGCATGAGGGGGTGATCGTCGGCCACCACGAGGGTCGTCATCCGGCAACTCCCAGCGGCACATCGATCATCACGGCCGCGCCTTCGCCGCCCGAACGCAGCGCCAGCCGTCCATTCAGCGCCCGGACGCGCTCGAGCAGCGAGCGTGGGGCGCCGCCGCCCCGTTCGATCTGCTCGGCGGACAGCACGCCCTGGAACTCGAAGCCCGCGCCATCATCCTGGATGTCGATCGCCAGACGCCCCGCATCGGCGCGGGCCGAGACGGTGACCTTCCCTGCCCGCCCGTGGCGCACGGCGTTGGCGACGGACTCCCGCACGATGCGGCCCAGCTCGTAGCCGAACCGCCGAGACACCTTCAGATCCGCGGGCGCGACGTCGACGGTCACCGCGATCGTCCAGTAGCGCGAAAGCCGCTCGGCGAGCTCGGTGAGCTCCTGCCCGAGGGGCTGCTCGGAGGGGGCGTGGTCGCCGCGCGTGGGCCGCAGCGTAGAGATGAAGCCCCGCAACTCGCGCCGCTCCTCGTTGATGGCCTGGCGCAGGGTGGCGATCTGCACCTCGGCCTCCGGCGGCAGGTCGAGGCGAGACAGGCTGTCGAGCTGGAGGCCGGCGCCGGCCAGGAACTGCAGCACGCCGTCATGCAGGTCGCGCGACAGGTGGATGCGGTCCTCCGCTGCGGCGGCGGCGCGCAGCGTCCGCTGGGTTTCCCACCGCTCGAGGGCCACCGAGACCTGTGCGCTGACCATGGCGCCGATGGCGAGATCCTCGTTGGCGGGTTCCTCATGGTCGAAGACGAACACCCAGCCCGATAGGCTTGGGGTGAACGCCGGGATGACCAGCGCCCGCTCGAAGGGAACCTCCTTCAGGAGCGCGCCGGCCACGGGCGCGGGAGGTCCGGTGATCGTTCGCCGGCCCCGGCGTATCAGCGTCGTGGCGCCGCGGGGATGAAACAGGAAGACCGACTCTGCGGCCTCGGGAACGATCCAGTCCTCGCCGCCGGGGGGAAGGTGGAGGGTCTGGTAGCGATCATGATCGAGGATCGTTAGCGAGGCATAGGGCTCGTCGCCCTCCTCCCACAGGAACATCCCCCGCTCGGCTCCGAAGACCCAGAGCGCATGGCGCAGGCATTCCCGGACCGGCAGAGCCGCGTCGGCCTCGATCTCGGGCAGCGGATCCGACAGGCGGGACAGCTCCTCGACGACGCGTTCCACGTGGCGGCCGAACGCGATCAGCATGACCGAGACGACGGCCGTATAGCCCATGCGGAGCACGAAGGCCTGCGCGGCCGTGCCGTCGCGGTCGTGGCCGAACATCACCTGCCATCCGGCGGGCGCGAAGGCGAGCAGCGTCGCCGCCCCCGTGGCCAGCGCTCCCCGCGAGCCCCATTGGATCGTCGCGCCCAGGATCAGGATGATGAAGGGGCTGAAGAAGGGGCTGTCGGCGCCGCTGGTCAGATAGAGCAGCAGGGTGAAGACCGCGAAGTCGATGCCGGCCAGCGGTCCCGCGATGCGGGTGAGGCGATAGGCCAGGACCCGGCTCCGGCTCGCGCCCAGCACGGCCAGGCTCCAGCCGAGATTCCCTAGCAGCAGCAAGAGCACGAGATGGTCGGTCGCGGGCGTGACCGCGCCCAGCAGGAACGAGGCCAGGAGAA
Organism: Phenylobacterium sp. FG114; assembly: GCF_057809855.1. NCBI lineage: Bacteria > Pseudomonadati > Pseudomonadota > Alphaproteobacteria > Caulobacterales > Caulobacteraceae > Phenylobacterium > Phenylobacterium sp. FG114. The sequence goes on along the minus strand of NZ_JBMDKU010000002.1, from coordinate 220,360 downwards.
AGAGCGCGAGCACCGCGCGGCCAACGGCGACAACGCGACCGCTGCGGACGGAGAGCAGGTGACCGCCGTTCAAAAGCTCAGTTCCGACTTTCCATGGCCGGCGCGGTCCCGCCTGACGGCGCCAGTATTCCGGATCCTACGACGGGAAGACACCTGACCGAAAGATAGGGGTCGGGCCCTACCTTCAGCCCGGATTGCTGCGCCGCACACCATTCCAATACCTTCGGGTGGAGTGATGTCCCCGGCCTGTCGGGGCGATGGAGTCCCGACGATGAACACCCCGCGCAACGCCCTGGTCGCCGCCTGCCTGCTGGCCGCGGCCGCGACGCCCGCGCTCGCGGCGACGCCGATCCTCACGTCGCAGGTCACCAGCACGCCGCTGCCGGCCGGCATGTTCATGATCGACACCTTCGACAGCCCCATCGCGGCGGGCTTCACGCTGACGGGTGGCGGCTACATCCGCTCGGGCGCCCTCGGCGTGCTGACCGGCATGACGGCGCCGCCGCCGGGCGACGTGACCAACTATCTGACGGTGGCGGGCGGCAAGGCGGCGACCCTCGTCTCGGTCAAGCCGCTGAAGAAGATCAGCCTCTTCATGGGCTCGCCCGACAGCTACAATTCGATCCGGTTCATCGGACTGAACTACGACGTGACCCTGAACGGCTCGCAGCTGTGGCAACCGCTCGCGGCGAGCACCGGCGACCGGAGCTGGGGCCGTCGGCTGACCTACGACTTCGGTTCATTCGGCGTGACCAAGGTGATCTTCGCCTCGCGCTACAACTCGCTGGAGTTTGACGATCTCGCCGGGTCGTTCCAGGCGGTTCCCGAGCCCACGAGCTGGGCTCTGATGCTGCTCGGCTTCTTCGGCCTGGGCGCGATCCTCCGCTACCGTCGGGCGGTTCCCGCCGCCTAGCGGCAGTCCCTGCTCCGGCCCACACCCCCACTTGCGAGCGCCGGAGCAGGGGCGCTCGCGCCGCCGCCGGCTTGTCAGCCGGATCGGGTCGGCTAGGGTCCCCGCTTCGTTGCGTCGGGGACTTCCATGGATCGCAGGCTTTTCCTCCAGGGCGCCGCGGGCGTCGCGCTGGCCGCCGCTTCGCCGGCTTTCGCGCAGTCAGGGGAGGACGCCCGGCTTCGCGCCCTGCTCGACAAGTTCTGGGACGAGCAGATCGACGAGGCCCCTGAGGCGGCCAGCAGCCTGGGCCTGGACACCGGCCCCCGGGCCGGGCTGCGGGCACGGCTCAGCGACTATTCGCAGGCCGGCCGCGTGGCGATGTTCCAGCGCACCAAGGGCCGGCTCGCACGCCTGAAGGCCATCGACCGGGCGAAACTCTCGGCGGCCGCCCAGATCGACTACGACGTGGTCACCTACCAGTATGAGACGGCGGTCACTGGCGGCGAGCGCTTCCGGTTCGGCGAAGGACCCTCCGCCAGCTTCTCCTACGCCCCCTACTCGCCCTACGTGGTGAGCCAGCTCTCGGGGCCATACCAGGCCATACCCGACTTCCTCGACAGCAAGCACCCGGTGCAGACGGCGGCCGACGCCGACGCCTACCTTCAGCGGCTGCGAGCCTTCGCCACGGCGCTCGACGCGTCGACGGCCAGCCTGAAGGCCGAGGCGGCCAAGGGGGTGCTGGCGCCGGGCTTCCTTCTGGAGCAGACCAGCGTGCAGCTGGGCAAGCTGGCGGCGTCCGACAGCCTGGCGACGGCCTTTGCCAGGAAGGCCGCGGCGGCCGGCGTCACGGGCGACTGGCAGGCGCGCGCGGAGGACATCCTGGCGAAGTCGGTGAAGCCCGCGATCGCGCGCCAGAAGGCCGCCGTCGATGCGTTGCGCAAGACCGCCAGCGACGACGCGGGCATCTGGAAGATCCCGGACGGAGAGGCCTTCTACGCTGGCGCCGTCGGCTATCAGACGACCACCGCGCTGAAGCCGGAGGAAATCCACCAGCTCGGCCTGCGGCAGGTCAAGGAGCTCACCGCCCAGATCGACGCGCAGCTCCAGGCCCAGGGGTTGGCGGGCGGCTCGGTGACCGAGCGACTGGTGGCGCTGAACCACCGCCCAGACCAGCTCTACGCCAACACCGACGCCGGCCGCGCCGAATTGCTGGTCTACCTGAACACGCGGGTGCGGGACGTGGAGAAGCGCCTGCCGACGGTGTTCGCCACCATTCCGAACGCGCCGATGGAGATCGTCCGGGTGCCGCCGGCCATCGAGGACGGGGCGGCCAACGGCTACGCTCAGGGCGCCTCGCTGGACGGCAAGCGTCCGGGGCGGTTCTACATCAACCTCAAGGACACCGCGGAGTGGCCGCGCTATTCGCTGCCCAGCCTGGCGTTCCACGAAGCCTACCCCGGCCACCTGTGGCAGGGCGCGATCAGCCAGCAGTCCACCGACATCCCGATGATCCGGCGCCAAGGCGGCGGCTTCTCGGCCTATGGCGAGGGCTGGGGCCTCTATGCCGAGCAGCTGGGCGACGAGCTGGGCTGCTACGACGACGATCCGCTGGGCAAGATCGGCTATCTGCAGTCGATCCTGTTCCGCGCCGTGCGCCTCGTGGTCGACACGGGGCTGCACGCCAAGCGCTGGAGCCGCGAACAGGCGACGAACTACATGGTCGAGGCCACGGGTCGGCCGCGCGGCGGCATGCAGCGCGAGATCGATCGCTACTGCGTCTGGCCGGGCCAGGCCACCAGCTACAAGGTCGGCCACAATGAGTGGGTGCGCCTGCGCGAAGACGCTCGCAAACGCCAGGGCGACCGCTTCGATATCAAGCAGTTCCACGAGGTCCTGCGCCGCGGTCGCATGCCGCTGGTGGTGCTGGAGCGGGTGGTGAAGACGACGCTGGTATAGCCGCGAAGTTCCGCGCTAGACGGGACCGCACAAGTCCTTGGGGAAGGAAGACGAAGCATGGCGGAACTCGCCGCGGCGGACGCGCCCGAAAAGCCGACGTCGCTACGGACCGTGGTGGCCGCGTCATCTGCGGGCACGACCTTCGAGTGGTACGACTTCTTCGTCTTCGGAAGCCTGACCGGCGTCATCTCAAAGACCTTCTTCACCGGCCTGCCCGAGACCGCGGCGCTCGCGGCGGCGCTGGCGCTGTTCGGGGCGGGCTTCCTGTTCCGACCGCTGGGCGCGCTGGTGTTCGGGCGGATCGGCGACAAGGCGGGCCGCAAGGGCGCGTTCCTGGCCACCGTGCTGCTGATGGGCGGCGCCACCGTCGCGATCGGCCTGCTGCCCAGCTACACCCAGGCCGGCATCATCGGCCCGGCGCTACTGATCCTCATGCGGATCATCCAGGGCTTCGCCCTCGGCGGCGAATACGGCGGCGCGGCGATCTATGTGGCCGAGCACGCCCCGTCGAACGGCCGGGGCCAGGCGACCAGCTGGATCCAGACATCGGCGGCCTTCGGCCTGTTCGGCGCCCTGATCGTCATCCTGGTCACCCGTACGGCCATCGGCAATGCGGCCTTCGACGCGTGGGGCTGGCGGATCCCGTTCCTGTTCTCAGGCGTGTTGCTGGTCATCTCGATCTGGATGCGCCTGAAGCTCACCGAGAGTCCCGAGTTCGCCAAGCTGAAGGCCGAGGGCAATCAGACCAAGGCGCCCTTCAAGGAAGCCTTCGGCCATTGGCCCAATCTCAAGCTGGTGCTGATCGCGCTGGCAGCCGTCATGTTCGCCCAGGGGGCGGTCTGGTACACGGCGTTCTTCTACGTGCAGACCTTCATGGAGCGCTTCCTGAAGGTTCCGCCCGAGACCATCAACATCCTGATGCTGTCGGCCACCGCGGCCAGCGCCGTGCTCTACGTGGTGTTCGGCTGGCTGTCGGACCGGATCGGCCGCAAGCCGGTCATGCTGTTCGGCATGGCCCTGATGACCGCCGCCTACTTCCCCGGCTTCCACATGTTGTCGAAGACGCTGAACCCGGCCCTGGCCGAAGCGGAGGCCGCCACGCCGGTGGTGGTCATCGCAGACCCGGCCGACTGCTCATTGCAGTTCGACCCGGTGGGCAAGGCGACCTTCGTGTCGTCGTGCGACATCGCAAAGTCGACCCTGGCCAATGCGGGCGTGTCTTACCGCAACGAGCCAGGCGTGGCGGGCCAGCCCGCGCTGGTGCGGATCGGCGCCCGGACCGTGCCGTCGACCGGCGCCGAGGGCCTGTCTCCGCCGGTCGCCAAGGCGGTGAAGACCAGCGTCGAGACGCGGCTCAAGACCGCGCTGGCCCAGGCCGGCTATCCGCCCAAGGCCGACCCGAAGCGCATGAACCTGCCCGGCGCGTTCGGCGTCCTCCTGGTGTTCGTGATCGCCGCGACCGCGCTGTATGGACCGATCGCCGCCTGCCTGGTGGAGCTGTTCCCGACGCGGGTGCGCTACACGGCCATGTCCCTGCCCTATCACATCGGCACCGGCTGGGTTGGCGGCTTCGTGCCGTTCACCGCCTTCGCCATCGTCACCACCGTGGGCGATCTCTACTCCGGGCTCTGGTTCCCGCTGGTCTTCACGGTGATCTCGATCGTCACCTGCCTGTTCCTGCTGCCCGAGACCAAGGGCAAGCCGCTCAGCTGACCATGCGGTACGAAGCCGAAGCCGAGATCTGGGTCTTCCACACCGGCAACTGGCACTTCGTGACCCTGCCGGCCGAATTCAGCGAGGGCCTCAAGACGTTGCGTGGGCCGAAGGCGCCGGGCTGGGGATCGGTCCGCGTGACCGCGCGCCTCGGCTCCAGCGAATGGCGCACGTCCATCTTTCCCGACAGCAAGTCAGGCGCCTTCCTGCTGCCCATCAAGGCCGAGGTGCGGAACCGCGAGCGCGTGACCGCAGGCGACACCGTGTCGATCTCGGTGGAGATCGAAATCTAGCCCGAGTTCCTCCCCCGCAGGGGGAGGGGGACCGCGAAGCGGTGGAGGGGGTTCCTCCCCGACCTTCTGAGCGGAGCCCCCTCAGTCGACATGCGCCGACAGCTCTCCCAGCGGGGGAGCAACTGGATTACTTCTGCGGCCCGTCGAGGTCGGAGAGCTTGGCGTAGGACGGCTGGGTGGTCGTCTGGAGCTGCTTCGCCACGGCCTCGGCCTCGCGCAGCGCGCGCAGCACGTTGCCGCCCGCGACCTTACCCAGGTCCTCGTCCGACCAGCCTCGGCGGGCCAGCTCGGCCAGCAGGTCCGGAAACTTGTCGACGCCCTCCAGCCCCACCGGAGTGTCGGGGATGCCGTCGTAGTCCGAGCCGATGCCCACGCAGTCGACGCCGCAGACCTTGGCGATGTGCTCGACGTGGTCGGCCACCTGGCTGAGGGTCGCGGGCGGGCCCGGATGAGCCTTGTCCCATTGAGCCAGGGCGGCGGCGGCCTTCTCCGGCTGGCCGATGTAGAGGCCGCCGAAGGGCGGGGCGTTGTAGCGCGCCTGCTCGGCCGATCGATCGGCGGCCCAGCGATTGCGCGCCTCCGAGACATAGGTGGTCATGAAGTTGACCATCACCACGCCGCGGTTGCGCTTCACCATCAGGAGCACGTCGTCCGGGACGTTGCGCGCGTGGTCGGCGACGGCCTTGGCGCCCGAGTGCGAGAAGATCATTGGCGCCTGCGACACCTCGAGAGCGTCCTTCATCGTCTTCTCGGAGACGTGGCTGAGGTCGACCAGCATGCCCATGCGGTTCATTTCGCCCACCACCGCCTTGCCGAAGGGCGTCAGGCCGTTGTGCACGGGATTGGCGGTGGCGCTGTCGGCCCAGCGGTTTGCGATCGCGTGGGTCAGCGTCATGTAGCGCGCCCCGGCGGCGTACATCTGGCGCAGCGCCGGCAGGCTGTCGTTGATCTGGTGGCCGCCCTCGATGCCGATTAGCGAGGCGACCCTTCCCGCCTTGTGGATACGGACCACGTCGTCGGCCGTGTAGGCCATCTCGAAAACGTCGGGGTAACGCGCCGCCATCCCCTTCACGATGTCGATCTGCTCCAGGGTCATCTGCACCGCGATCGGACCATCGAAGCTGGCGGGGATGAACACCGACCAGAACTGGCCGCCCACATGCCCCGCCTTCAGGCGCGGGATGTCGGTCATCAGGCCGCTCTGGCCGGGACGTGAGCCCGGCAATTTCGAAGTGTCGGCGCGCAGGTCCAGCTTTCCGGGATCGCCGCCCGCCCGGCCGCGGATCTCGCCCGGCAGGTCGTTATGGCCGTCGATCAGCGGCGTCTTGGCCAGCACCTTCTCGACGCGCGCCTTGATCTTCGGGTCCACCGTCGTTTGGGCCTGGGCCGAAGCCGCCCACACCAGCGCCAGCACCGACGCGGTCACGATCCTATGCATTGGAAAATCCCCTCGAGACGCCGGCCGCGATGCGACCCCGCTCAAGAGAACGAGTCAAGGAACCCGCAACCGCCATCAGGTGGCGACGAGCGCCATTGCCGCCTCGAACGCCGGGCCCTGCAATCCGTCACGCGCGGCCCGCAACCGGGCCTTGGCGTAGGCGATGCGGTTCTCCCAGGCGGTCATGTCGAAGGCTCCCAGCCGCAACCGCGCGCCGATGTCATCGAGCGAGGGACCCGAGAGATCCGGGTCGGACAGCCGGGCCTCGGGCTGTTCGTCGGCGGCGCCGTTCAGCATCACCATGCCGTAGAACACGTGATTCACCTGCCGCATCAGGTAGAGCCGCGCCCGCTGTTCGTCGCTCGGCCCGGCGTTGAAATAGGTGCGCAGCAGCAGGTCCTCCCGCGCCGGGTCTGGGGCGAACCAGTTGGCGACCGTAGCCAGGTCCACATAGCGGTCGGCGAGGAACGCCGCCTCCCAGTCGATGATCCACAGTCGACGGCCGTCGTAGACGATGTTGGCCGGGTTGAGGTCGTTATGGCTGGAGACCAGATCTTCCTCGCGCGGCCGATAGCCGGCGGCCAGCACGGCATAGAGGCCAAGGACGGGCGCGGTCACCGCGGGGTCCAGCAGGTTCGACGCACGATGGCGCTCGATCAGCGCCTGCATGCCCTCCAGATAGTCGATGAGCGGGGGAAACGCCGGCGCCTGGTGCAGCACCCGAACCGCCTGGACCAGCTCGGTCACCAGCGGCCCGCCGTCGCCAGGGTAGTCCAGCGCCAGCGATCGGGGCTGGATGTAGTCGAGGATGGCCACACCGTCGTCGGCGCAGGCGTAGCGGACGCCCGGCGCCAGCGCCGCCTGGGCCGCGATGCGCAGACAGGCGTAGGCGCGGGCGACGTCGCCGAACGCGTTGCGAGGCGTCTCCAGCCGCAGGACGTAGGCGATCCCGCCCACCCGGATGCGGTAGACGCCTGCTCCCGAGAGGCCGCCGGACAGGCGCACAGCGCTGTCCGGCTCGGCCACCCCGAAAGTGCGGGTCAAGGCGCGGTCCACGGCGGCGCGGCGATCATCGGACAGGACGAGCATGGAGGGCTCCGCATAACGGGGCCGCCTTATTACCCGGATATATTAATCGGTCAATATTACCCGGATTAAATTAGCTCGCGATCGGAAGCACCTCCGTCGTGACGCCCGCCTGATTCAGCGCCGCCTGTTCCGTGCGCCAGGAGGAGCCCGTGATGAGGCGCGCGACCGTCAAGCCCTCCGCGGCGAGTTCGGCGAGCTGATCAGGCCTCTGCGCCTCGAGGCGCTCAGCGTCACGGCGAGCCAACGCCAGCACGTCCACGTGGGCGTCCGTGTCGCACACCAGCACGTCGGCGGCGGCGAGAGCGCGGGCGGCCCGCAGGGTCAGCAGGTCGGCAGGCCCACGGGCGTCGATGTACTGCACCCGCCCGGCGAGCGCGGGGCTGTCGAACAAGGCGGCGCGCAGGCGTTCCCGGGCGCCCTCCATGTCGCCCGCCATCGCGGCCTCGGCTGCGGGCCCGGCGAGGGCGGCGCGCAGAAAGCGGCGGCGGGCGTGGGCGTCGGGCAACGCTCCGCGCACCTCGTCCTGCATGCTGCGGAATAGGGCGGCGATCCGGCCGGTCCCCTCCGGCACGCGGGCCTCGATGTCGTGGCGCAACATGGTGGCGAGCATGGGCGAGGCGCCGCCGGTGCCGATGGCGGCCACCACCTCGCCTCGGTCGATCAGCGCCGGGGTCGTGAAGTCGCACAACGCCGGCCGATCCACGACGTTGACCGGCACATGGGCGGCGCGCGCGGCGTCGGCGGCCTCGCGCGCCCATTGGTCGTCCTCCCCGGCCACGAAGGCCAGCGTCATTCCCGCATAGGCGCGATGATCCAGCGCCTCGGCCGGCGACAGCCGCACCACCAACGCGGGCGAACCGTCGAACAGCCGGGCCTTCGCGTCCGCCGCCTCCCCCTCGCCCGCCACGGCCACCGAGCGGCCGGCCAGCGGGAAGAAGGCGGGGAAGGCGTCCATCGCTACTTCAGGGTCTTGATGTAGGCGACCAGGGCCGCGCGGTTCTCGTCGTTGGGGACCGAGATCATCATCTTAGTCCCGGGCGCGAAGGCGGTCGGGCTCTTGAGGAACGCGTCCAGGTTGGCGTCGGTCCAGGTCCCTTCCTTGTTCTTCAGCGCGGGCGAGAAGGCGAAGGTCCCTTCGCCGATCTTGGCCCCCGCGATGCCGGCCAGGCTCGGCCCCATCGGCGAGCCGCCATGGCACATCTTGCACTGCATGTTGAAGAGCTGCGCCCCGTCGGCGGCCAGCGCGGGGGCGGCGGCGAGCGAGAGGACGGCGGCAGCGGCGGCGACGCGAAGCATGAAGTCTCCTGGAATTCGTAGAGCCGGTACGGATTACCCTTCGGCCGCGTCCGACGCCAAGGTCGGATTTACGGGGCCGTCTGAACAACGTTAGGATCGGAGCCAAATCAGGTCGAGGAGCGGCTCCATGGCGACGACAGTGGATGTGAACGGACGGCCTCTGAACGTCAACTCGCCGCCCGACACGCCGCTGTTGTGGGTGCTGCGGGATGAACTGGGGCTGACTGGAACGAAGTACGGCTGCGGCGTCGCGCAGTGCGGGGCCTGCACGGTGCTGGCGGACGGCCAGCCGATCCGGTCGTGCCAGATGCCGATTTCCGCTCTGGGCGCCGCGAAAATCACCACGATTGAGGGCTTGGGCGGCAATCACGCGCTCCAGCAGGCCTGGGTGAAGCTGGATGTGCCGCAATGCGGCTACTGCCAGTCAGGCCAGATCATGAGTGCCTGCGCGCTGCTGGCGTCGAACCCAAATCCCGACGACGCTGCCATCACAGCCGCGATGGATGGCAATATCTGCCGCTGCGGCGCCTACCAGCGGATCCGCGCGGCCATCAAGGAGGCCGCAGCGATGCCGGCGACTCCCACCGAACAACCCGTCGCCTCGCCCGTCGCGGCGAAGCCGGCCGCGTAGGAGGGACGCCCATGAACAAGCCCTTCAAGAACATCGTCGCCGGCGCCAGTCGCCGCGAAGTCCTGGTGGTCGGCGCGACGCTCGCCGGCAGCTCGCTGCTGGTCGGCTGCTCGCTGCCCGACATGCTGGCCGCAGGCTCCAAGGTGGAGGTCGGGGCGTTCGGGCCGTTCCTCAAGTTCGCCCCCGACGGAACGGTCACGGTCATCTCGAAGCACATTGAGTTCGGCCAGGGGAACCACGCGGGCCTGGCCGCCGTCGCCGCCGAGGAACTGGACGCCGACTGGTCCAAGGTGAAGGTCGAGCAGGCGGCCGCCAACGCCAAGCTTTACGGCAACGCCGGCATGGGGGGGACACAGGGGACCGGCGGGTCGTCGGCCATCTCCAACTCCTGGACCCAGCTGCGCACCGCCGGCGCGGCGGCGCGGGCCATGTTCGTCTCGGCCGCGGCGACCAAGTGGAGCGTGCCGGCGAGCGAGGTCACCGTCTCGAACGGGGTGATCGGTCACGCGTCCGGCAAGCAAGCCGGGTTCGGCGAGCTGGTGTCGGAGGCCGCCAAGGTCACGCCTCCCGAGAAGCCAACCCTGAAGGACCCGAAGACCTTCACCCTGATCGGCACCGACCGGGTGCGCCGCAAGGATGCTCAGGCCAAGAGCGACGGGACGGCGCGCTACACCCAGGACGTGAAGCTGCCGGACATGCTGGTCGCCATGGTGGCCCACGCGCCGAAGTTCGGGGCCAAGGTGAAGTCCTTCGACGCGACGGACGCGAAGAAGGTTCCCGGGGTGGTCAATGTCTACGAGATCCCCTCCGGCGTGGCCGTGGTCGCCGACACGACCTGGGCCGCTCGCCAGGGCCGCGACGCGCTGAAGGTCGAGTGGGACGAGTCGAAGGCCGAAACCCGCGGCTCAGCTCAGTTGCTCCAGGAATTCAAGGATCTGGCCTCCGGCAAGACCGCCGGTCCCACGGACGAGAAGAAAGGCTGGAAGGGCTTCGATTCCAAGGGCGACGCCACCAAGGCCGCCGCCGGGACGGCGGCGGTCGACGTCACCTACGACTTCCCCTACCTCGCCCACGCGACGATGGAGCCGATGAACTGCGTGGCGATGGTGGGCAAGGGCCCGACCAAGCTGGTGTTCGGCTCGCAGACCCCGACGCTGGACCAGATGAACACGGCCAAGATCGTCCTGGCGCTGCCCGGTTCGGTCGAGATCGAGACCCTGTTCGCGGGCGGCTCGTTCGGACGGCGGGCGACCTTCCAGTCGGACTACGTGGTCGAGTGCGTCCACATCGCGAAGAAGGTGGGCAAGGGCCGCCCCGTGAAGCTGGTCTGGACGCGGGAAGACGACATGCGCGCCGGCTACTATCGCCCGCTCGTGCACCACGCCGTGCGGGTGACGGTCGACAAGGAGGGCTATCCCGCCACCTGGCGTCACCGCATCGTCACCCAGTCCATCATGAAGGGGGCGCCTCCCGGGGCGCCCGGCGGCGGCGGGGTCGACGGCACGGCGGTGGAGGGGGCGATGGGTTCGCCCTATCTCAAGGCCACTCCGATCGTGGACGCCCAGGTCATCACCCCCGACGCCGGCGTGCCGGTCTTGTGGTGGCGCTCGGTGGGCGCGACGCACACGGCCTATGTGATGGAGCACACCATCGACCAGCTGGCGAAGAAGGCGGGCAAGGACCCCGTCGAATACCGCCGCGCGCTCTACCAGAAGGCCGGTGCGACCCGGCACCTCGCCGTCCTGAACCTGGCGGCGGAAAAGGCCGGCTGGACCACGCCCGCGCCGCTCGGCTGGACTCGCGGCGTGGCCGTCCACGAGAGCTTCGGCTCGGTGGTGGCCCAGATCGCCGAGGTGAAGATCGACGGCGGGACGCCGATGGTGGGCCGCGTGGTCACCGCCATCGACTGTGGCACCGCCATCTCACCCGACCAGATCGCGGCGCAGATGGAAGGCGGGACCTGCTACGGCCTGTCGGCGGCGCTGTTCGGGAACATCACCCTCACCAACGGGGCGGTCGACCAGCAGAACTTCGACACCTATCGCGTGCTGCGGAACTCCGAAGCGCCGACCGTCGAGACCTATATCGTCCCGTCCGCGAATCCGCCCAGCGGGGTCGGCGAGCCCGGCACGCCGGTGATCGGACCGGCGGTCGCCAACGCCCTCCTCGCCATCACCGGTCAACCGACCCTCAGCCAGCCGTTCGTCAAGACCTGACGACGCGTGCTAGCAGCGCCGCATGAACTTCGACCTCATGCGGCTGGTCGCGGCGCTGCTGGTGGTGGTGAGCCACACGTTCCCGCTGGCCGGCCAGGCGCCGCTCCGGATCATGGGCGTGGAAGACCTCGGTGCGCTGGGCGTCTCGGTCTTCTTCGTCATCAGCGGCTACCTGGTCAGCGCCAGCTACGAGCGGGATCCCAAGACCTATCTGCTGAAGCGGATCCTGCGGATCGAACCTGGGCTGATCGCGTCGCTGGTCGTGACGGTAGCCTTGCTGGCGTTCGTCACTACGGCCCCGCAGGCCGAGTACTGGCCGGCGGCGGCCATGTACGTGCTGCGCAACGCCCTGCTGTTCCCGGCGACCTACGCCCTGCCGGGGGTCTTTCAGGACGTGCCCATGGCGGGGATCGTCAACGGCGTGTTGTGGACGCTGCGGCTCGAGTTCACCTTCTACGTCGTGCTGATGCTGATCGGGGCGCGGCTACGCTGGGTGCTGGCGCTGATGATCGCCTGCGCCGCGGTCTTCGTGATCATGACCTTCACCCAGCCCGACTGGGCGCACGAGAAGCTTACGCGCGTGATCTTCCTCGGCGCGCGCAACGGGTTGCTGTTCTTCGCTGGCGCGGCGCTCCAGCTCTCGCGACGCCCGATCCCGCTTTGGCTGGGTGGCGCTTCGGTCCTGGCGTTCCCGTTCCTGGGGCCCCTCGTGCTGCCCATGGCGGTGCTGGGGCTGTCGCGGCCCGGCAAGCTGCCCGCCGACCTGAGCTACGGCGTCTACATCTATGCCTTCCCCATCCAGCAGTGGCTGGCCGCCCAAGGCCACCTCAACGTGGCGACCGCGATCCTGGGCGTTGCGCCCTTCGCCGTGGCCAGCTGGTTCCTGGTCGAGCGTCCGTCCATGAAGCTCAAGCCTGGGCCGAGACCCGCCTGGTAGTTCCGCGACCCCACATTTGATGGGGTTCCCCGTGAACCAATCACGGTTTCGTGCGCTTCTTCCCGGTAACCACTCAGGAGAACCCCATGCGCATCGCGATCACCGCCCTGGCCGCCCTCGGCGCGCTGAGCATCGCCGCCTGCAGCAAGCCCGCCGAAAAGGCCGCCGACGCCCAGGCTGACGCGGTCGAGGCCAACGCCAACGCCGCCGCCGATCAGATGAATGCACAAGCCGACGCCATGAAGGCCAACGCCGACGCCGCCGCCGACGCCACCAAGGCGCAGGGCGAGGCGGCCGCCGAAAGCCTGGAAGCCAAGGCCGACGCTACCAAGGAAGCCGCGGACGAGAAGGCGGACGCCATCAAGGACGCGGCCAAGCACTAAGCCCGCCTTTCGTCGTCTCCACCCGACAACGACGACAGGGAAGGCCCCGGGCTCAGCCGAGCTTCGGGGCCTTTCTGCGTGCGAGCTGCAGACCGTCGGACTTCGCCCGCCGCCAGCCCAGCCAGACGCCAGTGGCCACGCCAGCTCCCGAGAAGATCAGCAGCGCGACCATGGCTATCGCCCACCCGGCCCCGCCGTAGAGCCCGCCCACGAAGTCGAACCGGTGCGGCGCGTTGAACAGCCAACGATAGCCCTTCGCCGCCCCGTCGATCCGCTGCAGCACCTCGCCCGAGACCGGGTCCAGATAGAACCGCACGCCATCGGTGAGCTCGACGCGATAGGCGGGAAGCCGCGCGTGGACGTCATGGCCCTCGTAGAAATAGGCGTCGGGTTCCGTGATCGTCCCGGCCCGGCGGATGGGCCCGAGCCGGTTCGCCGCCTCGGCAAGCTCCGATCCGGCGAGCGGCGCCGGCCGAGCCGCAGCGTCCAGGCGCTTGCCGTCGGCCATCAGGAAGACCTGGCCGCCCAACGGCGCGACGGTCAGCTGGCGCGCCTGGACGCCGCTTGCGCGTGCGGCCTGCACCGCCAGCTTGAGGTCGCCGAACGAGACCGCTCCGGTTAGCTGCTCGGACCGGTCGTCGGGCCCGCTCTCGAGGAAGCCCCACGGGCTCATCGACACCAGGCCGCTCGCCACCCAGGCCAAGGTGAGCAGGCCGGCGAACAGGCCGGTCAGATGGTGCCAGGCCATCCAGCCCCGATAGGGCGTCAGCCGCCGGTCTCGCCACGGCCGCCAGGACATCACGCCCAGGTAGAGGCCCGTCAGGGTCAGGAACGTGCCGACGATCGAGGTCCAGATCACCACCTGGGCCCAGAGCTTGGTGTCGGCCCTCAGCGCCTCGGGATAGAGCCAGTGCGGGATCGGCCCCAGCCAGTTCAGCACCTTCTCCCGCGCGTTAACGACCTGCGACACCGCGCCGGTGTGGGCCGAGACATAGATGTCGGTGCGGGCCGGATCGTCGAAATGGAAGAGATAGAAGGGCCGGCGCGTGTTGAAATAGCCGGTGACGGTCCATTGGTCGCGCTCGATAGCCTCGGGCGTTCCGGGACGGCCGCCGATCCCGTGCGCGGCCGCGTAGGCCTGGGCGACCCGCGCGGCCTCCGTCGAGCTGACCTGGTGGAGCTCCCGACCGCTGGCCAGGTCCAGCGTCTGGCCGTCGAAGCGGAGCACTGGACGGCCCGCAAGGTCCTCGACCACCGCGTTCGAGACCTGGAGCACCTCCTGGACTTCGCCGAAATTGCAGCAACGGGTCCAAGCGATCGGCGGCTGGGCCGCCGCGCGCTCCTGGTCGGTCACGTCAGGCCAGTGCACCCACAGCATCACCACGCCGCTCACGAACCAGAGCAGCATGAGCAGGCCCATGACGATGCCGACGTAGCGGTGGACGACCACCAGCCACCTGGGCGCCCAGGGCTTGCGAGCGGGCTTGGCGTCAGAAGGAATAGGCGTAGCTCACGTGCAGGGTGCGGGGGACGCCCAGGAAACGGTAGAAGAACCGCTGCGTCGAGAGGTCGATGGCGGCCGAGTTCACCCGCGTTGCATAGTCATCGTCGAAGGCGTTCTCCAGCCGGGCGGTGACCCGATGACGCCGGGCCTTGTCGAGGTAGGCGAAGGCCGCCAGGTCGATCACGACATAGTCCCCGTAGTTCACCCGGCCGAAGCCGCTGACCTGCTGATAGACGTCGCCGGTCCAGATGGCCGAGGCCGAGGCGCCGAACGGCCGGTCGGCGGGATCGTAGCTGATGGCGCCCTTGGCCTGGGCCTTGGGGATCCGATCGAACTGCCGGCCCGCGCCCTCGGCCCGCGTCCGGGTTGCGGCATAGGACGCCCGCGCCGAGATCGCGTCGGTGATCTGCGCTGTGCCCGACAGCTCCAGGCCGCGAGATTTAACCGCTTGGTTGACGTTGACGTACAGTCCGTCGGGGAAGGCCGGCAGGTCGTAGACGTCGACGATCAGGTCGTCGATCTTCCGCGCGAAGCCGGTCAGCTGCCAGGTGAACCGGCCCGCCTGGCCGCCCACCGAAACGTTGCCGTTCAGGCTCTCCTCGGGCTTCAGGTCCAGGTTGCCCGCCGCGCAGCAGGGGTCGAAGGCGTAGAGCTGTTCGGCGCTGGGCAGGATGAACGACGTGCCGACCACGCCCTCCAGGTAGATTTCCGGCGTCACGTCCCAGCGGCCCGAGACGTTCCAGACGGCCTTGTCGGCCTCGTCGGTCTTGTTGAACCGGAAGCCGGCCGCCAGGTGGGCGTTCGGCATCAGCTCGTCGGTGGTCCGGACCTGGGCCACGAAGGCGTGCACCTTCTCGGTCTGCTGAGCGATCAGCAGCACCTCGTCGCGGCCGTTGAAGTTCTGAAAGTCGTAGCCGAGATCGAACTCGAACCCACGCACCAGGTTCAGCCTGGCCAGGACACTGATGCCGTAGTCCTCGTAGCCCCAGTAGGTGAGGTCATCGATGATGACACCGGGCGCCGACAGGTTGCCGGGCACGTTGTTGACCGTCGAATAGACGCTGTCCCAGTCGTGGTAGTAGCCCTTCACCGAGAGCTGGACCTGCTCGCTGGCGGTCCAGTCCAGGCTGGCGCTGGCGATCTCCTCGTCGCGATCGTTGAACGACAGGCGGGTCAGGCGCGGGCCCGGATAGTCCAGATGCGCGTCGGTGTGCTGGTAGTAGAGGTTGGCCTTCACGTCGGCGCCCAGGTCGAAGCCCAGCTTGCCGCCATAGCTGACCACGTCGTAGCCGCGCTTGCGGGCCGTGGCGCTGGGCTGGAAGACGTCGAAGGTCTTGTAGCCCTCCGCCTCGTCCTTCGAGATCCAGGCGACAAGACGGGCCGGCCCCGCGGCGCCGCGGACCATGGCGTTGGCGCTGACCCCCTGGTTAGTGTCTCCGCCGACCGTGAGGTTGCCGCTGAGCTGGTCCGAATAGGCGCGGGTGACCACATTGATCACGCCTGCCGCGGCCTGGGTCCCGTAGAACAGGCTCTGGCCGCCCTTCAGCACCTCGATGCGCTCGACCATGCTGGCCGGCAGCGTGTCGGCCGGACTGGTCGACGTGTAGAGGCGGTTGTTGATCCGCACGCCGTCGACCAGCCAGAGCACGTCACCGGTGCGCGAACCCTGCAACGAGAGATCGACGTAGCTGAACGGACCGTTGCGCGGGGCGATGAACAGGCCGGGCGTCTGCATCTGCAGGGCCTGGGAGACGTCGACATAGGCGTTCCTGCGCACGGTCTCTGCGCTGATGGTCTCGAGGTCGCTGCCGTAGCGCGACAGTTCCTGTGGCAGCGTCTCGTCAAGGCGTGCGCCGGTGACGACCAGCTCATCCACCTCGGCCTCCGCCGCGCTCGCGCCGCCAGCCAGCGCCGCCAGCGCGGCGCCCAGCAGCCACGTATGCCGCATCCCCATCTCACGATCCCCCAGCCCCATGTCCCGGGCGTTAGGGCGCGCGCGGCCGGCGCACCCGTACTTTACGGTTTCCAGGCGCGTTACAGGGGGTTACAGGAGCGGCGGGGAGTCGAAAGTCGGGTATGAACGGGCAGCGTTCCGAAGCGTTGGCGGCGCAGGTCGCGAGGGTTCGCGAGAGCGGGGTCCTGGGACGCAGCCACGGCTTGGCGCGCCTGTTCGACTACCTCGCCGAACCGACCAGGGATGGCCGCGTCCTGCGGGAGGCCGACGTCGCCCTGGACGTGTTCGGCCGTGGCCTCGACCTGTCCGGCGACGCGTCGGTGCGGGTCTATGTCCATCGCCTCCGCAAGAAGCTGGAGGCCTTCTACGCCGGCCCTGGCGCAACCGAGCCGCACCGCCTGGTGATCCCCATCGGCGAATACCGGCTGGACGTGGTCGAGACCGGACCGGGCGAAGCATCGCCCGCCCCGAGCAAAGCGCGTCCCCGCCGGATCTGGCCGGCCATCGCCGGCGCACTGGCCCTGATTGCGGCCAACCTCGCCGGCTGGGCCTATGTTGCGCGGGAGACCGCGCCGTCGCGCGACCTGGCGCGCACCGCCGCTTCGCCCCTGTGGGCCGGGATCGGACGCGATCGCCCGGTCCTCGTCGTGGTGGGCGACTACTACATCTTCGGCGACACGGATTACGGCGACGGCCCCAAGCGCATGGTGCGCGCCTTCGAGATCAACTCGCCCGCCGACCTCGACGCCTGGCTGATGGACAACCCTCAACTCCAGGGCCGCTATGTCGACCTCGACACCTACTACACGCCGGTGGGCGCCACGCTGGCTCTGCGGGAGGTCATGCCGCTGGTGCGCCAGGCGGCCGGCGGCCTGGACGGGGTTCGGGTGATCACCGCCTCGCACCTGACGCCCGACCTGATGAAGGGCGCCGACATCGTCTACGTGGGCTACCTTTCCGGCCTGCGGCTCTTGCAGGAGCCGGTGTTCGAGCGTTCGCGCCTCACCATCGGGGCGACGTACGACGAACTGATCGACCGGAAGACCGGCCAGACGTTTGTCTCGGGAGCCGGCGCCGCCTCCGGCGACCGGCCGAACCGCGACTATGGCTACCTGGCCGCCTTCCAGGGGCCGGCAGGCAACCACTTCATCATCATCGCCGGCAACCGCGACATCGGGGTGATGCAGATGGCCGAAGTGGCCACAGACCGGAAGGCGCTGGTTGGGCTGGAACCTCAAGCCGGGCCGCTGGAGGCGCTCTACGAGGTCGACGGCGTCGGCCGGACGGCGCTTGGCGCCAAGCGGGTTATGACCGGCCGCTGAACCGGCGGGGAGCCTAGCCGTTTAACGGACCATCGAAGAAGGAGCCCTGCATGACCGCCAGCGAGCCGACGCACCCCCTGATCCCCGCCGACCGGGTGAACGGCACCGACGTCGTGAACAAGGCCGGCCAGAAGCTGGGCAAGATCGAGGACGTGGCCATCGAGAAAGTCTCCGGCGAGGTGGCCTACGCCATACTGTCGTTCGGCGGCCTCCTGGGGATCGGCGCCAAGTATCATCCCGTGCCCTGGAAGCTCCTGAAGTACGACAGGGACAAGGCTGCGTACGTCATCCCCCTGGAGAAGGCCGACCTCGAGACGGCGCCGATGATCGACGAGACGGAACTGTCGGGCTGGAACGACAGCCTGAGCCGGGACGCCATTTACAACTACTACTCCAGCTACGGCATCGGCCCCTACTGGGGCTAAGGCTTTCTTTCAGCTTGGGTTCAGGTGCGCGGGGCGATACGAGCGCCCCTTTCATCTTTCCGACCCGGCCGAGCGTACAGCAAACCCATGCGACTGTTCATTGCATCCCTGACCGCCCTCGCCCTCGTTGCGACCTCGGCCGAGGCCGCCCCGTCGCAGGGGATCACCGCGGCCTTCGGCAACACCGTCAAGGCGCTCTATCCCGACGGCAAGTACCAGTGGCTCTGGTTCAATCCCGACGGCAGCTGGGAAGCCTTTGGCCGGCGCGGCAAGTGGTCGTCGGGCAAGTGGTCGGCCAAGGACGCGGGCGAGGTGTGCCTGAAGCAGTCCAAGCCGATCCCGATCCCCATCAAGTACTGTACGCCCTTTCCGGCCAACGGCGGTGTGGGCGCGGTGTGGACCTCCAAGAGCATGGAGGGCGACCCGATCAAGGTGACCGTCGTGAAGGGCATCCAGCGGCCGTCTGGCGCGCGCCCCGCCGGAAACTAGTCCGCCGTCTGGAAGGCGTCGTCGCGCACCCACTGCTCGGCCACGGCGCGGGTCACCGATTGCATGAAGGCCAGGCGCGCCGGCACCGACTGGCGGGTGTGGCGCATCATCACCGCGACGGCATAGACGCGGCCGTCGGGGGCGGTCAGCAGGCCCACATCGTTTATGCCGACCGACGCGCCGCGGAAATCCTGGCCCGTGCCGGTCTTGTGGGCGATCGACCAGCCGGCGGGCAGGCCGCCCTTCAGCCGTCGCGGACCCGTGCGGGCCTGGGCCATCAGGCCGACCAGGCGCTGGGTCGAGGCTTCTGAGAGCAGCTCGCCGCGCGACAGGGCGGCCAGCGCCCCGGTGATGCCCGCCGGCGAGGCGCCGTCCAGCGGATCGGCGAGATAGGCGTCCATCGCCGCCTGGCGGAGGTCCATCGGCAGCGCCTGACGGGCGGCCTGGAAGTTCCAGCCGATGCCGTAGTCCGCCTGCCACACCAGCCCGGCCGTCCGGGCCTGCAGGTCACGTTCGTACGCGCCGACCTTGACGCCCGTCAGGCCCATGTCCTTCAGGGTCTCGGCCACGCCGTCGGGGCCGCCCAGTTCGCGCATCAGCCGGTCGTTGGCGGCATTGTCGCTTTCGACCAGCGCGCGGCGCAGCAGGTCGGAGATGGGCGTCGAGTAGCCGGCCGAACCGATCTTGTAGGAGACGGGCTGGAAGAAGACCGACCGATCGGCGTCGGTGAGGGTCACCGTGGCTTCCGGATCCAGCCGCCCCTCGTCGGCCGCCTTCATCACCGCGATGGCTACCCAGAGCTTGGAGACGCTCTGCTGGGGATAGGGCCGGTCCATGTCCACGCCGGCGGTCCAGCCGGTGTCGACGTCGGTCACGGCGACGCCGACTTCCTCGCCATAGGCCGCGACCAGCTCGGCGAGCCGCGTCTGCAAGGCCTCTGGGGCCGGCGGCGCCTGGCGGCGCTGGATCTCGAGGCGGGCCGCGGTCAGCGGCCCGGACGCGAGCCTGACGGATCGATCCGCGGAGACCAGGCCTCCGGCCAGCGCCGCGGCCGCGACCAGCACGCCGGCGGCGATCGCCCGGCGGCTACGGAAGATTCGAGACCACTGCGCCATACGGGCGGAACGCTCCAGCTACTCAATCGTGCGCGTGCCCATGGTGATGGTCGTGCGCATCGCCGCTCGCGCGGACTTCGACCGTCACATGGGACAGGCCCGCCAGTCCAGCAAGCCGGGCGCGGTATGTCGCCACGGGCTTGGGATGCTGGGCCGCGATGACCGCGATCACGGCGTGGTGGCCGGGCCCCAGACGCCAAAGGTGCAGGTCGACCACCGTCTCACCCTCGTCCGACAGCCGTCGCCGCACCTCCGAGGTCAGCTCGGGCGAAGGATTGATGTCCACCAGCGCCGCGCCGGCCTTGCGCATGAGGCTCCAGGCGAACTGGGCGACCAGGAACGCCGCCAGCAGACCGGCCAGGGGGTCGGCGAAGCTGAGGCCCCACCACTGACCCGCACCGATGGCCGCCAGGGCCAGCACCGATACGGCGGCGTCGGCGCTGAGATGCAGGTGGGCGGCCGACAGGTTGAGGTCGCCCTGCGGGTCGTTCCGGGACGCGGTGACGCCCGTGGGCTTCAGCAGCCAGATGCAGACCAGGTTCACCACGAGGCCGCCCGCGGCGATCGGGAGCGCGTCCTGATAGTCGACGGCCTCCGGGTTCAGCAGGCGCGCGACGCTCTCCACAGCGATCAGGACGGCGGTGACGGCCAGCACCACGGCGTTCGCGAAGCCCGCGAGGTAACCGATCTTGCCGGTGCCGAAGCTGAAGGCTGGGTTTTCGGCGTGACGCCGCGCGAGGGCGTAGGCGCCGGCGGCGACCACGAGAGCGACGACATGCGCGGCCATGTGCAGGCCGCTCGCGACCAGGGCCATGGAACGGGTCGCCGCACCGCCGGCGACCAGCGCCGCGAGGGTCGCCACGCAGATGGCGGTCACAATCCAGGTCCGGCGCTCGTTGCGCCGATGGTCCGCGCCCAGATAGGTGCGGTCCTCGCGGAAGGCGTCCAGCGGCGTGGCGGGCGCGGTCTCGGGCCGGTCGGCAGTGGTCATATGTTATAATATAACGCTCACGTCGGATAACACTAGCCCAGAGAACGGCACTTCATAAGTCCCGCTCGTCCGCTTACATGACGGCCCATGAGCGAGACCCTCACCAAGACCCCCGTCACCGTGCTGACCGGCTACCTCGGCGCCGGCAAGACGACCCTGCTGAACCGCATCCTCTCCGAGGACCACGGCAAGAAGTACGCCGTCATCGTCAACGAGTTCGGCGAGGTGGGGATCGACAACGACCTGATCGTCGGCGCGGACGAAGAGGTCTTCGAGATGAACAACGGCTGCGTCTGCTGCACGGTGCGCGGCGACCTGATCCGGGTGCTCTCGGGCCTGATGAAGCGCAAGGGCAAGTTCGACGGCATCATCGTGGAAACGACCGGCCTGGCCGACCCCGCGCCGGTGGCCCAGACCTTCTTCGTGGACGACGACGTGCGCGCCCGTACCGAGCTGGACAGCGTGACCACCGTCGTCGACGCCAAGCACCTGCCGCTGCGGCTGAAGGACTCCAAGGAGGCCGCCGAGCAGATCGCCTTCGCCGACCAGATCATCCTGAACAAGACCGACCTGGTCTCGGAGGCCGACCTCGCCGAGGTAGAGAAGGCCATCCGCACGCTGAACCCGATGGCGCCGATCCGCCGGGCGCAGCGCTCGAACGTGCCGCTGGACGCGATCCTGGGGCGCCACGCCTTCGACCTGACGCGCGTGACCGAGTTGCAGCCCGACTTCCTGAACCCGGCGCATGGCGAGGCCGGGCACGTGCACGACGAGCACTGCGACCACGACCATCATCACCACGACCATGATCATGACCACCATCACGGTCATGACCACGGGCACGGCCACATTCACGACCACGTCGCCGAGAGCGGGATCAGCTCCATCTCGCTGACGTCCGACAAGCCTATCGACGGAAACAAGGTCACCGCCTGGCTCAACAACGTCCTTCAGACTCAGGGCGTGGACATCCTGCGCGCCAAGGGGATCCTGGACGTGAAGGGCGAGGAGCGCCGGCTGGTGTTCCAGGCCGTGCACATGATCCTCGAAGGTGACTTCCAAGGGCCCTGGAAGGCCGGCGACAACCGCTATTCGCGGCTGGTGTTTATCGGCCGCAATCTGGACGAGGCGGGCCTGCGGGCCGGTTTCGAGAGCTGTATCGCGGCTTAGACCCTAAGCCGCGACCGCCGTCTCATTGAGCATCCGGCGGAGACGCTGGGCGGCGACGACCTCGGGGCGCAGGACGCCGCACCAGTCGACGGTGCGGCCGCCGCGCCATTCCATCACCACCTGGCGGCCCACCAGCCTGAACCGGGCGCGATGCGCCGCGCCTGCCACCGTGATCTCGAACGTCTGCCACATCGTCTTCCGCGCCTTTGCGCTGTTCCCAAGGCCGTTCTGGCCCCACCGCCGGCCATGGTTAAGCTTCCAAGGTTGCCCCGCGATTAATGATGAACATCAGAGATCTTCGCCGACGAGACCCACCTTCTCGAAGCCGTGGGCGCGCAGGCGGTTCATCACGCCCATGAGGGCGCCGTAGCGGACACCCTCGTCCGCCCGCAGGTAGATCCGTTGCTCCGTCGGCCGCGGACCTGCGCCCGCGGCGACCAGCTCGGGCAAGGCCTCAAGACTGACGGCGCGCTCGCCCACATAGATGCGGCCTGCCAGCGTCAGGGTCACGATCACCGGGGCCTGGGCCGGCGTGGGCGCCGCCTGCGCCTGGGGCAGGTCGACCTTCACCGACACCGTCGAGACCGGCAACGCCACCATGAAGATGATCAGCAGCACCAACATGACGTCGACGAAGGGCGTGACGTTGATCTCGGCGTTCTGGCGCACGTTCCAGACGTCGTTGCGGGCGGAAAGCGAGGCTCCCATGAGCGCGTCCTCCTGAAAGGTTACGCCTGTAATATATTATCTCTGTAAATTTATACAAGCCCAGGATCGGGTCGAAGAAAAAGCCCGCCGGGGTTTCCCCCGGCGGGCCTTTCGTGAAGCTGTTCGAAAGAGGCTAGAGCTCTTCGTTGATCAGGGCGACCTGATAGAAGCCGTTGCCCTGCAGGTCGTTCATGACGCCCATGAACTCGCCGTACAGCACGTCCCGGTCGGCGCGGATGTACACGCGCTGCTCGGTCGGCGGAATGGTCGGATCCTCGACCTGGAAGCGGGCCGTGAGGTCCGAAGCCAGACGATCGAGTGTCGTGCCCTGTTCACCGATGAAGATGCGCTGACCCCGCTGAATGTTGATCAGCAGGGGCTCCTTCACCTTGGTGCCCGGGGGCGGCGGGATCGCCGGCGGCAGGTCGAGCTTGATCGACACCGTCGCGGCCGGGATCGACACCATGAAGATGATGAGAAGCACGAGCATGACGTCCACGAAGGGCGTCACGTTCATGTCCGAGTTCTGGCCGAGGTCGAATTTGGATCCGCCCCCTCCGCCAACCTTACCGCCCATGAATCCTGGTTCCTTACCCTTAGCGCGCTCAGTCCGCGCCTTCGGCCCGACCATTGGCAAGCCGGTAAGGGCTTGTAAAGTCGAAAGCGCCGGAACGCTGTTCGCCTGTCGAAAACGCCCCGCGCTTGCCCGGCGCTTCCCGCCCTCCTAGGAAGCCGCCATGACCTTCAGCTTCGACGCCTATGTGACGGCCGCCCTCTTCGACCGGGCCGGGAGGGCCGCCTTCGCCCTCGGGGACGGCTCCGTCCGCTTCGAGGGCGGCGAGACCGTCGAGGCCCACGACGGCGCCATCCTCTCAGCCTGCCTGCCACCTAGCGGGGAAGGCATTCTCACCGGCGGGGACGATGGCCGGCTGGTGCTTTCCACGCCTGCCGGCGCCCAGGAAATCGCCAGGCTGCCCGGAAAGTGGATCGACTCGGTCGCCGCCAGCCCCGAGTCGAAGCTGGTCGCCTTCGCCGCCGGCCGCGAACTGCACGTGCGCGATCCCTCCGACCCGGCCTTCGCGCGCACCTTCGTCCACGAGAAGTCGATCGCCGACATCGCCTTCGACCCCAAGGGACGGCGCCTGGCCGCCGCGACCTACGGCGGCGTCTGGCTGTGGTATGCGCGGATCGCCGACCAGAAGCCCACGATCCTCAAGTGGGCGGGCAGCCACATCGCTGCCTGCTGGAGCCCGGACGGCAAGTTCCTGGTCAGCGCTATGCAGGAGAACCAGCTGCACGGCTGGCGGGTGGCCGACGAGAAGAACATGCGGATGGGCGGCTATCCGTCGAAGGTTCGCAGCCTGGCCTTCATGTCGAAGGGCGCGCTGATGGCCACGTCGGGCGCCAACGGGGCGGTCTGCTGGCCATTCGCCGGCGCGACCGGACCGATGGGCAAGCAGGCGGCCGAGATCGGCTATGACGACTCGGCGCTGACCACGCGCATCGCGACCGGGCTCGACAAGACCTGGCTGGCCGCCGGCCTGGACGACGGCCGCGTCTGGGCGGCTGACGTGACCGGCGAGAAGCTGGTCCCCATCAAGTCCGAGAAGGGCGCCGCCATCTCCGCCCTCGCTCTCAGCCCCGACGCCAAGCGCGTGGCGTGGGGGGACGAGGACGGCAATGGTGGCGTCGCCGAGATCTCGTAGGATGCAGATGCACCCCCAGCGGGGGAGGACTTTGTCGCTAGCCTACTTCCAGGCGCCGTAGGGGTCCTTGAAGGGCTTGCCGAGCGCCTCGGCCACCGCCGGGTGCGTGACCTCTCCCGCCAGCACATTCAGGCCCTTCGCGAGGTGCTTGTTCCTATTCAGCGCATCCAGGCCCTGGTCGGCCAGCTGCAGCCCGAAGGGCAGGGTCGCGTGGACCAGGGCTTCCGACGACGTCCGCGGCGCGGCGCCCGGCATGTTGGCCACGCAGTAGTGGACCACGCCGTCGATGACGTAGGTGGGCTCCTTGTGGGTGGTCGGCCGACTGGTCTCGAAGCAGCCGCCCTGGTCGATCGACACGTCCACCAGCACCGAGCCCGGCTTCATCCGTGACAGATGCTCGCGGCGGACGAGCTTGGGGGCCGCCGCCCCCGCCGACAGCACCGCGCCGATCACCACATCGGCCTTCAGGACCTCCTCCTCGACGGCGTCGTACGTCGAGTAGCGGGTGATGACCCGGCCGGCGAAGATGTCGTCGATGTAGCGCATGCGCGGGATCGAGCGTTCGACGATCACCACCTCGGCGCCCAGACCGGCGGCCATCTGCGCTGCGTTGGCCCCCACCACGCCGCCGCCCAGGATGCAGACCCGCGCCGGCGGCACGCCCGGCACGCCCGAGATCAGCAGGCCCATGCCGCCGTTGTGCTTCAGCAGGGTCTCGCCGGCCGAGAAGACCGCGATGCGGCCGGCCACTTCGGACATGGGCGCCAGGAGGGGCAGGCCACCGTTGTCGTCGGTCACCGTCTCATAGGCGACGGCCGCACAGCCCGACGCCAGCAGGCCCTCGGTCTGCGCCGGGTCCGGCGCCAGGTGCAGGTAGGTGAAGAGGATGTGGTCCTTCGTCAGGCGCGCCCACTCGACGGCCTGCGGCTCCTTCACCTTGACGATCATCTGGGCGCCGGAGAACACGGCCGCCGCGTCCGGCACGATCTTCGCGCCGGCCCGCTCGTAGGCGGTGTCCGCATAGCCTGCGCCGACGCCCGCGCCGGCCTCGACGATCACCTCGTGGCCCCTGGAGACGTATTCCCGCACCGCCGTGGGCGGCAGCCCCACGCGATACTCGTCCGGCTTGATCTCGCGCGGCACGCCAACACGCATCGGACGGTCTCCCAGGGTGAGTTACTGCGGTAGGGCGGGCATTTGGGGAGCGACCCCGCCGAGGGTCAAGCGTGGCAGGGCGAAGCCTTCGCCCTCGCGTTCTGCGTTGCCAGCGGACGGGCGGCCGCCCATGCTCCCAGCCATGCTGGCTGAGCTTCGATCGCTCGTCCTGGGCCTGATCATCGTCACGGCGCTGACGCCGCTGGCGGTGTGGGCCGTGCAGGCGGCCAAGCGCCGACGGGGCGGCGCCGCGCTGGTGACCGGCTTCCTGCTGATCGTCGGAATGAACATGCCCATACTCCGTCCACCGCCCTCACTGGCCGAACTGGTGCGTCGGCAGGCCGAGGGCGACGATGACGAAGGCTGACCAAAGGCAGACACGACCATCAGGGCTGCGTGTCGTGATGTTCTGGGCTCGCGAGCACTTCGGGCTGGTCGCCGCGCTCCTGACCCTGCTCATCCTCTGCGGCGGCCTCGTCGCGATCAACCTACCGGCCGGACCGCCTCGCGTCGCTCACGGGGTAATCGCAAGTCTGGGCTTCAGCGAAACGTAACACGGCTCGCAGCCCTACGCCGATGTCCTCGTCGATGGGCGCAGCGCGCGCATAGGGCTAGCCAGAGGATCCCGCTGCCGCACCGGCGACCGCGTGGCGCTCACGCGCCAGAAGGCGGGCGTGGGCGAACGATACGCCCTCGCTCCGCCCGGCTGCACGCGACCCTAGTGGGCCGCGGGCGAGTTCTCGGAAATCTCTTCCAGCGTCTGGCCGACCTTCTTGGCGCCGTAGTCCACGGCGATGTCGCCCAGCGAGATGATGCCGGCCAGCCGGCCCTGGTCGTTCAGCACAACCAGCCGGCGGATCTGCTTCGAACCCATCTTGGCCGTGGCGTCGGCGACATTGTCGTTCTCGCTGCACGTCTCGACGTCCTCGGTCATGACCTGGGACACCGGCGTATCGAGGCCCAGGCCCTCGGCGACCACGCGGATGACGATGTCGCGGTCCGTGACCAGGCCGACAACCTTTCCGTCGTCGACGACGGGCACGGCGCCGCTCTCGATCTTGGCCATGGTCTGCGCGACCTCGGCGATGGTCGAGCGGGGGGTGGCGGTGACCACCTGGGCGGTCATGACTTCACTGACGTTCATGGGGCGGGCTCCTTCGGGGTCGTCGGCAGACAAGAACCCCGATCGAGCTCGGCCGTTCCCGACCGCCGGTGCTTCACTGTTGATTGAACGTCGAAGTATCACGAACCGGCTGCGGGGCGGCGGCCCAGCTCCGGCGCATGCGGAGCATCGCGCCGGTCGCGCCAAAGCCCATGAGCATGAGCAGCCATGCGGCCGCCTCCGGATGCGGCAGGCGCGCGACCGGCGCGACCGGCATCGAAAGGGGCAGCGCCAGCACGCTGGCAGCGAGGGCGGATCTCAATCTCATGGCGCCAATCCTCGTGTGATTGGGCGTCCCTCCACGCGGAGAGACTACGCCGGCCACAAGTCACGACAACGACAATCGCCCGCCGGAACCGCGAAGCGCGGAATTGACGAGCGATTGGGCGCCGGACGGCCTGGATCGCCGAGGCCGCGCCTCAGAGCACGCAGGCGGTGAGGCCCTCGTTGCGCACCACGCGGGCGTTGCGGTTGATGCTGCCCGCCCGGCGCTTCATGTACGGCCCGGGCTTCGCGGCCTTCCACGAAAGGGGCTTAGGTACGATGGCGGCCAGGCGCGCGGCCTGGGCGGCCGTCAGCTTCGACGCCGGCACGTGGAAATTCTTCTGCGCCGCCGCCTCGGCGCCGTACACGCCGGGGCCCCACTCGATGGAGTTCAGATAGACCTCCATGATCCGCTCCTTGCCCCAGCCCACCTCGATCAGGACGGTGAACCAGGCCTCCAGGCCCTTGCGCACCCAGTCGCGGCCCGGCCAGAGGAAGACGTTCTTGGCCGTCTGCTGGCTGATGGTGGAGCCGCCGCGCATCTTCTTGCCGGCGGCGTTTGCCTTCATGGCCTTCTCGATCGCCTCGACGTCGAAGCCGTGATGTTCGCAGAAGCGCGCGTCCTCGGCGGCGATCACCGCGCGCACCAGCGCCGGCGAAATCCGCTCGATCGGGACCCATTTGCGCTCGAAGCCGTGGCCCTCGAACACCCGCTGGATCATGAGGTAGGTTATCGGCGGCGGCACGAACCGGTAGACCGCGACCACGATTACCGGGCCGATGAAGAACACCATCAGGCCGGCCACGACGATGGCCTTCACCACGCCCCAGAACCCGCCGCTCTTGCCTCGTTTCGCCACGCGCGCTTGCCTTCACCCTACGAACGGATGCTAGGCGCGATTCGTAAGGCCCTGGTCAATTGGAACAGCCATGAACGTCTCGGACGCGATCGCCCGCCGGATCTCCATCCGCGCCTTCACCGACCAGGCCCCCTCGCGCGCCATCGTGGCGGGCATCCTTGAAAAGGCGGCCCTGGCGCCCTCGGGCGGCAATCTGCAGCCGTGGCGGGTCTATGCCCTGGCCGGCCAGCCGCTGGCGGACTTCAAGGCCGAGGTGGCGAAGAACCCGATGGGCGAGACGCCGGAGTACGACGTCTATCCGCCCAGCCTCTGGGACCCCTTCCGCACCCGCCGCTTCGAGAATGGGGAGCAGCTCTACGCCGCCGTCGGCGTGCCGCGCGAAGACAAGGCGCAGCGCCTGCGCTGGCTGGCGCGCAACACCGAGTTCTTCGGCGCGCCGGTCGGCCTGTTCTTCTGCCTCGACCGCAAGCTCGGCCTGCCGCAGTGGGCCGACCTCGGCATGTACATGCAGAACGTGATGCTGCTGGCCGTCGAGGCGGGCCTCGACACCTGCGCCCAGGAGTTCTGGGCCCGCTACCCGAGGACCGTCGCCAAGGCGCTGGGCCTGCCCGACGATCACATGGTGTTCTCCGGCATGGCCCTCGGCTATCGCGACCCCGACCACGCCATCAACGCCTGGCGCTCCACCCGCGACCCGGTGGACGTCTGGTGCGAACTGAAAGGGTTCGAGGCTTGAAACGCATCGTCCTCTGGGCCGCCCTGTTCGGCGGGATCTCCTATGTGGCCAGTTGGTTCCTGGACCTGCCGCCCGGGCTCAGCACCGCCTGGAAGGGCACGGGGGTCGGCCTGCTCGCGGTCTACGCCGCGCTGAACGCCCGGAG
The DNA here is from genome assembly GCF_057809855.1 of Phenylobacterium sp. FG114. Taxonomy (NCBI): domain Bacteria; kingdom Pseudomonadati; phylum Pseudomonadota; class Alphaproteobacteria; order Caulobacterales; family Caulobacteraceae; genus Phenylobacterium; species Phenylobacterium sp. FG114. Next base: position 191,810 of record NZ_JBMDKU010000002.1, on the reverse strand, counting down.
CCTCGACGGCTGGCTGCTGGCCGTGGTCATGGCCTTCGGGGCCCTGGGCGACGTGCTGCTCGAGACGCACGGCCTGATTACGGGGGCCTTGGCGTTCCTGACCGGGCACCTGATGGCGATCTGGCTCTATCTGAAGAACCGCCGGCCCCACACGGCCGCGCGCCACTGGGCCATCGCCGGCCTGTTGTTCGTGGTCATCACCGGCGTCGCCTATCTCCTGCCGCCGGACCGGGCGGGCGCTCCTGGCATCGCGCTCTACGCCTCCGGCCTAGCCGCCATGACCGCCGCGGCGTTCCTCAGCCGCTTTCCGCGCACCCTGGTCTTCGCGGGGGCCCTGATGTTCGCGGTCTCGGACCTGCTGATCTTCCTGCGCACCGGCCGCCCGGCGATGGACACCTTCCCCATGGGCCTCACCGTCTGGGGCCTCTACTTCGGCGGCCAGGCGCTGATCGCGCTGGGCGCGGTGCGGACGCTGGGCGACCGTTCGCCGCAATCCGTGCGTTGAGGTTCCGCTAACCAACGATCTTCAACCGGTCTTCACCGCGTTCGGCCAGGGTTTGGGCTCGCCCGGCTCGAACGGAATCCCATGCGGCTCACGCCCCACAGCCTGATCAGGATGCTGCGCGTCGGCGCGATCGTCGGCGGCTTGGCCGCGGTGGCCGCGCTGTCGGGGCCGTTCCAGTACGACGACCTGCACCTGCCGTTCCCGGACACCATAGCGCATGGGATGCTGTTCTACGCCCTGACCCTGGTGGCCACAGGCGCCCTGCCCCGCTCCCGCGCCTTCGAGATCGCCCTGGCCTTCGTGGCGCTGGGCGGCGCAAGCGAGCTTGCCCAATCGCTGGTCGGCCGCGAGATGTCGTTTCACGACTTCTTCGGGGACATCGCGGGCGTAACCACCGCGTATGCGCCCGTCGCGATCGGCCGGCTGCGCGAGCTGGCGCGAACCCATCCGGACACCACGTTCGCCGAGCTCCGCAGCCAGGACCGTCGTCGGCGTCGTCGCGAAGCCGCCGCCGCGCCTGAGACGGCGCGCTAGAGCCCGTATTCGGCGGCGAAGCTGTCGATCGGCGCTTCGGTCGCCAGCACGCGCAGCGGGAAGACCAGCCACGGTCGATTCGCATCGAGCGACGGCAGGTTCGCGAGTAGCGCGTCGCGCACGTCCGGCCGCACCTGCTCGCGGCTGTCGATGATCTGGCCCCAGCTCGACGTTCCGGTCAGGTGCAGGGAGCCCGTCCATACCGTCCTCGACGCGGCGTAGTCCGCCGGAAACAGCCGGCGGTAGGCCTCGACGTTGTACAGCCAGGACTTGCCGCGGATGACCTGCGCCTCGGGATGCCCCGTCAGCACATGGCGGGTCATTGCCGCAAGTTCCGCGCGGCGGCGTTCCAGCTTGGCGCGGGCCAGGGGCCCGCCGACGTCGTCGGTGTCGGCGTTGAAGAAGTGGATTCGCACCACGCCCTCGGCGTCGGGCGCGTCGCAGGCGAAGCAGCCGAAGCCCGCCTGCCAAGGGTGCGGGATCGTCTCCGGCGGGTTGGAGGCGCAGGCCGACTGCGACAGCGCTACACGCGCGGCCAAGTCCCCCGCCGCCTCAAGCCCACGCGCGTAGGCCTTCCAGCCCTCAGAGCCGTCCTGGTCCGGCAGGTTCACGCCGAATCCGAGCCGTCGGTGAAGGTTGGTGTGGCGCAGAGCCATCTCGCCCAGCGGAGCGCCGGTCAGCTCGGCCATTCGCCCGGCCAGCCGAAGCTGCGCCTCGAAATAGGGTCCGAGGCGCTCCGCGCGCGCTGGGTGTTCGGACGACATCGCCTGTTGGTCTAGCGCGCCGGGAAATAACTCCGCAACATTCGGCCCGGCGCATACGCGTCCAGAAACAAGACCACCGGGAGGCTCTGCCATGTGTGACGACGACATCCACGTCGGGCTCGTCTACGACCCCACCGTTTCGCGCCGCACCTTTGGACTGATGTCGGTGGCCGCCGCGGGCGGCGTCGCCACCGCAGCTCACGCCGCCGGCGAGGTGGTGGAGAAGGATGTCGAGGTGAAGACCGCGGACGGCGTCGCCGATGGCGCGCTGTTCCATCCGGCCGGCAAGGGGACCTGGCCCGCCGTGCTTATCTGGACCGACATCGCCGGCCTGCGGCCCGCGTTTCGGGAGATGGGTCGCCGGCTGGCCGCGCAAGGCCATGTCGTGTTGGTCCCGAACCCGTTCTATCGCTCGGTGAAGGGGCCGGTGGCGACGCCCGGGTTCGACTTCAACAAGCGCGAAGATCGCGCGCGGGTGATGGGCTATCGCCAGGCGATGACCAATGACGGCGTCGACAACGACGCCAAGGCCTACCTGGCCTTCCTCGACGCCCAGCCGCAGACCGACAAGAAGAAGAAGGCCGGGGTGCAGGGCTACTGCATGGGCGGGCCGCTCTCGTTCCGGACGGCCGCGGCGGTTCCGAACCGCATCGGAGCCGTGGGCTCGTTCCATGGCGGCGGGCTCACCACGAAGGCGCCCGACAGCCCTCACCTGCTGATCCCAAAGACCAACGCCGCCTACCTGGTCGCCGTCGCCAAGAACGACGACGAGAAGCAGCCCGAGTCCAAGGACATCCTGAAGGCCGCTTTCGCCGAGGCGAAGAAGACCGCCACGGTCGAAGTCTATCCCGCCGACCACGGATGGTGCGTGAAAGGCAGCCAGGTCTACAACGAGGCCGCCGCGGAGAAGGCCTGGGCCGAACTCAGCAAGCTCTACAAGGCGAGCCTGGCCTGACCTCTACTTCGGCGCGGCGGCGGCCCCGCCGCGTTCGAACGTGCCCGCGGGGCCCGGAAACACCACCGGGCTCTCGTGGCCGTCGGCGCCGATGGCGCTGACCCCGAAGAACCAGTCGTCGATATTGACCCCGGTCAGCTTCATCTCGCCGCTGGTCCCGGCGACCCGCGAGTGGGTCCACTGCGGCTCGGTCGTGCCTCGCCACCAAACGCGGTAGGCGGCCGCGTCTGGCGAGGGGGTCCACTTCACCGTCGTGTCGGCGCTGACCGCGCCGGCGATCTGCACGCCCACCGGCGGCTTCGGGGCGGAAGCCAGCGCAGCCATGGTGACCACGTTGAGGCGGGTCACCTGGGCCAGGTAGGCGAAGTCGACGCCGTCCACCGTGTCGCCGAACTTGATCCCGTTCTCGGTGCGCAGGTCCTGGTGCTGGCGGGTGTAGTTCTCCACGGCCTCGGTGACGCGCACCGCCGGGAAGCCCGCCTTCAGCATCTCCACCTGGTCGCCGCCGCGGCTGAACCGGTCGGTGCGATAGACCATCACCACATCGAAGTTGCTGAGGTAGCGGTCGGCCATCCCGTCCATGAACCGAGCCAGGTTGCGCGACGGGCTGTCGACCTCGCCCCCATTGTACCGGCGGCGGTTGGCTTCCTCGGCGGTCTCGGTCGTGCGCGTACCCTCGGAGAAGATCCGCACATGGGTGTTGTTACGGGCGCCGCCGATGCCTTCGGTGTTGCCGACGATGTCGTTGTTGAGGTTGGCCTCGACGCTCCATCCCTGGGCGACGGCGTACTCGGCCAGCACCTTGCCGCCCAGCAGGCCCTGTTCCTCGCCGGCCAGGGCGGCGAACACCAGGGTGGCGGGGAACTGTTGCTTGCAGAGCACCCGCGCGGCTTCCATCACCGCCGCCGTTCCCGAGCCGTCGTCGTTGGCGCCCGGCGCATCGGATGTGAAGTTCTTCGCGTCGGTGACCCGGCTATCGTAGTGGCCCGAGATCACGATCACCCGGTTGGGGTCACTGGTCCCCGGCAGGATGCCCAGCACATCCACCACCTCGGTCGGCCCGGCCAGCCGCTCCGCGGTCATCAACTTCGAGGGCGTCGCGACCTTCAGCCGGCCGCCGCACTCCCTCGAAGCCGCCTCGAACTCCGAAGCGATCCAGCGCCGCGCGGCGCCGACGCCGCGCTTGTCCGACTTGGTGTCGGACCCGGTGTGCCGCGTGCCGAACGACACCAGCTTCTCGATGGTCGCCTTCTGCCGCGCAGGCGACACCTGGCCCGCCAGCTCCTTGAGCAGCGGCTGCTCACCACCGAGCGGCTGGGCGTGAGCCGTCGTTGCGACGAGAACGGCGGCGAGGGCGGGAATGGCGATGCGCATGGTGCGCGACCATACCCAAAGTTCAGGCTGGCGAAAGGCTGTGCTTCAGCAGGGCGTCGTAGTGAGGGCGGGCCCGATCGGCGATGCGGCGCAGATCATCGGGAAGCTGCGGCGCCGACTTCTGTCTGGGCGCCTCGAAGCCCGTGGACCGCTCGACGGCGTCGTACCAGGCCGGCGCCCAGACGCCGTCGCTGTCGCGGCGTCCAGCAGGCCAACTCAACATCCGTTCGTCGAAGGGCAGGCCCAGCGCCGCGCAGAGCGCCGACAACATTCCGCGCGGATCGGCCAGCACGTCGGCGCCGCGCACCACCGGCGGCGCTCGACCCAGCCGATCGGCCTCGCGGTCGAACAGCTCGCGCTGCTGCACGGCGCCGATGTCGTCCAGGGTCACGTCGGCGCGCTTCGCCGTGTAGGACGCCAGCACCTCGGCGGGATCGCGGATCAGGAAGCCGTTGGTGCGGTCGGCAGCCCAGTCGAGGCCCATGCCCGGCAGCATGTGGTGGGCCATGTGCTTCTCGTAGACCACCGGGCCGTCCAGGGCGTCCAGCTCACGTACAACGTCGCGCCAATCCTGTGGCTGCGAGGCCAGGACCTCGTCGCGCATGGGATGGTCCAGGCCGGTCTGGGCGAGGTAGGCGGCGTAGAACGGCTCGTCCACGACCGTGCAGTCCGCGCGGTTCTCGAAGCTGCGCATCATGGCGGTGGAGATGTTCCGCGGCCCCGACCACATGGCGATCCGCAGGGTCATGCGCCGGCGTCCTCGTCCTTCAGCGCCGCATAGGCGTCGCGGAGCCGCCGGGTCATCGGCCCGGGCAGCGCCTCGGGCAACTCATGGCCGTCGATCGAGCGCACCGGCGTCAGGCCGCCGAAGGTGCCGGTGACGAACGCTTCGTCCGCCTCCGCCACGTCGGCCAGGTCGAAGTCGCCGAGCGTGATCGGGATGTCGTGCCGCCGGCACAGCGCGATGACGTTGGCCCGGGTCACGCCGTTGAAGCAGTAGTCGCCGGTCGAGGTCATCACCCGGCCATCGCGCACCCAGAAAAAGTTGGTGGCGTTGCAGCTCGACACGAACCCGTTCGGGTCCAGCATCAGCGCCTCGTCCCCGCCCTTCTCGATCGCGTCCAGCAGGGCGCGGATCAGGGCCAGGCGGCTGTGCGAGTTCAGCCGCATGTCGAACATCTCGGCGGGCGTGCAGAGGATCGCCGAGGTGGCCAGCGCCAGGCCTTTGGTCAGGATCTCCGGCGACGGCTCCTTGTACTCGGCGGTGATGACGATGGTGGGCTTGCCCAGCCAGTTGCGCGGGTCCTGGTTGACCGCCTTCTTCTCGCCCCGCGTCACCATCAGTCGCAGGTGCGCGCCGTGCTCCATGCCGTTGGCGTCTAGTGTGCGCTGGATTTCGGCGGTGAGCTCCGCCTGGGTCAACCCGATGTCGAGGGCGATGTCTCTCAGTCCCTTGTAGAGCCGCTCAAGGTGGGCCTCGAGGAAGAGCAGCCGGCCCTTGTGCAGCCGCAGCCCCTCCCACACGCCGTCGCCGAGCACGAACCCCGCGTCGAACACCGACACGCGCGCCTTGTCCTTCGGGACCAGCTCACCGCTGACGTACACCTTGAGGTCGGCGTTCCGAGGGTCCGCCGCGAAGTCCTGACTGCCTGCCATGGGCGGGAACCTAGCGGCGCCGTGCGACGGCTCAAGCCCCTACATCCTGCTCGTCATCCCCGGGCCTGACCCGTGGATCCAACAGGCCTTTCCGGAAGGGCCGGAGGGATGGCCGGGTCAGGCCCGGCCATGACGAGCTGTTGGGGTGGCGTGGAAGGCGGCCGCACGCCATACCTCTCCGCTCTGAAGGAGCCATCCATGACCTACATCGGCGGATCGACGGCGGAACAGGAGCTGGCGGCGCTGGCGCCGTGGCCGAAGGCGCCGGCGATCACCCGCGAGGAGCGGCTGACCCGCCTCGCCAAGGCCCAGGCGCTGATGACCTCGGACGCCATGATCATCGGGGCAGGCGCGTCCTTGCGTTACTTCGCCGGTGTCGCCTGGGGCGCCACCGAGCGCCTAGTGGCGATGGTGCTGCCCAAGGCCGGCGAGCCGGTGATGATCTGCCCGCGCTTCGAGGAGGGGTCGCTGCTGGCCTCGCTCAGCATCAAGGCGCCTTTGCGCCTGTGGGAGGAGCACGAGGACCCCGCAGCCAGGGTCGCCGCGGTGCTGGCCGATTGGGGCGCGAAGTCCCTCGCGATCGACCCGGCCCTCGCCTTCGCCATGTTCGACGCCCTGCGGCTGGCCGCGCCGGGCGTCGAGATGATCAACGCCGCGCCTGTCGTGGACGGCTGTCGGGCGATCAAGTCGCCGGCCGAGCTGGCGCTGATGTCCCAGGCCAAGGCCATGACGCTGGAGGTCCATCGCCGGGCCGCCCGCATCCTGCGCGACGGGATCACCACCGCCGAGGTCCGCCGCTTCATCGACCAGGCGCACCGGGCCCTGGGGGCCGACGACGGCAGCTCGTTCTGCGCCGTGCAGTTCGGCGAGGCCTCGGCCTATCCGCACGGCCTGCCCGGCGAGCAGAGCCTGAAGGCCGACGACCTCGTGCTCATCGACACCGGCTGCCGCGTCCAGGGGTACAACTCCGACATCACCCGCACCTACGTCTTCGGCCAGGCGACCCAGGACCAGCTCCGCGTATGGGAGGTGGAAAAGAGGGCCCAGGCCGCCGCCTTCGAAGCGGTCAGACCCGGCGTGCCGTGCGAGGAGATCGACGCGGTGGCGCGGCGCGTGCTGGCCGCCGAGGGCTTCAGCCCGGATTACGATCTTCCGGGCCTGCCCCACCGCACCGGCCACGGGATCGGGTTGTCGATCCACGAGGCGCCGTATCTGGTGCGCGGCGACAAGACGCCGCTGGCCCCCGGCATGTGCTTCTCCAACGAGCCGATGATCGTCATCGAGGCCAGCTTCGGCGTGCGGCTGGAGGACCATTTTCACGTCACCGAGGACGGCGCAGCCTGGTTCACGCCGCCGCAACCGGCCATCGACAGGCCGGTCTGATGAAGCTGCTCACCGTCGAGGACGCCCGGGCCCGGATGCTGGCCGAGGTGCCCGTCTTGCCCACCGAAGTCGTGGCGATCCAGGAGAGCATCGGCCGGGTGCTCGCCGAAGACGTCACCGCCGTGCGGGACCAGCCGCCGTTCGACGCCTCCGCGATGGATGGCTGGGCCGTGAGGGGGGCCGACACGCCGGGGGCCTTGCGCATCGTCGGCGAGAGCGCGGCGGGCCACGGGTTCGAGGGCGCGATGCAGGCCGGCGAGGCCGTACGCATCTTCACCGGCGCGGCCATGCCCGCGGGCGCCGACGCCATCGTGATCCAGGAAGACGCCACCCGCGAGGGCGAAACGGTCACCGTGCCCGCGGTCGAGGCCCGGCATTACGTCCGGCCCGCGGGCGGCGACTTCAAGGCTGGCGCGGCGCTGTTGTCGCGGGGCGTGCGCATCGACCCTTGGCGGCTCTCGCTCGCCGCGGCGGCCGGACGGGCCGAGCTGTCGGTGACGCGGCGGCCGAAGGTGGCGCTGTTCTCGACGGGCGAGGAGATCGTCGAGGCGCCGGCCAAGCCGGGCCCGTTCCAGATCTACGACTCGGGGTCTCGCGCGCTGGAGGCCCTCATCGCCGGATGGGGTGGCGAGGTCCACCGCGCGCGCCCCGTGAAGGATGAGCTCGAGGCGACGATCCACGCCCTGCGCGACGCCGAAGGCGACCTGGTGGTGACGGTCGGGGGCGCCTCGGTGGGCGACCACGATCTGGTGCGGACGGCGGCCGAGGCGCTGGGCCTGCAGATGAAGGTGGCGAGCGTCGCGGTCCGGCCGGGCAAGCCCACCTTCTTCGGCGTGCTGGAGGACGGGCGACGCCTCCTGGGCCTGCCGGGCAATCCGGCCTCGGCCATGGTCTGCGCCGAGCTGTTCCTGAAGCCGATCCTGGCCGCTTACGCCGGCGCGGATCCCGCCCTGCCGATGATGGGAGCCCGACTGGCGCAGCCGCTGCCGGCCAACGGCCCGCGCGAGCAGTGGATGCGCGCGAAGCTCAGCTTCGAGGGCGGCGCGGTGACCGCCCAGCCGTTCCGGGATCAGGACTCTTCACTGGTCAGCATCTTCTCGGCCGCCGACGCCCTGCTGAAGCGCCCCGCCGACGCACCCGCCGCCGCGGCGGGCGATGTGGTCGAGGTGCTGCCGCTCTCGCGGGCGTAGCGCAGCGCGGTGATCTCGCCGATCACCGACACCGCCACCTCGAACGGCGCCTTGCCGCCGATGTCGAGGCCGATGGGGGCGTGCAGGCGAGCCAGGGCGCTTTCGGACATGCCCTCGATCTGCAGTTCGGCAAGCCGGCCGGCAAGGCGGCGCCGGGCGCCCAGCAGTCCGACGTAGCCGGCGTGAGAGGGCAAGGCCGCCTTCAGCGCCGCGCGGTCGGTTTCCAGGTCGTGGGTGGCCACCGCGACGCTGGTCCAGGGGTCCAGGCCGATGGCGGCCAGCGCCTGGCCAGGTTCGTCGCGCCGGTAGCCGACCCCCGGGATCGGCGGCGGCGCCTCGGGCCCCTTGGGCCGCACGAGGGTCGTCTCGAAGCCCGATTTCACGCCCAGTTCGGCGATGGCCAGGGCGGTGGGATCGCCGCCGATCACCACCAGGCGCGGTGTCGGCTCGTAGCGCTTCTCCACCCGGACCTCGGGCCAGGGCGACACGTCCGCCGCGCAGACCCGCGCCAAGCCGTCGCTGAGATAGGTCGCGGGCCGGCGCTCGGCCTCCGCGGCCAGGAGGTCGGACAAGGCCGAATCACCCGGTCCGATTCGCTCCAGGAAGATCTCGATTCGGGCGCCGCAGAGCAGCCGGATGTCCGGCCAGGGGCTGCCCTCGCCATAAACCAGGGTGCGCGGATTTGAATCAGCCAGGCACGCCCAGGCATGGCCCGCGACGTCGCCCTCGACGCAGCCGCCGGAGAAGTATCCGGCCAGGATTCCAGGCGCGAAAACCATCTGCGTCCCTTCGGGACGAGGTCCTCCGCCGTCCACCGACACCAGGGTCGCCAGGACGAGCGCCTGGTCCGCCGCAACGGCCTGCCGCAGGGCGGGCCGGACGTCCTCGGCGACGCCGAACATCGGCCACTCGGGAAGTTGGTCAATCACGCCTTAACCATCGCAGGGATACGGCTTCTTAGCCTTTCCTGCGGCAAAATGGCCTCTCGAACGGAATAGACCAAGCTTTTCAGGGCGCATGACCTCAACCCTCAGCAAGCTCGGCCTCGGGACCAGCCAGTTCGGTCTCGATCAGCCGCCCGGCCCGCGGGGGAAGCCCCGGGACGCTGAGGCGCGCGACATCCTTTCGATCGCCGGCCGTTCCGGCCTGTCGGTGCTGGAAGTCGCCCGCGGCACGGTCACGGCCGACGGCCTGCTGCGCTCGGCCCTGCCGCAACCCAACCCCTTCCGCATGACCCTGACGGCCGTGCGCCCCGACCGCGGGCCGGACGTCGTCGAGGCCGAACTGCGCGCGCAGATGCTGCGCCTGGGCGTGGAGCGCGTGGACGCCATCGTCGCGCCGTCCGCCACCGATCTGTTCTCGCCGCTCGGCCCGCAGCTCTGGGACCGCCTGAAGCAGCTCAAGGACGAGGGTGTCTGCAAGCGCATCGGCGTGCCGGTCTACGCCTCGGACGACCCCGTCGGCGTGGCCCGCCGCTTCAAGCCCGACCTCGTCCAGGCGCCCGCCTCGCTGCTGGACCAGCGCCTGTTGCTGGACGGCACGCTGTCCACCCTGGCGGAGATGGGGGTCGAGGTGCACCTGCGCTCGATCTTCCTGAACGGCGTCCTGTTCCTGCCGCCAGACCGTGCGCCTAGCCACCTGAAGGCCGCCGCTGGCCGCATCTCGCGGGCGCGACGCCTGATCGCCGAGGGCAAGTCCGATCCGCTCCAGGCCGCCCTGGGCTTCGCCCTGTCGCGGCCCGAGGCCAGCCACGTCCTGGTCGGCGTCACCTCGGCCGCCGAGATGAGCGCCGTGGTCGCCGCCGCCATGAGCCCGCCGCCGGACCTGGACTGGGACGAGATGGCGATCGACGACCCCGACGCCCTGAGCTGGGTCGCGGCCTAACGCGCCTCCGCGCGCCAGCGATACCTCCATCGAAGCCTGAAGGCGTGCGGCGTCCCCGCAGAGCCGCTGTGCAGGAGCGCCGATTGAGCGCGGCCTGACCGCGACGCTTACTCCCTCCGGCTCACGACGAGCCGTTCCAGTCCAACCGAGATGGGGGAGTCCATGCCTCGCGCCACGGCCGTTCTCGGCCTGATCCTTGCCGCCTGCGCCACGAGCGCTCTTGCCGATCCCGCACCGGGCGAACCCACGCTTGCCGAGGTGCGCGAGCTCACCGACCGCTTCAAGGACGTGAAGGTCGCCCTGGCCGAGGGGTACATCCGCGACCCGTTCGACATGTGCGACACCGCCGAGATGATGGGGAAGCCCGCGGTGCTGGGCGCCATGGGCGTGCACTACTTCCGGCCGGATCTGGTCGGCGTCACCGAGCCGCCGAACCCGCGCGTACACGGGAGCGGAACCCACACCGACTTCCGCAAGCCAGCGATCCTGATCTACGAGCCCCAGGCCGATGGGTCGATGGCCCTGGTGGCGGTGGAGAACCTGGTCTTCCAGGCCGCGTGGCATGCGACCGGCGCCAAGGGCCCGCCCACGTTCCACGGTCTCGCCTGGGACGCCATGGCCGACGACCCGGCGACGCCGATCGACGAGGCCCACATGTTCGCCCCGCACTACGACCGCCACGTCTGGATCTATCGGGACAACCCGAACGGCGTCTTCACGCCCTTCAATCCCAACGTCTCATGCCGGTATCACAAGGGCGCAAAGAGCCATGCCGCGGGCCACGACCACTAGGACGCCGACCAGTCCCCGCTCTTGCCGCCGGTCTTGGAGACGAGGCGCACGGCCTCGATGACCATTCCCTTCTCGGCCGCCTTCAGCATGTCGTAGAGCGTCAGGCAGGCGATCGAGACGGCGGTCAGCGCCTCCATCTCGACACCGGTCTGGCCGGTGGTCTTCACCCGGGCGGTCACCGCCAGCCCGCCCTCGGCCGGCTCCACCCGCACCTCGGCCTTCGAGATCGGTAGCGGATGGCACATTGGGATCAGGTCGGACGTCTGCTTGGCCGCCATGACGCCGGCGATCTCGGCCACCGCTCGGACGTCGCCCTTCTTCCCTTCGCCGGAGAGCGCCAGCGCCAGGGTCTCAGGGCTCATGCGGACGAAGCCCTCGGCCACGGCCTCGCGCGTCGTCACGGCCTTGTCCGAAACGTCGACCATCCGGGCGCGGCCGGTCTCGTCGATGTGGGTGAGCTTGCTCACGCCTCCATCAGCCGCGGCATGAGCTCGACCATGTTGCAGGGGCCGTGGCGGCTGTCGAGCTGGGCCGAGATGACCTTGTCCCAGCCGTCCTTCACCGCGCCGTTCGAGCCCGGCAGGCAGAAGACGAAGACGCCCTTCACGATGCCGGCGAGCGCCCGCGATTGCAGGGTGGACAGGCCCACCGACTGGAAGCTCACCATGTGGAACACCACCGAGAAGCCGTCGAGCTCCTTGTCGAACAGGGGGCGCACCGCCTCGGGCGTGACGTCGCGGCCGGTGATGCCGGTGCCGCCGGTGGTGACGATGGCCTCGACGAAGCCGCTGGCCACCCAGGCCTCGATCTTCTCGCGGATCGCCACGATGCTGTCTGGCACGATGGCCTTGTCGACCAGTTCGTGGCCGGCGTCGGTCACCCGCTTGGCCAGCAGGTGGCCCGAGGTGTCGCTCTCCTCGTCGCGGGTGTCGGAGATGGTGAGCACCGCGACCTTCACGGGCTTGATCTGTTGGCTGGTGTCGATCCGGCCGCCGGGGGTCAACGCGTTCATGGGGAGCTCCTTCACCGCCAATCTAGCGCGCCGCCGCCGCTATTCCACCGTCACCGACTTCGCCAGGTTGCGGGGCTGGTCGATATCGCGGCCGAGGACCTGGGCGACCTGGTAGGCCAGAAGCTGCAGAGGGATGTTCAGCAGGATCGCGTCCAGCTCGGGTTCCGAGCGCGGAACGGCGAAGCTCGCCTCAACCCCAAGGGCCGCCACGCCCGGGTGGGTGATCGCCAGCACCGGCCCACCGCGAGCGCCCACCTCGGCGATGGTGGAGAGGTTCTTGGCCAGCAGGTCGTCGTCGGGCAGCACCATGACGGTCGGCGTCTCGGCCGAGATCAGCGCCAGGGGCCCGTGCTTCAGCTCCGAGGCGGCATAGGCTTCGGCGTGGAGATAGCTGATCTCCTTGAGCTTCAGCGCGCCCTCCTGGGCGACGGCGTACCCTGCGGCGCGGCCCAGGAAGTACGCATGCTCGGCCTTCGCCAGGAGGAGGGCCATGGGGCCGAGCTCCGCCTCGCGGGCGACGATCTCGGCGATCTGGTCCGGCAGGGCCGACAGCGCCGCCAGCAGGCGCGCGCCCTGCCCGGCCGACATGTCGCGCACGCGGCCGAGCTGCAGCGCCAGCAGGGCGAAGGCGACCGCGGTCGACGTCCAGGTCTTGGTGGAGACCACCGCAACCTCGGGTCCCGCGTGGAGATAAACCCCCCGGCCGCATTCGCGGGCGATGGTGGAGCCCACGGAGTTGATCACGCCCAGGACGCGGCCACCCTTGCGCTTCACCTCCTGGATGGCGGCCAGGGTGTCGAAGGTCTCGCCCGACTGGCTGACCGCGACGTAGAGCGTGTCGGGCTCGATCACCGGGTTGCGGTAGCGGAACTCCGAGGCGGGCTCGGCGCTGGCCGGAATGCGGGCCAGTTGCTCGATCAGGTGGGCGCCCAGGGTCCCCGCGAAAAAGGCTGAGCCGCAGCCCAGGATCTTCACCCGGCGGATGTCGAGCATCTCGCGGGCGGCGAGCTCGATCCCGCCCAGGTGGGCCGTGGAGAACCGGTGATCGAGGCGGCCCAGCAGGGTGCGGCGCACGGATTCCTGCTGCTCGCCGATCTCCTTGCGCATGAAGTGGGCGTAGTCGCCCTTGTCGAACCCTGCGGCGTCACCAGACAGTTCGAGGGTGGTTTTGGTCGTCTCGCCGCCGTCGAGGGTGAGAACGGTGAAGCCGTCGGCGCGTACCTCGGCCACCTCTCCGTCGTCCAGGTGGGCGACGGAGCGGGCGTGGCCCATCAGCGCCGAGGCGTCCGAGGCCACGAACATCTCGCCCTCGCCGACGCCCACCACCACCGGCCCGCCGTTGCGCGCGGCGACGATGGTGTCGGGCCGCGCGGCGTCGATCACCGCCAGCCCATAGGCGCCCTTCACCTGGCGGAGCGCCGCGCGGACGGCGTCGACCAGGCTGTTCTCAGGTCGCCGCGCGATCAGGTGGGCCAGGACCTCGGTGTCGGTCTCGGATCGGAATTCGACGCCGTCGGCCTGCAGCGCGGCCTTCAGGGCGGCGGCGTTCTCGATGATGCCGTTGTGGACCACGGCGATACGGCCTGAGGCGTCGGCATGCGGGTGGGCGTTCTGGTCGCTGGGGGCGCCGTGGGTAGCCCAGCGGGTGTGGGCGATGCCGACCGTTCCCGGGATCTCGGCCGGCAGCACGCTCTCGAGTTCGCGCACCTTGCCCCGGCGCTTTTGGATGGTGAGACCGCCGCCGTCGGCGACGGCGACGCCCGCGCTGTCGTAGCCGCGGTACTCGAGACGGCGCAGGCCCTCGATCAGTAGCGGAAGCACGGGCCGCCCGCCGATGTAACCGACGATGCCGCACATCAGCGGAGCCCCTCAGCCGTAGATGATGCGGCGGATCTGCCGAAGGCTGTAAAGCGGCGCCGGGAAGCGGCGGCGCGCCAGTTCGTCGGCGATGAGACCGTAGATCTCGTCGTTGCGGCGGCCGAGCCGGGCGAGCGCCGCGTGCCGGCGACGAACGAAATCCTCGGGGCTTTCAGCCAGATAGGTGAGCACGTCATCGACGATCCGCCTCGCTTGCGACGGAGGCAGGTCGCTGGATCTCGCCACGTGGGCCACGAGATCGTCCAGGTCCCCCGCATCCGACATCGACGGTTCTTCTGGCGTCCGCATGTACCCCAGACAACGCGTTTGCCCGAAATCGGGCAAGCTAGTGACGTGCAGATTGTTTGTTCGACGAACGCGTTCTGCGAACCAAGATTTCCCGATTGATGGAAGTCACAGCCCAAGACTGACCGAAGTTGGCCGGCCGCGCTTTGGGGAGGACGCGGCCGGCGTAACTGGTGGAGGGGGTGAGATCAGGCTCGGAGCATAGACCCGTTGCGCTCCACCCGCCGGGGAACTGGCCGGCCGGTCCCCCTCCGCCCGACTCTACGGTTAACCGCGCGCGGCGGACGCAGTCAGACCCCGAGCTGCGCCAGGGCGACGCCGCCGTCGACCGCAATGGTCTGGCCCACGACGTAGTCGCCGGCGCGGCTGGCCAGGTAGATCGCGACGCCCTGCATGTCTTCGTCCACGCCGATACGGCGCGCAGGGATGCGCTTGGCGACTTCGTCGCCCTGGTCGCGGGCCACGCGATTCATCTCCGAGGCGAAGGCGCCCGGCGCGATTCCAGTCACGGCGATGTTGTCCTGGATCAGGCGCGCGGCCATGCGGCGCGTCAGGTAGATCAGCCCGGCCTTGGAGGCGTGGTAGGAATAGGTCTCCTGCGGGTTGAGGCGAATGCCGTCGATCGAGGCGATGTTGATCACCTTCGACGGGCGCTGGGCCGTGCCGGCCTTGGTGAGCGCGCCGTGCAGGGCCTGGGTCAGGAAGAAGGGCGATTTGAGATTCAGGTCGACGACCTTGTCCCAGCCGCTCTCCGGGAATTCATCGAAGTCGGCGCCCCAGGCGGCGCCCGCGTTGTTCAGCAGGATGTCGAGCTTGTCCTCGTGGCCCAGGTAGCGCTCGGTGAGCATCTTCACCCCCTCGACCGTGGAGATGTCGACCGGGATCGACACGCACTGCGGGCCGAGCTCCTCGGCGGTGGCGTCGCAGGCGGCAGCCTTGCGGGCCGTGATGTAGACCTTGCGGCAGCCCGCTTCGAGAAAGCCCTTGGCGATCATCTTGCCGATGCCGCGCGAGCCGCCGGTCACCAGCGCAACCTTGCCGTCCAGCGAAAACAGATTTGAGGCCATGAAAGCCGTCCCCTTCCCTTTCGTTGCGGCAGGCCGCCAACGTGGTCCGTTCCCTTCCGGGAATTGACTTGGCCCCGCCCGCCGAGGCCTATAACACGCGTTTGAATTTCACGGCCGCCAGATTTTTGAGCGAGCGGTCGGCCAGCCATTTCGAGGAAGCCAGATGACCGAGATCAATTCGGTGACCACCCTGACCCACGAGGGCGACGTCGCCGTCGTGACGCTGAACTCGCCGCCGGTGAACGCCCTGTCCGCCAACGTCCGCGACGGCCTGTTCGAAGGCTTCAAGCAGGCCATCGCCAGCGACGCCAAGGCCATTGTGCTGATCTGCGACGGCCGCACCTTCATCGCCGGCGCCGACATCACCGAATTCGGCGGCGCGTCGAAAGGCGCCAGCCTGTTCGACGTCCAGAACATGATGGAGAGCTCGCCCAAGCCGGTCGTGGCCGCGATCCACGGCACGGCCCTGGGCGGCGGCCTGGAAGTGGCGTTGTGCGCGCACTACCGCGTCGCGGTACCGTCCGCTCGCCTCGGCCTTCCCGAAGTGGCCCTGGGCCTGCTGCCGGGCGCCGGCGGCACGCAGCGCCTGCCGCGCGTGGTCGGTGTCGAGAACGCGCTGGAGATGGTGACCTCGGGCCGCCACGTGCCGGCGCCGGAAGCCGCCAAGCTGGGCCTGGTCGACGAGCTGGTCGATGAGGGCAAGCTCAAGGAAGGCGCCATCGCCTTCGCCAACAAGTGCGTGGCCGAGAACAAGCCGCTGGTGAAGATCAGCGAGAACAATTCCAAACTCGAAGCCGCCAAGGGCAAGCCCGAGATCTTCGCCGACTTCCGCAAGAAGAATGCCCGCAAGTTCCGCGGCTTCGACGCGCCGGAAGCCAACATCAAGTGCATCGAGGCGGCGGTGAACTCGAACTCCTTCGAGGAGGGGCTGGCCGAGGAGCGCAAGCTGTTCATGGGCCTGATGACCGGCCAGCAGTCGGCGGCGCAGCGCTATTACTTCTTCGCCGAACGCCAGGCGAACAAGATCCCGGACGTGCCGGACGACACCCCCACGCGCGCCATCAACAAGGTGGGCATCATCGGCGCCGGCACCATGGGCGGCGGCATCGCGATGAACTTCGCCAATGTCGGCATCCCCGTGGTGATCGTCGAGCAGCAGCAGGAGCCCCTGGACCGCGGCCTCGCCACGATCCGCAAGAACTACGAGCGCTCGCGCACCGCCAAGCCCGAGGAAACCGAGAAGCGCGTCGGCCTGATCACCGGCTCGCTGTCGATGGAAGAGGCCTTCAAGGACGTGGACCTCGTGATCGAGGCCGTGTTCGAGCGGATGGACATCAAGAAGGACATCTTCGCCAGGCTCGACAAGATCTGTAAGCCGGGCGCCATCCTGGCCACCAACACCTCGGGCCTGAACATCGACGAGATCGCCTCGGTGACCAGCCGTCCCGAGGACGTGATCGGCCTGCACTTCTTCTCGCCGGCCAACGTCATGAAGCTGCTGGAGATCGTCCGCGCCGACCACACGGCCAAGGACGTGATCGCCACCTCGATGAAGCTGGCCAAGAAGATCGGCAAAATCGCCGTGCTGGTGGGCGTGACCCCCGGCTTCGTCGGCAACCGCATCCTGGCCCAGCGCCAGCGCGAGGCCAACAAGCTGGTCATGGAAGGCGCCATGCCCTGGGACGTGGACCGCGTCCTGTACGACTTCGGCTTCCCCATGGGCCCGTTCGCCATGAGCGACCTGGCCGGCCTGGACATCGGTTGGGTCAAGGAGAAGTCGAACGGGGCCACGATCCGCGACGTGCTGTGCGAGATGGATCGCCGCGGCCAGAAGACGGGCGCCGGCTATTACGACTACGACGAGAACCGCAACGCCAAGCCGTCGCCGGTGACCGAGAAGATCATCCACGACTTCATCGTGAAGAGCGGCCGCAACCCGCGGAAGATCAGCGACGAGGAGATCCTGGAGCGCTGCGTCTATCCGATGATCAACGAGGGCATGAAGATCCTCGAGGAGGGCAAGGCGATCCGCCCGTCGGACGTGGACGTGGTCTGGGTCAACGGCTACGGCTGGCCCGTCTATCGCGGCGGCCCGATGCACTACGGCGACCAGATCGGCGCCGACAAGGTGCTGGCTAAGATGAAGGAATTCCAGGGCACGATGGGCGACGAGTTCAAGCCCTCGGCGGCTCTGGAGAAGCTGGTGGCCGACGGCAAGAAGCTGGCCGACTTCAAGCGCTGATATCCGGAAAAGGGGGAGAGCCCGCGGGCTCTCCCCAAGTCGGACATGTCCTTCGGGAGGACGCTGTCAGGCCGTGAGCGCGCGGCGCCGGCGCAGCGACGCCCCCGCCAGGCCAAACCCTGAAATCATGAGCGCCCACGTGGCGGACTCCGGAACCGGAGCCTGTTCGATGCGCAGGCTGCCTTCCGGCGAATTGGCCTCGTCGTTGAGGTAGAGCGTGCCATTGCGGCCGCCGCCGTGGTCGAAGTTGAACCGACCGTAGCCGGTGACTGCGCGCTCCAGCGGCTGGTTGAAGTCGGCGGGCAGCGTTTCGCCTACCTTCAGCACCGCGTTCAGCGAGATGTCGAACACACGCCCGTCCACCGCGCCGGCGAACGTCACGTTCTGCTGGGTCTGCGACCCTGGCTGGTAGGCGAAGAACATCAGGAAGGGGTTGCCCGGGACGAACGCGTCATAGTCGACTCCGCCCAGGTTGTATGACGCCGCCAGCAGGGGGTTGGTCGCGCCGCCGTTGTTTGAGAGCTGGTAGTTGCCGCCGAGCTCGGGGCGGGCGGGATCGCGGGTGTCTTCCGTGAGGCCCAGCTCGGTGTCGTACTTGATGCGCAGGATCAGGTCGCTGCCGACCAGGTCCTGCACGGCGCCGTCCGCGGCGGCGATCTTCACCGTGCGGGTCATCACCATGATCGCCGCGCTGGCGGGCTGGGCGCCAAGCGTCAGGCCCAGCGTCACCGACGCCAGCAGGGCGGCCGCGCGCCATCCCCGGCGGGGTTCGAAACTAGCCAACTGAATGTCTCCGTCCAAGTCGTAGGGACGGCGCTTATCCTTATTTTAAGTTGTATCGTCAAGCGCGATGCTCGTTTTGGTGCACTAAGCCGCGGACGTCACGTCAAGGCGCGCTCCGTATCGGGATACCGGTTGTGCAACGAACGGCTTGGCCTGCCCGCGCAAATGGGTAGAAGGCGTCAAACCGATGTTTGAAACAGGGACTCCCATCCATGCGTGAAGCCGTCATCGTCGCCGCCAAGCGGACCCCCATCGGCAAGGCCTATCGCGGCGCCTTCAACAACACCTATGGCGCAACGCTGGGCGCCGAGGCCATCCGCGCCGCCGTCGCCCAGGCCGGGATCGACCCGGGTGAAGTGGACGACGTGGCCATGGGCTGCGCGTTGCAGCAGGGCACCACCGGCAACAACATCGCCCGCCAGGCCGCGCTGCGCGCGGGCCTGCCCAACACCGTCTCGGGCATGACCATCGACCGCCAGTGCAGCTCGGGCCTGATGGGCGTGGCCACGGCCGCCAAGTACATCATCAACGACGGCGCCCCGATCGCCATCGGCGCCGGCATCGAGTCGATCAGCCTGGTGCAGAACGACAAGGTGAACCGCTTCATGGCCACCGACCCGTGGCTGAAGGAACATGTGCCGGAGCTGGGCACCTCGATGATCGAGACCGCCGAGATCGTGGCCGAGCGCTATGGAATCTCTCGCGAGGCGCAGGACGAATACGCCCTGCAGTCGCAGCAGCGCACCGCCCAGGCCCAGTCGGAAGGCCGCTTCGCCCAGGAGATCGTGCCGGTCACCACCATCATGAAGGTGCTGGTGAACAAGGAGACCGGCGAGACCGCCGACAAGGAAATCACTATCTCGGGCGACGAGGGCAACCGCCCGCAGACGACCCTGGCCGACCTGCAGAAGCTGAACCCGGTCTTCAAGGGCGGCCGCTACGTCCAGGAAGGCAAGTTCGTCACCGCCGGCAACGCCAGCCAGCTGTCGGACGGCGCCGCCGCCGTCGTGCTGATGGAGCGGAAGGAGGCCGAGAAGCGCGGTCTGGAAGCCCTGGGCGCCTACCGCGGCATGGCCGTCGCCGGTTGCGGCCCGGAAGAAATGGGCATCGGCCCGGTCTTCGCGATCCCGAAGCTGCTGGAGCGTAACGGCCTGACCGTCGACGACATCGACATCTGGGAGCTGAACGAGGCCTTCGCCTCGCAGGTGCTGTACTGCCGCGACAAGCTGGGCATCGATCCGGCGAAGTACAACGTCTCGGGCGGCTCGATCTCGATCGGCCACCCCTACGGCATGACCGGCGCGCGCTGCACGGCCCACCTGATGTACGAAGGCAAACGCCGCAAGGCCAAGTACGGCGTCGTCACCATGTGCGTCGGCGGGGGGATGGGCGCCGCGGGTCTCTTCGAGATCTTCTAAGCCGATACTGCGCTTCGAATGCTGAGGGCCGTCTGCGAGGGCGGCCCTTTTGCTTTGCGCGGCGCGCCCTACACTCCGCCAAAAGACCGGGGGATGAGGCGTTGAAGGGTGTGTGGCGTTGGGCGGCCGCGATCGGCTTGGCCCTGGGCGTGGCCGCGTGCGGACGAGGCGGTGTCGATGCGAAGCGGATCGAGGCGGCGGACGGGTCGGAGTGGCTGACCTACGGCCGGACCTATGACGAGCAGCGCTTCAGCCCGCTGACGCAGATTGATCGGCAGAGCGTCGGCAAGCTGGGCGTGGCCTGGTGGGCCGAGTTCGACACCGACCGCGGCCAGGAGGCGACGCCGCTGGTCGCGGACGGCGTGCTGTACACCACCACCGCCTGGTCGAAGGTGGCCGCGTTCGACGCGAAGACCGGCAAGCTGCTGTGGAAGTACGATCCCAAGGTCCCGGGCGAGGCCGGGTTCAACGCCTGCTGCGACGTGGTCAACCGGGGCGCGGCGCTGTGGAAGGGCAAGCTCTACGTCGGGACCATCGACGGGCGGCTGATTGCGTTGGACGCCAGGACCGGGGCCGTCGTCTGGGATGTCCAGACCACCGACAAGGCCCGTCCCTACACGATCACGGGCGCGCCGCGGGTGGTGAAGGGCAAGGTGCTGATCGGGAACGGCGGGGCCGAGTATGGCGTGCGCGGCTATGTCAGCGCCTACGATGCGGACTCGGGCAAGCTCGCCTGGCGCTTCTACACGACGCCCAATCCGAAGGGCGCGCCCGACGGCGCCGCCTCGGACAAGGTGTTCCGGGAGAAGGCCGCGGCCACCTGGAGCGACGGGGTCTGGAAGGAGAGCGGCGGCGGCGGCACCGTCTGGGACGCCATCACCTACGACCCGAAGCTCGACCTGGTGTTCGTGGGCGTCGGCAACGGCAACCCCTGGAACCACAAGCTCCGCTCGGGCGGCAAGGGCGACAACCTGTTCCTGTCGTCGATCGTCGCGCTGCGGCCGGAGACGGGCGAGTATGTCTGGCACTACCAGACGACCCCCGGCGAGAGCTGGGACTACACCGCCACCCAGCACATCATGCTGGCCGACCTGAAGATCGCCGGCGCGGACCGCCGGGTGGTGATGCAAGCGCCGAAGAACGGTTTCTTCTACGTGCTGGACGCCAAGACCGGCGCGTTGATTTCGGCCGGGAAGTACGTGCCGGTGGACTGGGCCGAGCGGATCGACCTGAAGACCGGCCGGCCGGTGGAGGCGCCGACTGCGCGCTATGCGAACGGCGGCGTCAGCCAGCAGGCGTCCAGCCCCTTGGGTGGCCACAACTGGCAGCCGATGGCGTTCAGCCCGAAGGAGCGGCTGGTCTACATCCCGGTCATGCGCAACCGCGGCTTCTACGCCGATGCGCAGGCCTTCAAGTTCATTCCTGGCGCATGGAACACGGGGCTGGTGCGCGCGCAGGCGGGACCGAACACGCCGTCGCTGAAACCGAAGACGCCGCCGGTCGCGACCGGCGAGCTGATCGCGTGGGACCCGGCGTCGGGTAAGGCCCGCTGGCGCCTGGCGCTGCCCACCGCCTGGACCAGCGGCGTGCTGGCGACGGACGGCGGGCTGGTGTTCCACGCCGCGGGCAACGCGTTCACCGCCTACGACGCGAAAGACGGCCAGGCGCTCTGGACGTACGACGCCAGCGCCAACGTCATTGCGCCGGCCATGACCTACGCCATCGACGGCGAGCAGTATGTGGCGCTGATGGTGGGCGTCGGCGGCGCGCCGATGGGCGGCGACCAGCCGCGGCGGCTGGGCCGCCTATTGGTCTTCAAGCTGGGCGGGACGGCGAAGCCGCCGCCGTTCCCGGCGCTGGTGACGATGCCGCCGCTGGACCTGACGGCGGCCACGCCCTCAAAGGGCGACGCCGACCGAGGCGCCGCGCTCTACGGCGAGTTCTGCGGCGCCTGCCACCGGGTGGGCGGTCTGCTACCCGTGCTGCCGCGATCGCCGGCGATCCTGGATGGCGACGGGTTCAAGGCGATCGTGCTGGATGGGGCGCTGAAGGCGAACGGCATGGCGCCCTTCCGCCGCTACTTCGACGAGGCGAGCGCCGAGGACATCCGCGCCTTCCTGCTCTGGCAGGCGAAGCAGCCGCCCCCCGCGCCGAAGCCGGGCGGGGCGAGTCACGGTTAGGGCTAGGCGAAGTCCTTCGCGAGTTCCGCGCGGGTGGCGGGGGAGAGGCCGGCCTGGTGGCTGTAGCGGTCGTGGCTGCAGCCGATGGCGATCTCGACGCCGGGGGTGCGGAACACGGCGATGTGCTCCGGCTTCAGCGGAAAGCGGAGGAAGTGGACCGACGAGGTCTTGCCGTCCTCGCGGGTGCGCTCCACGTCGCCTTCGGCCACGGCCACGACGCGTTCGCCGCCCACGGCCAGGAAGAAGCAGTCCTCGACCCCGCCCAGCCGCGCCAGCACGGCCTCGCGCCGGACCGGGTCGTCGATCTCGAACATCACCGTCGCGACCAGTTCCGACCCGTTCGGGATCAGCGGGTTGTAGGCGGCGAGCTCGTCGGGGATCTGGTCGGCGCCGCCCTTCTCGATCAGCAGCATCTCCTGCACCTGGAAGAGCATGGTGTCGTAGCTCTCGAAGTAGAAGGTGCAGTAGGGGCCGAGCTCGATGCGGCGCAGGCGCTTGAGGGGCAGGAGTTCCTGCCGCCGCTGCCTGCGGACCTTGGCGAACTCGGCGTCCGGCAGCAGGTCGGAAGGGTCGATCCGGCGTTCGGCGAGCGGCATCACAGCACTCCGTAGGCGCGGGCGAAGACTTCGATCGGATGCGCTTCCGCCGGGCGGGGCGGGGCGCTCTCGGCCGTGTCGTCGCCGATGATCTGGGCCAGGTGCTTGCAGGCCAGCGGACAATCCGAGCAGAGGGTCTCGTTGGCCTTGGTCATCACCTGGCGGGCGGCGGGCCGACCGACCTTGAGCGCGGCCGGTCGGGTCGCCTTCATCACCCCGAACGTGCCGCCGTGGCCCGAGCAGCGCTCGACCAGGTCGACCTTGGTCTCAGGGATCAGCTTCAGCATCTCCATGGACTTGGCGCCCATGTTCTGGGCTCGGGCATGGCACGCGTGATGGAACGTGACGCCGCCTTCGATGGGCTGCAGGCCGGGGACGAGGCCGACCGTCTTGGAGAGCTCGACGATGTACTGCGCCACGTCCTTGGTCGCCGCCGACAGCCGGCCGATGGCGGCGTCCTCGGGCAGCATGAGCGGCCACTCGAACTTCATCATCAGGCCGCAAGAGGCGGCGAGCGCCACCACGTCATAGCCCTGCTCAATGTAGGGAGCGAAGGCGGCGGCGGTGCGGCGGGCGCGCCCGGCCACGTCCTTCACGTCGCCGGCCTCGAGCTGGGGCATGCCACAGCATTCCGGATAGACCAGCTTCACCTCGACACCCTGCAGCGCCAGCACCTTGGCGGCGGCGACAGCGGTGTCGGGCTTGTTGTAGTCCACGAAGCAGGTCGCATAGAGCGCGACCTTTCGGCCGAAGGCCGGGCCCTGTGGGTTGGGCGCCAGCGGGTCCTTCAGGAGATCGGTCGCCGTTTTCGAATGGTATTTCGGAAGCTCGGCCTCGGCGTCGATCTGCGCGACAGCGTCCAACAGCTTGCGGAGCGGCGTGTTGGCCCGCGCGGTGGCCCAGTTGGCAAGGCCGGCGACCGGCTTGGCCAGCTTGCCGTTGCGATCGGTCTCGCCCAGCTGCTCGCGGATCCACTCCTTCTCGCCCGCGCGCCGCTTGGCGGCCCGATAGCGCAGGATCAGGTGCGGTATGTCGATGTCGAACGGATGCGGCGGGACGTAGGGGCACTTGGTCAGGAAGCACATGTCGCAGAGGGTGCAGGCCTCGGCGATGTGGGCGTGCTCCTTCGGACCGATGCCGTCGATCTCGCCGGTCGGGCCTTCGTCGATGGCGTCGAACATGCGCGGGAAGCTATCGCACAGGTTGAAGCAGCGGCGGCACGTGTGACAGACGTCGAACTGCCGCTGCAGCTCGGCCTCGACCTTGGCCAGGTCGTAATAGTCCTCGTCCTGCCACAGGATCGGACGGCGGAAGGGCGCGTCGAGGCTACCCTCGCGCGGCGGACCTTTTGTGTCTTCGCTCATGGACAAGTCGCTGGATCTTGCCGGCCCACGCCCCTCCTCACCCATAGGGGGAGGGGGACCATGCGCAGCATGGTGGAGGGGGCTTGCTGGGGCCGCTGCGGATGAGGCGTTCCCCCCTTCCACCGCGTTCCGCGGTCCCCCTCCCCCGATGGGTGAGGAGAAGGGACCGCATCGCAAACCGTGCGACTAGTCGAGCGTGTCGAGGGCGCGCTGGAAGCGGCCGGCGTGCGACTTCTCGGCCTTGGCCAGCGTCTCGAACCAGTCGGCGATCTCGTCGTAGCCTTCCTCGCGCGCGGTGCGCGCCATGCCCGGGTACATGTCGGTGTACTCGTGCGTTTCGCCGGCGATGGCGGCCTTGAGATTGTCGGACGTGCCGCCGATGGGCAGGCCGGTGGCGGGGTCGCCGACCGATTCCATGAACTCGAGGTGGCCGTGGGCGTGGCCCGTCTCGCCTTCCGCCGTCGAGCGGAACACCGCGGCCACATCGTTGTAGCCCTCCACGTCGGCCTTCTGCGCGAAGTAGAGATAGCGGCGGTTCGCCTGGCTTTCGCCGGCGAACGCGGCCTTGAGGTTTTCGATAGTCTTGCTGCTCGCAAGCGACATGTTGATCTCCCTAGGGACGGCGGCGAACCCCCCGGCTCTACCGCCATGCGCAGGGGACTATGGACCCCCGTCCCCATCGATCAACATGATATCCTCTATGCGTAGGATCGACCGGCTCTATGGAGCTTCACCGCGCCCCGACGGTTGTGGCTGGAGGCAAAGGAGACCGTCATGGCCGACAACAAGATTCAGGGCGAAGGCAACTACGACGCCGCGCGAAAGTTCGACGAGGACGAGCGCGCGTTCGTCGCCAAGGGCGACGTGGAGAAGAAGGCGCGAGAGGCCGAGCAAGCACTCGACGGACCGGAAGGCGGGGAGCTGGAACGCGCGCGGCGCGAGACCGGCGAAGGCAAGACCCGCTAACGAACCTCTCGCTCACACGTCCCGGAGGCTGCGGAAGGTCACCGAAAAGCGGTGGTCCTTGGCTTCCGGGATGCTGTGCTCCCACTCGCGGCGGGCGGGACCGTCGAGTACATAGACCGACCGCGGCGCCAGCACGACAGCGCTGCGCTGCCAGCGTGCGCCGTCACGGCGACGGAAGCGCAGGATGGTCGGCGACTTCAACGAAACCCCGACCACCTTGTCGAACACCGGCCGATCGCGATGCCAGCCGATGGGGGCGCCTTCGCGATATTCATTGAGCAGCACCTGGACGAGGGCGTCCGGCGGCACGCCGGCGAACCCCGCGGCGCGTTCGCGCATCGGGAGCAGCCAGTCGGGAATCGGTTCGGCCGGCGTCAACCCGCCACCGTTGAAGTCGTAGCGTAGGCCATACGAGACCACGCGTCGCCGCCCCTCGAACCCTTGGAATTGGAAAGGCTCGAAGGGCAGCGCCTCAAGGGTTTCCAGAAGGGCTCGTTCCTCCCGCGGGGTCACCAGGTTTTCGCGATAGGCGAAGCCTTCAGGTCCTAGCGGAAGGTCGAACAGTTGCGGGGTCATGGGTTGGGCTAAGCTGTAAACAAGGGCGGCGGGAAGGTCGCCCTCCCCGCCGCCGCTCATTCGCGTCCGTTATCCGCGGTTAATAGCGCGGATAGTCGTTGTAGCCGTAGCGGCGGTCGCCATCGCGGCGGTCCCAACGGATCTGCGCGGCGAGGGCGTCGAAGCGACGGTCGAGGTCGGCGCGTTCCCACTGCGACAGGCCGCCCCGGCGATAGCGGACCTCGAGGCGGGCGATGTCGTTAAACTTCGCCCGCGCGTGATAGGCCTCCCGGCGGGTCAGGTCGCCGCGTTCCACGCCGCGCTCGATGCGACGCTCGAGCATGACCTGGCGTTGGTTGATCGACGTCCAGTGGTCACGGCCGTAGCCGGGCTGCGCGGCGGCTGCGCCGGCGGTCAGGGCAGTGGCGGCGGCCAGGGTAACGATCAGGGTCTTCATGGTTCTCTCCTCAGAACGTGGGGGTGTTGTCCCTCGTCATGGGCGGTGAAAACGACGGGCCGCCCGATTGGTTCAACGGGTGTGGCCGTTCAGTAACGGTTCCACCCGTAGACGCGGTCGCGGTCGGTGCGGGCCACGCGGATGTCCGCGCTCAGCTCCTCGAAGCGGCGGTTGAGGTCCGCCCGCTCCTCGGCCGAGAGGCCGTCGACGCGATAGTTGGCCTCGACGCGGGCGATGTCGTTGAACTGGTCTCGCAGGGCGTCGGCCTCGGCGCTGGTCAGTTGGCCGCTCCGCACGCCCTGGTCGATGCGCGCATCGAGGTCGAGCTTGCGGTCTTCCATGGCGACGTAGCTGTCGGTCGCGCCGGTCCGGGCGGCGAGCCGCAACTGGTCGTCCACGAGCGTGAAGCGCCTGTCGAGATCCAGGCGCTCACGGGCGCTCAGGCCGCCATAGCGGTAGCGGGCCTCCAGCGAGACCAGCGCGCGCATGTCGGCGCGCATCAGCGCCGCCTCGGACGGGTTGATCTCGCCGGTGGCGAGACCGGCGTCCAGGCGGTCGTTCAAGGCGGCCTGGCGCTCGATCATCGGCATCCAGACCTGGGCGGAAGCCGTGCCCGCGCCCAGCGTGGTCGCAGCAGCGGCGGCGGCAAGTAGTAGAGTTGTCTTCCTCATCGTCTCGGACTCCTCGAGCGGATGGTTCGCTCGGTTGGTCCCCCGATGGGGAGGCGAAACTCCGTTCGCCGGATTTGGTTCTAGCCCAGCCTGCTCACGGCCTGGGCGACCAAGCCCGGCTTCTCCAGGGTGATCATGTGGCCGGCCTCGGGGATCGAGACCAGTTCGGCGCCCGCGATCCCCTTCTTGAACGCGTGCGCGTAGACGGGCGGGATCAGGCGGTCGCTGTCGCCCCAGATCAGGATGGTCTTCGCCGTGATGCGATAGAGCCGCTGGCGCAGCCCGCGTTCGGGGATCGGGAAGAGGATGCGACCGGCCATGCCGAGCTGGCGGGCGTTGGTGACCAGATAGGTCTGCAGGAAGCCCGGATCGGTCACGTCGCGGCCGGCCGTGAGCATGGCCGCCCCAGCCTCGGCGTCGTGGAACAGCAGCTCGGGCATCTCGAAGGGCAGCGTCGCGAACAGATCCGGGATCGGGTGGTCGTCGTCCCACAGGCCGGCGGGGGCGATCAGCGCCAGGCGCGAGACGTCGTTGGGCGCCGTCGCCGCCATCTCCGCCGCGATCATGCCGCCCATGGAGTGTCCGACCAGGATCGGATCCCTCAGGCCCAGGGCGGCGACCACGTCCCAGCTGTGGAGCGTGAAATCCAGCATGTCGCGGATCTCGGGCGCCTCCTCGCTGTCGCCGTAACCGGGCACGAGCGGGGCGTAGACGGTGTGGGTCTTCGCCAGCTCCGCCAGCAGCGGATCGTCCGCGGTCACGCCGCCGGCGCCGTGCAGGAAGACTAGGGCCGGCCCCGAGCCGCCGGTCAGGTAGCGGACGGGGACGTGGTGGGTCTGGACGGTCTGGAGTTCCATGCGCCGAGCTCCCCTCACTCGGCCGGGATCGGCGCGCGGGCGGGGGCCGCGGGCAGCGAGCCGGCCGTCACCCGCTTCGCCAGCGGTTTGCACCAGAAGCGGTCGTCATCGGCGTAGTCGGGGAAGATGTTGCGCAGCTTGGGCATCACCTTCTCGGCGAACAGCTTGGTCGAGTACATGCACTTGTCCGCCGGCATGTTCCCCACGTGCATCAGGCAGAAGATGTTGCCGACATGGAGGCCCTTGATCATCTCCTCCATCCGCTGGCGCACCGTCTCGGGCGAGCCCGCGATCACGTGGCCCTGCTCGGTCAGCTCTTTCCAGGTCAGGGTCGAATAGCCGCCGGTGGGCGGGGCGTATTGCGAGAGCGCGCCCGACTGGATGGTCTTGATGGTCCGGTAGCCCGGCGCATCGGCGAAGCCCGGATAGACGTGGAGGCAGCGGTTGTAGAAATAGCTGACGTGCTCGCTGTAGAGCCGCTCGGCCTCCTCGTCGGTCTCGGCCACGCAGATCGTCTGGGCGAAGCCGGCCCGGTAGGGGCTCTTGTCAGGCGCGCCGCGTTCCTCCACCCGCTTCCAGTAGCCATTCATCAGCGCCTGAGCCCGGATGTAGCCGCTGAAGCTGAGGTAGGAGTAGCTGTAGGTGTTGTCGATGCAGAAGTCGTAGGTCTCGACCGAGCCGCCGCCGGGAATGTGGATCGGCGGGCGCGGCTGCTGGATCGGCCGCGGCCAGATGTTGACGTGGCGCAGCTTGTTGTAGCGCCCGTTGAAGGCGAACGGGTCGCGCTCGGTCCACGCCTTGATGATCAGGTCGTGGGCCTCCTGGTACTTTTCCCGCGTCAGGCTGGGGATCTGCCCGTAGCAGTAGTTGGTGTCCATCGACGTGCCGACCGGGAAGCCCGCCACCAGCCGTCCGCCCGAAATGCAGTCCAGCATCGCGAACTCCTCGGCCACGCGGACCGGCGGGTTGTAGAGGGCGATGGAGTTGCCCAGCACCACGATGGCCGGGTCGGTCGTGCGGCGCGCCAGGCCCGCGGCGATGATGTTGGGGCTGGGCATGATGCCGTAGCCATTCTGGTGGTGCTCGTTCACGCCGATGCCGTCGAAGCCCAGCGTGCCCGCGTACTCCAGCAGGTCCATGTAGGTGTTGTAGACCTCGTGGCTCTTCGCCGGGTCGAACAGGCGCTGGTCGATGTCGACCCAGACCGAGCGGTTCGTCTCCCGGAAATCGTCCGGGAGATACGGCCATGGCATCAGGTTGAACCAGGTGAACTTCATCGTCGCTTCCTCCCGGCCCTCTCTGACGGAGGGTCTGTGAACGACGATAACCCATCTGGGCCGGGCGCCAAGCGAGGCCGGCTATACGAACGTGTCATTAGAGATTTCCATTGGATGATTGATTTTCGATTGGAATAGACTATGTTGAGAACCGTTCGCAAGAAGGAGTGCGCCGATGCGCCTCGCCGCCAAGACATTCAGCTGGTCGCTGGTTCACATGACCGTCGCCATCGCCGTGGCCTACGCCCTGACACAGAACTGGCGCGCGGCGCTGGCGGTGGGGCTCATCGAGCCCATCTTCCAGACCATCGCCTTCGCGCTGCACGAGCGCGCCTGGGCGGGGCGTGAACCCGTTCCGGTTCGCCTCCACGCCCATCAACACTGACCGATCCGAAAGGGGACAAGACCATGGCCGACAAGTCGCAGAAGAAGGTCGCCGCCGGGCTCTCAAAGCTGCTGGCCGACACCTACGCGGTCTACCTGAAGACCCACGGTTATCACTGGAACGTCCGCGGCCCGAACTTCGGCTCGCTGCACGCGCTGTTCATGACCCAGTACACCGAGATGTGGGCCTCCATCGACCTGATCGCCGAGCGCATCCGCGCCCTGGGCGAGTATGCCCCGCAGGGCTACGGCGCCTTCGCCGACCTTTCGCACGTCAAGGACGGCGACCCGAAGAAGACCGCCGACGAAATGCTGAAGGAGCTGGTCGCCGATCACGCCACCCTGGTGGAGACCGCCAAGGCCGCCCGCGAAGGCGCCGACGACGTCACCGCCTCGCTCATCGACGCCCGCGTCGAAGCCCACGAGAAACACGCCTGGATGCTGCGCGTGTCGATCGGCTAGGTCCGCAGAGTCGCCTTCCGGCTCGACGCGCCGACTGTTGTCGTGCATGGCCAAGCTTCCTCCGCTACGGAGGGACGCCTAGGGGATGGCGAAATGGCGGCGGTTGAGCTGCGCAAGGTCGAAACCGTCTACCAGGGCTACGTGACGCTCTTGCGGGCGACGTTTTCCGCCCCCGATGGCGAGGCCTTCGGGCGCGAGATCGAACACCATGGCCGCGCCGCCTGCGTCCTGCCTTACGATCCGGAGCGGAAGACCGCGCTCTTGATCAACCTGCCCCGCGCGCCGGTGATCTGGGCCGGCGGGCCGCCCGAGTTGCTGGAGGCGCCGGCGGGCATGGTCGAGGACGAGGATCCGGAGGAGACCGCGATCCGCGAGGCGCTGGAGGAGTGCGGGGTGACCCTGCATCGCCTCGAGGCCGTCGGCTCGCCGTTTTCGTGCCCCGGCGTCTCCAGCGAGCGGGTGGACCTGTTCCTGGCGGCCTATTCGGCGGCCGACCGTAAGGGCGCGGGCGGCGGGGCGGCCGGCGAGCACGAGTATGTCAGCGTGGAGGAGGTCCCGCTGGCGCTGCTGTGGACCTGGGTCGAACAGCGCCGCATCGAGGATCTGAAGTCCCTGGCGCTGATCCTGGCGCTGAAGGTCCGGCGGCCCGATCTCTTCGCATGACGGAGCGGTAGCAGCACCCGCAGGTGCTGAGTGCTAAACATTTGTATTCATAGAACTTTCACACAGAATCAGCCTTCCTGTCATCAAGCGCGGCCGGACGTCGCCGGCGGCGCGGTCTTCAGGTCGCGAGGTTGCCGATGAAAGCGTCTCCCGAGTTCCGCAAGCAGATGGAAGGCTACAGCCTGACCACGGCCGAGATCCTCTACCGGATGCCGGACCATCCCGCCCTGCTGCAGAGCTACGTGTGGCAGGACTACGATATCTTCCCCGAGTTTCCGACGCTGCGGAAGTTCCTAGACTTCTGGACGCGGACGCTCGACGGGCCGCTGTTCAAGGTCACCGTGGGACACCGCAAGCTGATCAAGTCGGCCGAGCTGAAGGCGATCGGGGCCGAGTTCAGGCTGAACTAGCCGCGCCCCTCGACAGCCGGCGAATCCGCGTGGACTGATGGCGAGGTGCTCAAGCTCCTCGCCGCCTTATTCGTCGCCGCGCTCGCCGCCGCGGGCTGCAGCAACGCCCCGCAGCGCGCCGCCTGTCCTACCGGGCAGGTCTGCCTGGAGTACGGCAACAATTCAGAGCCGCAGACGCTGGATCCTGCGAAGGCCAACCTCGTCGACGAGGCCTCCATCATCGGCGACCTGATGATGGGATTGACCACCGAGGATATCGACGCCAAGCCGATCCCCGGCGGAGCCACCCACTGGGAGGTGACCCCGGACGGCCTGGTCTGGACCTTCCACCTGCGCGACGCGAAATGGTCGGACGGCGTCCCGGTGACCGCCGAGGACTTCGCCTACGGCTTGCGCCGCGCGCTGGATCCGAAGACGGCGTCGATCTACGGCTACCTGCTCTACGTCCTCAAGGGCGGCCAGGCGGTCAATGAAGGCAAGGCGCCGCTCGACAGCCTGGGCGTTCGCGCGATCGATCCAAGGACCCTGGAGATCACCCTGGAACACCCGGCGCCCTACCTGCCGGAACTGCTCAAGCACCAGTCGTTCTTCCCCGTGCCCAAACATGTGGTGCAGCGGTACGGGGAGGGCTGGGTCCAGCCGGGGCGCTATGTCTCCAACGGGCCGTTCAAGCTGGTGTCCTGGCGCCTCGGCGACCGGATCACCGCGGTGAAGAACCCCTACTTCTGGGATGCGAAGAACGTCTGCCTGGATCGGGTGAACTACTATCCGACGCCCGACGTGGTCAGCGCCGAACGGCGGGTGGCGCGCGGTGAGCTGGACCTCAACACCCGCTTCCAATCGAACCGCTACGAGCGGTTGCAGAAGACGATGCCCGGCGTGGCGCGCACCGACGTGTCGCTGGCGACGGCCTACATGTCGTTCAACGCCGGCGTCCCGGCGTTCCGCGACATCCGGGTGCGCCGGGCGCTGTCGATGACCATCGACCGTGACTTCATCACCCGCAAGCTGCTGCGGGCTGGCCAGCAGCCGGCCTACGCCTTCGTGCCCGCCATCACCGCGAACTACGTCAAGAACGGGCCAACGCTGAGTTGGGCGGCGATGCCGTTCGCCGCCCGCCAGGTCGAGGCGAAGCGGCTGCTGGCCGAAGCGGGCTACACCGCGAAGCGGCCGCTGAAGGTGACCATCACCACGCCCAACAACACCGACACCCTGCTGCTGATGGAGGCGGTGCAGGCCGACTGGCGGTCCATCGGCGTCGAGGTGAAGATCGAGCAGAACGAGACCGGCGTCGCCTTCGCGGCCTACCGAAACCGGACGTTCGAGATCGGCAACATGAGTTGGTTCGGCGACTTCAACGACCCGGTGTCCTTCCTTGGCCTCTTCAAGTCGGACACGGGCGCGCAGAACTACGGCGATTACAAGAATCCCGCCTACGACGCGCTGCTCGCCCAGGCCGACCTGGAACCGGACGCGGCCAAGCGCGCGGCGGTGCTCGCGCGGGCCGAGAAGCTGATCCTAGACGACGAGGCGGTCGCTCCGATCTTCTTCGTGGTGAACCGCAACCTGGTGAGCCCGCGGGTCACGGGCTGGGCGCCCACCGCGCCGAATTTCCATCGGGCGCGGTGGATGTGCCTGCGGCGCTGACCGTTACCGGTACTCGTAGTGGCAACGCTTCTTCTTCGCGTTGCTCTTGGCGATCTGGTGACCGGCCACTGCGCCCACGCCCGCGCCGATCAGGGTGCCCTCGGTCTTGTTGCCGCTGCCCGCGACCACATTACCCAGCACGCCGCCCGAGACGGCGCCGATGACCGTGCCCTTGTTGGCCTTCTTCTTCACGCTCTTGCAGACCAGCACCCGCTTGGCCTCGGCGGCCGTGGGCACGGTGACCAGGGCGGTCCCCGCAGTGGCGAACACGATCGCGGCGATCAGCCGATTGCGCATGGCTTTTATCCTTTCGAGGGTTCGACACGCGGTCCCCTAAACACCCCAAGGCAGCGCTAGGTTTCCGGCGGCCGTGTGGCATGTTGCCCGCCGTCGGGCGGATTCGAGGGGGTCGCGTTGCAGGGGAAGTCGCTCGGAGGGGCCGGTGCGGGCCTCGTGGTGTTCATCTGTTTCCTGATCGCGGCCGTGGAAGGCTACGACATCCAGGCTTTCGGCGTGGCCGCGCCGCGGATGATCCCCGAACTGGGCCTGAACCCCGCGCAGCAGGGCTGGGCCGGCAGCGCGGCGATGATCGGCCTGGTCATCGGCGCTTTCGCCGGCGGCTGGCTGGCCGACCGCTATGGACGCAAGCCCGTGCTGCTGGGCTCGGTGGCGGCATTCGGGGTCTTCTCGCTCGTGACCGCCACGGCCCATACCTACGACGCCCTGCTGTGGGCTCGGCTGGCGACCGGCCTCGGCTTCGGCGGCGCCATGCCCAACCTGATCGCGGTGGCCGTGGAGATCAGCAAGCCCGAGCGGCGGGCGGCGACGGTCTCGGCCATGTTCTGCGGCATGCCCGTCGGCGGGGCCACCTCGGCGCTGATCGCGCGGCTGGCGGGCGACGCGCTGGAGTGGCGGACAATCTTCGTGGCTGGCGGGATCGTTCCCCTGGTGCTGCTGCCGCTCATCTTCCTGCTGCTGCCCGAGACCAAGCCGGCGCATGACCCCGCCGCCGACCGCAACCTCGCCCGCGGCCTGTTCGCCGAGAAGCGGGCGCCGGCGACGGTGCTGATCTGGGCGGCCTTCATGATGACCCTGGTGGTGCTGTACCTCGGCCTTAACTGGCTGCCGACGCTGGTGGTCGACAAGGGCCACCCGCCATCCGAGGGATTCATGGCCGCCATGGTGTTCAACGTGGCCGGCGCGGCGGGTTCGATCCTGGTGGGTGCGGTCGCGGATCGGACAGGGTGGCGATGGTCGCTGGCGATCGCCTACCTGGCCCTGGCCGGCGCCATGGCGGGGCTGGCGGCCGCGGACGCGCCGCTGGCCATCCTGGCCCTGTCGGGCGCGGCGGGGTTCCTCGTCATGGGCGCCCAGTTCTCGCTCTATGCCGTCGCTCCGATGCTCTATCCCGCGCATCTGCGCGCCGCAGGGGCCGGAGCGGCGATCGCCGTGGGGCGGCTAGGCTCGATCGCCGGGCCCCTGATCGGTGGAGAACTGCGCAATGCGGGCGCCACCCCGGGCGAGGTGTTCCTCTCCATGGCTCCGGTCGCACTTGCCGCGGCGGTCATCCTGGTAGCGCTGGGCCGGGTGGCGAAACCGCGGCAAGCGTGAGAATGCGAATGACTCGCATGATCTGCTGATCTATAGGGCGTCCCTCGACACCTGAGGGGGCCTATGCGTACTGCGACTTCCACCATCGCCTTGATCCTTGGCGCGGCGCTTGTGGCGTCGCCGGCGGCCGCGGACGACGGGGACGCCGGCGGTCGGGAGGTCGGGGAAGTCGTGGTCACCGCCGCGCGGACCATCCTGCCGGCCAATGCCCTGCCGCTCACCGTCGACGTCATCGGCCGCAGCGCCTTGGACCAGCAGGTCTCGATCTCGGGCTCGGTCGTCGACGCCGTGGCGGCGCTGACGCCGTCGTTCTCGCCTACGCGGCAGAAGCTGTCGGGCGCCGGCGAGACCCTGCGCGGCCGCTCGCCGCTCTATGCGATCAACGGCATCCCGCAATCGACGCCGCTGCGCGACGGCTCGCGCGACGGCTTCACGATCGACCCGTTCTTCATCGACCGCGTCGAGGTGATCTTCGGCTCGAACGCGCTGCAGGGCATCGGGGGCACGGGCGGCATCGTGAACCAGGTGACCGTCGGCGCGCCGAAGACCGACGGCTTCAGCGGCCGCACGCTGCTTCAGACCCTGGCCGACGACGGCTTCCACGGCGACGGCGCGGGCTACAAGGCCGCCGGCCTGGGCAGCTGGAAGACCGGCGCCTTCGACGCCACCCTGGGCGCCGCCTACGAGACCCGCGGCGCCTACTACGACGGCCACGGCAAGCGCGTTGGCTTCGACGCCGCCCAGGGCGAGACCCAGGACAGCCAGAGCTGGTCTCTCTTCGGGCGCTTCGGCTACGCGGTCAGCGAAACGGCGCGGGTGGACGTGATCCTCAGTCGCTTCCAGCTCGAAGGCGACGGCGACTACGTCAACCTGGCCGGCAACCGCACCACGGGCGTCCCGTCCACCGCGATCCGCGGCGTCCAGCCGGGCACGCCGGCGCGGGGCCGCACCGAGAGCGCCTCGATCTCCTATACCGACACCTCGCTGTGGGGCGGCAACCTGGTGACCCAGGCGTTCTGGAACCGCACCAGGGACCTGTTCGGCGGCGACAGCTCGGCCACCTTCCAGGACGTCCGCATCGCGCCGCTGGGCACGCTGCTGGACCAGTCGGAGAACCGCTCGAAGAAGCTGGGCGCCAAGTTCAGCTACGAGCGGGCCGTCCCGAACCTCGACAACCTGACCGCCACCGTCGGCCTCGACCTTCTGCAGGACCGCACCGAGCAGGCGCTGGTGCGTACGAACCGCGTCTGGGTGCCGCCGACCGAATATCGCTCGATCGCGCCCTTCGTGCAGGCCAACCTGGCCCTGTTCGACAAGAAGCTGCGCATCGCCGGCGGCCTGCGGAACGAGAACGTCCAGATCAAGGTCGACGACTTCACCACCCTGGCCTTCTATGGCTCGCGGGCGGTGGCCGGCGGCTCACCCGAGTTCCACGACACCCTGTTCAACGGCGGCGTCATCTTCGAGCCGATCCCCGGGATAAGGGGCTATGTCAGCTACGCCCAGGGATACACCGTGCCCGACGTGGGCCGGATCACGCGGGCAATCAACGTCAACGGTGTCGACCTCGACGACTATCTCGACATCAGCCCGATCGTCTCCAACAACCGCGAAGTCGGCCTGGAGCTGAAGCGCGGCTGGTTCGACGCCAGCGCCACCTACTTCTGGTCGACCAGCACCAAGGGCCAGCTCCTGGTCCTGGTGGGTACGGTGTTCGAGGTGCAGCGCCAGCGGGTCGAGATCGAAGGCCTGGAGCTGAACGCCACGATCCGTACGCCCGTCGACGGCCTGACCTTCCAGGCGGGCTACGCCGACCTGAAGGGCCGCGCGGACTCGAACAACGACGGCCGCGTCGACATCGACCTGGACGGCGCCAACATCTCACCCGACCGGATCGTCGCGGCGGTGAACTTCAACCGCGGCCCGTGGTCCACGCGGCTGCAGCTGGGCAAGTACCTGTCGCGCAGCTTCGACGGCGCCGACCCACGCAACAGCTTCGAGGGCTACACCCTGGTCGACGGCTCGGCGCGGTACGACTTCGGCCAGCTCGGCGCGGTGTCGCTCTCGGTGCAGAACCTGCTGGACGAGTATTACATCGACTACAACACCGACACGCAGCAGCCGACGAATAACGCCAGGTTCTTCTCGGGCCGCGGCCGCACTTTCACGCTCGGCTGGGACTACCGCTTCTGATGCAGCTCATCGACCTTCTGCATCGCTGGCTGGGAGGCCTGATCGGTCTCCTGCTGGCGGTGTTGGGGCTGAGCGGCGCCATTCTGCTGCACAAGGGCGCCTGGGTGATGCTGCCCCACGCGCACGACGTCCAGGTCCAGAGCACCGCGACGCTGGTCGCGACGGCCGAGAAGATCATGGCGCAGCCGGACCGGCCGCGCAGCATCGTGTTCGCGACCAACGACTTCGGGCTGAACCAGCTCAGCTATTCCCAGGCCGGGACCGGCGCCTACACGAGCCAGGCCGGCGAGCTGGTGACCAAGTGGACCAGCAAGTGGGAGCGGCCTGAGATCTGGCTGTTCGACCTGCACCACCACCTGTTCAGCGGCGAGACGGGCGACACCGTCGCGGGCGTCGCCGGCCTGATCGGCGTGGGCTTCGTGATCACCGGCGCGATCCTGTGGTGGCGGATGCGGCGCGCCTACGAATTCCGGCTGTGGCCGCGCAAGTTCGAGCGCTTCCAGATCCTGCGCCACCACCGCGACCTTGGGATCGTCATGGCGCCCCTGCTGCTCCTGTCAATGATCACCGGGGCGATCATGGTGTTCCGGCCGGTGGCCGATGTTGTGCTGGGTCCGGGCGCGTCGGCCGCGGTCACCGACGCGCTGAAGCCGCCGCCGCCGCGAAAGGCGAAGCTGGCCGACGACCTCGACTTCGGCGCGATGATCGAGACCGCGCGGCGGCTCTATCCGACCGCCGAGGTGCGGATCCTGTCGCTGCCGCGCGGCGGGAACGGGCTGGTCAGCCTGCGCCTGCGCCAGCCTGAGGAATGGCTGCCGAACGGCCGCACGACCCTCTACTTCGCCGCCGACACGGGCGCACTGGTCGAGGCCAGGGACGCCCTGAAGCTGCCCGATCAGGTCCAGGCCTATAACGCCCTTTACCCGCTGCACGCCGGCAAGGTGGGCGGCCTGCCCTACCGGCTGGTGATGACGTTATCGGGCTTGACGCTGACCCTGCTCGGCAGCCTGACCGTCTGGACCTTCTGGTTCCGCCGGAGGCCGAAGCGACGCCGGCGCGACCCGCTCCCGGCGACCTAGCCTCGCGCCGGGATCGTCAGGCCGCGCTGCACGGCCGGGCGGGCCAGCCCCCGGTCGAGCCACGCGGGGACGTTCCGCAGGGTATCGAACTGCACGAGGTCCCGCGCCTCGTAGAACCCGATCAGGTTGCGCACCCAGCCCAGCAGGGCGACGTCGGCGATGGTGTAGTCGTCGCCCATGATCCAGGTGCGGCCGGCAAGGCGCGTGTCCAGCACCGCCAGCAACCGCCGGCTCTCGGCGACGTAGCGCTGGAGGGGCCGCTTGTCCTCGTACTCGCGGCCCGCGAACTTGTTGAAGAAGCCGAGTTGGCCGAACATCGGGCCCACGCCGCCGATCTGCCAGTGCACCCACTCCAGCGTCTCGTAGCGGGTCGCCGGGTCGGCGGAGAGCAGCTTGCCAGTCTTCTCGGCGAGGTACTGCAGGATGGCGCCGGACTCGAACAGCGCCAGCGGCTTTCCGCCAGGCCCGTCGGGATCCAGGATGGCCGGGATCTTGCCGTTGGGGTTCAGCGAGAGGAACTCCGGCGTCTTCTGGTCGTCCTTGCCGAAGTCGACCAAGTGCGGCTCGTAGGCCAGCTCGATCTCCTCCAGCATGATCGACACCTTCACCCCGTTGGGCGTCGGCAGCGAATAGAGCTGCAGGCGGTCGGGATACTGCGCCGGCCAGCGCCGGGTGATCGGGAAGGTCGACAGGTCGGTCATCCAGGAGGCTCCGCTGTAGGGAGCCCCCCAGATGGGAAGTCGTGGCTTAGGCCGCCAGACACCGGCGGCGCGAACGCAGGGCGGCGCCCGCGCCGCCGAAGCCCAACAGCATCAGCGCCCACGCCGAGGGCTCAGGCACGTTGGCGATCTGAGTGAGGCCGCTGCGCGGGACGACCTGCGAGTTCGTCGCGAAGGCGCCGGCCGCCGCCGTCTCCTTCGGTCCGCCGAAGTCCCAGCAGGCCGTCGTCTGGACGCAGTAGCTCTGGCGGAAGGCGCTGACGAAGGCGGCGTAGTTCGTACCCGCGGCGCCGAAGTCGAAGTAGAGGCCGCTGGCGGCCGCCTTGAAGGCCGAGCCCACGATGGACAGCTTGGCGCCGTCGTCGGCGGCGCCGAACTCCGCGGTCTCGCCGTTGTTCGCGATCCGCATGGACCAGTCGAGGATGTTGTCGCCCGTCAGCGCGCCCAGCGTGTCGTCGGTGACGATCGTGAAGTCGACGGTGGCGGTCCCGACGGTGCGGTTGCCGAAATAGGTCGCCGCGTCGGCCGAGGCCACCGTGGCGAGCGAGGCCGCGAGGCCGATGAGAAGCGCGCGCATGCTGAAAATCTCCTGACTGTCTCAAGCACTCGCAGCCAGCGGTAGGGGCGCGAGGCGACAGTCGGGTGACGCTCAGGAGTCCGTTGCGCGAAGTTCGGAGACGATAGCGCGCGAAGGGGGCCTCAGGGTTGAGACCGATCCCAGCCGTTCGCCCGGCGCGCGATTTTCAGAAATCCCCTTCGGGTCGAAGGGTGGCGGAGAGGGTGGGATTCGAACCCACGATACGCTTTCACGTACGCCGCATTTCGAGTGCGGTACATTCAACCACTCTGCCACCTCTCCAGAGCCGGCGCGGGCCGCCCCGAAGAGGGCCCGCTGAGCGAGCGCGCGTTCTACTCATCTCGCCGGTGTCACGCAACTGCGATCTGACGACGCGATCTCAGCGCGGCCAGAGCACCATCTGCGTGCAGCGAAACACCGCTATGGTCTTGCCTGTCGTCGCGTTGACCGCCTCCGCGTCCCAGACCTGGGTCATGCGGCCGCCGTGGACCAGGCGGGCCTCGCAGGCGACCTCTTCGCCCTCCTTTGCGGTGCCCAGGTAGTTCGTCTTGATCTCGATGGTCGTGAAGCCGCTGGCCCCTTCCGGCAGGGAGGCGACGCAGGCGTAGCCGCACGCGCTGTCGACCAGGGCCACCACCGAGGCGGCGTGCATGAAGCCGTTGGGCGCCATGTGCTTGCGGGCCACGGTGAAGCGACCGCGCGCGCGGCCATTGGCGACTTCATCCCATTCGATGCCCAATTCGCCGGGCAGGGTGCCCTTCTGGCGCTCGGCGAAGGCGGCGGCCTGATTGCCTTCCAACATGGTGATCTCCTCTCAAGGTCAGGCGTCAGGTGGGGTGCTGACGTCGCGACAGCCAAGTGCGGAGAGTGAACCGACCCCGCTTGCCTGCCGTGGCGCGAGCCGCGAAAGTTGCGCCACAAGGCTCGCGGGCGATGCATCCGGGGCGAGACACCCAAGGATAGAGGGGCCGGGAGCACGCCATGACCGACGAGATGATCTCCTTCGGGGCCAAGCTGGCGCAGAACGCCGCGCTGAAGGGCGGCCAGCCGGCGGTCAGCTGCGCGGGCGAGACCCTCACCTATGCGGAGCTACACCGGCGCTCGAACCGGGTGGCGCGCGGGCTTGCGGCCAAGGGGGTGAAGCAGGGCGACCTGGTCACCCTGGGCCTGCAGAACAGCGTGGGCTTCGTGGTGGCGGCGCACGCCATCTGGAAACTGGGGGCGACGCCGCAGCCGATCTCCTTCCGCCTGCCCAAGGCCGAGCTGCAGGCCATCGTCGAGCTGGCCGACGCGCCCCTGGTGATCGCCACCTTCGAGCACCAGATCGACCGCCCGGTTGTGACCGTGGAGGATCTCGCGGCGCTCTCGGACGACGAGAGCGAGCTGCCCGACGCGATCCCGCCGATCTCCAAGGCGCCGACCAGCGGCGGCTCGACCGGCCGGCCGAAGCTGATCCTGGCGGGGCAGCCCGGCGTGACGCCGAAGGAGACGCCCGAGGTGGGCGGCTTCCGCATCCGCCCGGTGGACACCCTGCTGATCCCGGCGCCGCTGTATCACAACGCGCCCTTCGGCATGATGATGTCCGCGACCGCCCTGGGCGCCCATGTGGTGCTCATGTCGCGTTTCGAGCCGGAGCAGACGCTGGCGGAGATCCAGGCGCGCAAGGCGACATGGGTCTATCTGGTGCCCACGATGATGAACCGCATCTGGCACCTGCCGGGCGAGGTGAAGAACCGCTACGACCTCTCCAGCGTGGAGACGCTCTGGCACATGGCCGCGCCCTGTCCGGACTGGCTGAAGGAGGCCTTCATCCATTGGATCGCGCCTGGGGAGGTGATGGAGCTGTATGCGGGAACGGAAGCGCAGGCCGTCACCATCATCACCGGGAGCGAATGGCTGACGCATCGCGGCTCGGTGGGCCAGGTGTCGATCGGCGAGATGAAGGTGTTCGGCGAGGACGGGGCCGAATTGCCGCCCGGCGAGGTGGGCGAGATCTACATGCGTCGCCCACCCGGCGCGCCCGAGACCTACAGGTATGTCGGCGCCACGCCCAAGACGCTGCCCGGCGGCTGGGAAAGCCTCGGCGACCTCGGACGGTTCGACGAGGAGGGCTACCTCTACCTCGCCGACCGGCGCACCGACATGATCCTGGTGGGCGGTTCCAACGTCTATCCCGCCGAGATCGAAGCCGCGCTGCAGGAGCATCCGGCCGTGGAATCCTGCGCGGTCATCGGCCTGCCCGACGACGACCTGGGCGCCCGGATCCACGCGATCGTCAACGCCAAGGGCGACGTCTCGGCCGACGAGCTCGGAACGCACGTGAAGGACCGGCTGGTCACCTACAAGCAGCCGCGCAGCTACGAGTTCGTCGATGAGCCCGTGCGCGACGACGCCGGGAAGGTGCGTCGCACCGCCCTCCGCGACGCCCGCATCGCCGCCGCGAAGCAGCCGGCCTAGGCCCCGAAGATCCAGCCGGCCGTGAGCGTGCTCATCTGCACGCCGACCAGGATCATCTGGCCGCCGCCGGTCATGCTGATGACCGTGTCGGCGCCCGACTGGGCGACCGTGTACTGCGTGCCTGGATCGAGCTGCACCCGATCTCCCTGGGCGAGGCTGAAGTCCAGCACCCGATCGATCCCGGCGTCGCCGAAGGTATGGAAGCTGTCGGCGCCCAGCCCGCCCGTGACCGTGTCGTCGCCCTTGTCGCCCGAGACGTAGTCGTCCCCGGCGCCGCCGAAGATCACGTCGTCGTCCTGACCGCCGCGCACGATGTCGTTCCCGTCGCCGCCCTCGCAGGTGTCGGCGCCGATGTTGCCGTAGACGAGGTTCTGGCCGGCCGAACCCACCAGGCTGTCGTTGTCCTTGCCGCCGACCACCCAGTCGTCGCCGCCGCCGGAGACGCAGGTGTCATTGCCCATGTTGCCGTTGATGTCGTCGAAGCCGGTTCCGCCGACGATCCGGTCGTTCCCCTCGTCACCGCGCAGATAGTTCGTGCCCGCGCCGCCGAAGATCACGTCGTCGCCGGCCGCGCCCGCGATGGTGTCGTTGTCGGCGTCGCCCAGCAGGCCTTCGGTCGCCGCGGTCCCGATCTGGTTCGTCCCCGCGTCGACGGCGAGATCGATGCGCATCTGCTCAGAGCCATCGAACAGGCCCCGCCAGGCGATGAAGTCCACCCGCCCGTCGCCGTTGAAGTCGCCGGGCGTGATCTGGTCGAAGCCGTTGCCGGGCAGCACGTTCGGGAGCTGCACGAAGTTGCCGAGACCGTCCGCCAGATAGAACGGTGTCGACGAGCCGTTCGAGAGCACGAGGTCGGTAAGCCCGTCGCCGTTGACGTCCGTCAGATGGACCCGCCGGCTCCAGGCGCCGCCCTGGATGGACGCCGGCAAGCGGCTGGCCGTCTCGTCGGTGAAGCCGCCCTGGCCGTTGTTGACCAACAGCTGGATCTGGCGCGTAGGGTCGCCCGAGCCGAAGACCGAATAGCTCAGCACCAGGTCGGGCCGCCCATCGCCGTTGACGTCCAGCGCCTGGATGTCGACCGCATCGGCGTTGCCGGCTCCGGCCGGCATGGCGGTCGCTGAAAGGGTGAAAGCGCCCTGGCCGTTGTTCAGAAGCAGCTGGGCCGGACTGTTGAGGCTGGAGCCCAGGAACAGGTCCTTGTCGCCGTCGCCGTCCGCGTCGAGGAAGGCCTCGCTCCAGTGGTTGGGCTTGTTCCCGGTGGTCAGGACCGACGGAAGCGCCGTGTCGCTGCGCGTGAAGCCGCCCGCGCCGTTGTTGATCAGGAAATAGGGCGTGGTCACCGCCTGGCCGCCACCGCCGTTGCCGACGAAGATGTCCAGGTCACCATCCCGGTCGATGTCGGCGGCCTCGGCCGAATGCGTATAGTCGGAGAGCTGCGGCAGCTGGCCGGTGGCGTTGGTGAGTCCGCTCGCCCCGGAGGACAGGATCAGCCCGTTCTGGGCGCCCGGGAACGGGTTGGCGTCGTACCCGTGGTCACCGAGGAATGCATCCAGGCGGCCGTCGCGATTGAAATCGGCGACGATGGTCTCGCGGGCATGGACGGTCGTCGGCGCGCCGCTACCGAACGCCTGGGCCGTCACATCCGTGAAGCCCGAGCCATTCCCGGCGAGCAGCCGGACCGGCGTTCCACGTGTCTCCAGCGGGAAGAGGAAGTAGCTGAGGACCACGTCCAGCTTTCCGTCGCCCGTGAAGTCGCCGACCCCCACCTCGTGGACGAAGGCGGTCTCGAAGCCAGCGCGCAGCGGGACCGAGAAGGTCTGAGAATTGAAGTACGTCGGCACCGCCGTCCCCATGTGCTGCGCGCCGCCCGACGAGAGCGGCGCGGCCTTGCGTCAGGCCCCGAAGATCCAGCCCGTGGTGAGCGTGCTCATCTGCACGCCGACCAGGATCATCTGGCCGCCGCCGGTCATGTCGATGACGGTGTCGGAGCCCACTTGGCTGACGGTGTACTGGGTGCCGGGGTCGAGCTGGACCCGATCGCCCTGCGCCAGGCTGAAATCCAGCACCCGGTCGACGCCGGCGTCGCCGAAGGTGTGGAAGATGTCGGCGCCCAATCCCCCGGTGACGGTGTCGGCGCCCTTGTCGCCCGACACGTAGTCGTCCCCGGCGCCGCCGAAGATCGCGTCGTTGTCCTGGCCACCGCGGACGATGTCGTTCCCGTCGCCGCCCTCGCAGGTATCGTTCCCCAGGTTGCCATAGACCAGGTTCTGGCCCGCGCTGCCCACCAGGCTGTCGTTGTCGCGGCCACCGACCACCCAGTCGTCGCCCCCGCCCGAGACACAGGTGTCGTTGCCCATGTTCCCGTTGATGTCGTCGAAGCCAGCTCCGCCGACGATGCTGTCGTCACCCTCGTCGCCGCGCAGATAGTTCGTCCCGTCACCACCGGTGATGGTGTCGTTGCCCGCGTAGCCTCGCAGGTTATCGGCGGCGGCCGAGCCGCGGATCGTGTCGGCGGCGCCCAGGATCGTGCTGCGCGCGGCTTCATTGTCGTTGGTGTTGACCCAGTTCACGAAGGTGGTGACCGGAACGGAAAACCCGGAGACCTCGAACACCACATTGCCCTGGAAGCTTTCCTTCCAGGCCGTGACCGTTCCCCCCGAGAGCTCGTTGCCGGCATAGGTGAACTGGCCCTGGAATTCCTCCAGCCAGTCGCCGTCCTTCAGGGTGAAGCCGGTGGCCGTGGCGACGGTGGGCGTCCCCTCCAGCAGGTCGTCGATCTTGAGCGTGTCGACACTGATGCCGGCGGCGCCGGCGACGAGCAAAGCCATGACGAAAAGCCCCCATACGCAAACTTCGTCGGGAAGCTATGGAGACCCGCCGCTGGCGGCCTCCCCAATCTGGGGGAGGCGACGCGCTATTTTTTCGCGATAGTTAACAATAACTTACTCGTCACCCGAGGGGATGCCGGGGCGAGTCTGGAGGAGGGACGCCAGTTGCGACTGACGCGAGCGGCCGGTCTTGGCGAACACGGACTTCACATGGGTGCGGATCGTGCTTTCGGCCACGCCGAGGTCGGCGGCGCAGTCGGCCACGGTGGCGCCATCGATGAGCCGCAGGGCGACTTGGGCCTCCTGGCCGCTGAGCCCCCAGGCGTCGCGCAGCTGCCGCACCCGCTGGCCCTCCGCCTGGGCCAGCGCGGTCTGCATGGACTGGACGAGGGCCCTCAGCCCGGGGTTGCCCGCCTCCAGCGCCGCCTTCAGACGCGGCAGGACGCTGGGATAGAGACGGCTGTAGGCTTCGGCCTGCCGCAGCAAACGGTGGTCTAGGGCCTCGTCGTCGCTCATGGTTCCGTCGGTTGCGTTCGAGTCGGTGTGAGCATGAGTCTAGCGGGAAGCGTGGGCGGGGCCAGGGTCGGTCGCGCCGAGGTGGTGGAGATGGACCGGCCGGCCGCGCCGCTGAAAGCATGGCTGCGGACCTTCGCCAACCGGACCATGCAGCGGATTGTCAACGCCTCCATGCGGGCCTGCCTCCGCGCCGAGGCGGCCGGTCCCGCGGCCCTCGCCCGCTACACCGCGGGGCAGCGACGCCTCCACATGCGGTTCGACGCGC
The DNA here is from genome assembly GCF_057809855.1 of Phenylobacterium sp. FG114. Classification (NCBI taxonomy): domain Bacteria; kingdom Pseudomonadati; phylum Pseudomonadota; class Alphaproteobacteria; order Caulobacterales; family Caulobacteraceae; genus Phenylobacterium; species Phenylobacterium sp. FG114. The sequence continues at coordinate 147,354 of NZ_JBMDKU010000002.1, read as the reverse complement.
CTGTCCTGGCGCGGGTGGAGGCCGAGGCGATCCGCCAGGCGGGACCCGGCGCGGGCCTCGCGCCCCCGCCCTCCCCCGCGGAGTGGTTCGCGCCCCGCGCCGCCGAGCCGCAGGGGTTCGTCTTCTACGTTCACGGCGGCTCGTTCATCGCCGAGCGATCGCCCCGCATCACCCAACTCGTCGCGCGTTTCGCGGCCGCGGCCCAGGCCCGCGTGTTCGCCCCCAGCTACCGCCTGGCGCCCGAGCATCCCTGCCCAGCGGCGGTGGACGACATCCTGGCGGCTTGGAGCTGGTTCAAGGAAACCTGGCCGGAAGAGCCGGTCGTGGCGCTGGCGGAATCCGCGGGCGCGGCGATCCTGCTCTCGGCGCTGCAGCAGGCTCGCGCGCGGGGCCTGGCGATGCCCGACGGCGTGGTGCTGCTCTCGCCCTGGGTGGACCTGTCGCTGCAGAGCTGGTCGGTGACCGCCGCCTCGCTGCTGGGGACGACGCCTTACACCATGGAGAGCCTGGCCCTGGTGGCGCGGTTCTACCTCGACGGCCGCTCGGCCACCGACCCGCTCGCCTCGCCGCTGTTCGGCGGGTTCGAGGGCTTCCCACCGATCCTGATCCACGCGAGCCGGGGCGACATCCTCTACGACGACGCCGTGCGGCTGGCCGATGCGGTGCGCGACGCCGGAGGCGACCTCACCGTCAGGCTGTGGTCCGACGAGACCCACGTCTGGGAGCGCATGGGGACTCCCAAGGCTCGGCAATCGATCGAACTGGCGGCGGACTTCATCCGCCGGCGGCTGGATGCGGGCGCGCCGCACCTGAACTGACGCCGAGCCTGACCCTACGGACGATTGCTGCGGCGCCGCGAGACGGCTAAGCCCGTACCCCTTATTCAAGACGCTCTCCGGGAGATCGCATGAGCATCAAGGGCAAGGCCTACCTGATGGGGGCCTATGAGCACCCCACCCGCGACGCCCCGGACAAGACCACAGCCCAGTTGCACGCCGAGTGCGCCAAGGGGGCGCTGGAGGACGCGGGGCTCGGGTTCGACGACGTCGACGCCTATTTCTGCGCCGGCGACGCGCCGGGGTTCGGGGCCATGTCGATGATCGACTACATGGGCCTGAAGAACGTCCGCCACATGGACACGACGGAGACGGGCGGCTCGTCCTACATCCTGCACGTCGGCCACGCGGCCCAGGCGATCGCGGCGGGCAAGTGCCAGGTGGCGCTGATCACCTTGGCCGGCCGGCCTCGCAACGGCGGCAACCGGCCGGGCGCCAGCATGGCCGGCGGCGCGCGGGGCCCGGGCCTGAGTGATGGCCCACCCGAGGCCGGCTTCGAGAGCATCTACGGCGGCTCGACCCACAACACCTACGGCATGTGCGCCATGCGCCACATGTACGAGTACGGCACCACCTCGGAGCAGCTGGCCTGGATCAAGGTGGCGGCCAGCCACCATGCCCAGTGGAACGAGCACGCCTTCCTCAAGAACGTGGTCACGGTCGAGGAGGTGGTGAACAGCCGCATGATCTCGGACCCGCTGCACCTCCTGGACTGCTGCGTGGTGACGGACGGCGGCGGCGCCCTCATCGTCACGTCGCCTGAGGTGGCGAAGTCGCTGAAGCGGCCCAAGGTACGCGTGCTCGGCGCGGGCGAGGCGCCCAAGGCGCAGCAGGGCGGCAAGCTGGACCTGACCTATTCCGGCGCGGTCTGGTCGGGCCCGCGGGCGTTCGAGGAGGCGGGCGTGACGCCGGCCGACATCAAGTACGCCTCGATCTACGACAGCTTCACCATCACCGTGCTGATGCAGCTCGAGGACCTGGGCTTCTGCAAGAAGGGTGAGGGCGGCAGGTTCGTCGCCGACGGCGGCCTGATCTCGGGCGTCGGCAAGCTGCCGTTCAACACCGACGGCGGCGGGCTCTGCAACAACCACCCCACCAACCGCGGCGGCATCACCAAGGTGATCGAGGCGGTGCGCCAGCTGCGCGGCGAGGCGCATCCGAAGGTCCAGGTGGCCAACTGCGACCTGGCCCTGGCCCACGGCACCGGCGGCTCGCTGGGCATCCGCCACGGCGCGGCCACGCTGATCATGGAACGGGAGGGCTGAGCATGTCCGAACTGATGACCCGGCCGGTCCCGGCCCCCGCCGTCACTGTCGAGAGCAAGCCGTTCTTCGACGCAGCCGAACAGGGCAAGTTCCTGATCAAGCGCTGCACGGCGTGCAAGGAAGCCCACTGGTATCCGCGCTCGATGTGCCCGTTCTGCCATTCCGACCAGACGGTCTGGGAGGAGAGCCCGGGCGAGGGCGTGGTCTACAGCTTCTCGATCATGCGCAAGTCGCCGAGCGGCCCCTACGCCCTGGCCTACGTGACCCTGGACGAGGGCCCGAACGTGCTGACCAACGTCGTCGACGTGACGCCCGAGGATCTGAAGATCGGCCTGCGCGTGAAGGTGAAGCTCCAGCCCACCGACGGCGGCCCGCCCGTGCCGGTGTTCGTTCCTGCCTAGGTTTCTGCAGCACCCGCGAGCAACAGCTGGCGAACGGCTGCCACACGCGGCCGCTCTCGTGGATCGAGTCGTTCCGGAGGGTTCGCGAGAAGATCCCACGCCTCTTGAACGGCTCCCTTTTCGTGGAGGAGAACGGCGAGTTCTAGGACTGGGGTGACATAGGGCCAACGTCCGCCCGCGTACTGATGTTTCAACGCTTCCATATATGGATCGACGGCGTGCATCTTTTCGAGAAACGGCAACAAGCCCGTGCGAAGCAGATTGGAGACATCTGAAGGGCCTTCGATATCGTCACTCGGCCACCAAAGATCGAAAGGTCCTCGGAACTGTCCAATACGGCCCTGGATGGAAAAGTCGGTTCCCAAAGTTCCAGGACCGGCCGCCGCATGCACGATCCGGCGTGCGCGATCATGGCGAAGTGCGAAATTGACCGTCACCTTAGGCCCCGTTCGCGAGCCTTGAAGGCTGACCTCCTCGAAAAATCCGTTCTTTTCCCTACGCCATACCCCATCCTTGGCGCGGGCAAATCCAACCGGCCCTAGCGTCGATGAAATGGCCTTGGCGTACTTGGAGGCGCTCACTTCGGCGGATTCCGGCGGTAGTAGACGATACGAACCTTGCCCAAGTCCTTGTACTTCTCGAGCGCCTGAGCGCCAGCTCTGCGCCCCGTAGGCGAATCGGGCTTCTGTTCCAGGTACTTCTCAACCTTGTTTGGACGCACGGGCAGCTTCGCGTCGGGGCGAAGTAATTTTCCGCCCCGAACCATGCTTGGTTGCGACACCCAGCCTTCTTTCGCATCGACCGGGATCCGACGCTCCCAACGAGGCCTCAACCTCTCATGGTAGAGCTCTGGAGTCGAGAACAAAATAAGAACATATCAGAAGGGCCGCTACACCGTTGGGACAGCCTTGGCCTCCGCCGCCAGCTTCGCGATCAGGGGGGCGGCTTCGCGCGGGTGTGTCAGCCGATATTTCACCAGGTGGGCCAGCGCGGGATCCGCCATCTCGGCGGCGATGCGCTGCTTGCGGACCTCATAGGTGTCCCAGGCCCAGCGGATCGGGTGTTCCTTGTCGAGCCAGCGCCGGAAGGTCTCGGTATTGCCGGTGCCGGGCCAGAGCTCCTCGCCGGTCCAGGCCCGATGGAACGAGCGCCGGAAGACGCGCGTCATCACCACCCACTTCGGATAGTCGAGCCAGACCGCGTGCGTCGCGCGGGCCAGGATGATCGGTCGGACCTTGGAGTAGTTGCCGCAGCTGACCCAGGCATCCCCGGCGGCGGCGGCGGCCGAGACCCGGCGCTTGAACTCCTCCGGGTCGCCGCGGTGCAGGTCCTGCCAGTTCGGCTGCCAGTTGATGGCGTCGAGGTCGATGTGGCGCGCGCCGATGGCCTGGGCCAGCGCGCCGGCGAAGGTGGTCTTGCCCGACCCCGACGTCCCGCTGACCGTGACCCGCACCCGATCTAGGCCTCCTCGCCCTCGCTGACCTCCGCGCCAAGCTCGCCAAGGATCTCGTCGGTGTGCTCGCCCAGCTTGGGCGGATGGCGGCGGATGTTGGAGGGGCTCTTAGCGAACTTCACCGGCGGCTTCATCAGCCGATAGGTCCCGAGGTCGGGGTGCTGGTATTCTTCGAAGAAGCCCACGGCCTTCAGGTGCGGATCGTCGGGCAGCTCGTCGAGGGTGTTGGTCTTCACCACCGGGATCGACAGCGGCTTCAGGATATCGAGCCATTCCTGGGTGGTCTTGGTGGCCGCGGCCTTCTCGATCATCCCGTAGAGTTCCTGGATGTGCTTGGCGCGGGTGGCGTAGTCGGCGAAGCGCGGGTCGGAGGCGATCAGGTCGCCATAGCCCGCCGCCTGGAAGAACTGGTCCCACTGCTTGTCCGTATAGGGCAGCAGCCCGATGTAGCCGTCCTTGGTCTTGTAGGGCTTGCGGTTGGGGTTGATCACCCGCTGATAGCCCCATTGGCCGGTGGGGGGCTCGAACGTGTGGTCGTAGAGGTGCTCCACCAGCAGGAAGCTGGTCACGCACTCGAACATCGGCACCTCGACGAACTGGCCTTCGCCGGTGCGCGCCTTGTGCAGCAGGGCCGCGGTCACCGCCTGCGACAGGAACAGGCCCGAGACCTTGTCAGCCATCAGGGTCGGCAGGATCCGCGGCGTGGGGTTGCCGTCGGTTCGGCCCAGAATGTCGGCGGCGCCCGAGGCCGACTGGATCAGGTCGTCATAGGCCGGCTCGCCCGCGTAGGGTCCATCCGACCCGTAGCCGGCGGCATGGACGAAGACGATGTCCGGCTTGATCGCGGCGACCTCCTCGTAGCTCAGGCCCAGCCGCCTCATGCCGTCGTAGCGAACCGACGAGGCGAGCACGTCGCAGGACTTGATCAGCCGGCGCATGGCGCGTTTCCCGGCCTCGGACTTCATGTCCACCAGCACCGAGCGCTTGTTGCGGTTGATCGTGAGGAAGATCGGCCCCATTCCGCGCGGCGCGCCTTCAGGAAGGTGGCCGGCCCAGCGCATGATGTCGCCGCCGTCGCCGCGACCGGAGCCGGGGTCTTCCACCTTGATCACCTCGGCGCCCTGGTCGGCCAGGATCTGCGTGCCGTAGGCGCCGTTGACGACGCTGGTCAGGTCCAGGATGCGGATGCCGCTGAGCGGGCCGGTGGGCTTCGGGGCCATGGTCTTCGCGGTCATACCGGTTCCTCTCACGCGTGTTCGAGCCTGTGAATCATGGCCTCGAGCTCGGCCACGATCGCCTCTTGTTTTTCTTCCAGCCGCGCGACCCGCCCGGCGACGCCCACGGCGGCCACGCGGCCGAACGGACCCTTCGGCAGAGCCGCGCCGATGATCCCGAGGCCTGGGGAAATGCTGTTCTTCGAGAAGGCGTAGCCGCGGGCGCGGACCTCGTTCACCCGGGTCATCAACTCTTCCCGCGACTGCATGCCCCCATCGCCGGAAGCGTTGATCCGGCGGCGCAGGCGCTCGATCTCGGCGTCCTTCTTGGCCGACAGCAGGACCAATCCCATCCCCGACCGCGCCAGCGGCCGCAGCGTGCCCGGCGGAGCGCGGAATTGCAGCGGTTCGGCGGAATGTATGACGTGGACATACTGGGCGTGCAGGTCGCTCTGGACCGCCAGTACCACGGTCTCACCGACGTTGCGGTGCAGCGCCTCCAGCGACGCGAGCAGCGGACCCTCGCCGAACAGCGCGGCCGGAACCCAGCTTCCCAGAACCGCGATCCGCATGGTGGGGAAATAGGTGCGCCGTTCGCGGTCGTAGTCGAGGTAGCCCAGGGCCACGAGCGACTTCATCAGGGCCGATCCGCTGGAGGTGGGATAGCCCAGCTCGTCCAGGATCTCCTTGAGCGCCAGCGGACGCCGCTGGCGTGCGAAGACCTCGAGGATCTCCAGCGCCCGCTGCGCCGATTTCACCGCGCCTTCCGCCACGAGACCTCCCGAAAATGGCCTTCATTCAGATAAGCGGCCACTTATTCCACATATATGGAAATACAATCCACATATGGGCGATTGCAGTCAGAGCTAGTATCGCTTCGTCCAGGCCTGTTCAATGGCCGGAAAACAGATTGAGAGGGGAAGCGCCATGCATTTCGAGCTCTCGGAAGAGCACCGGATGCTGAAGGACCTGGTGCAGAAGTTCGTCCGCGACGAACTCATGCCCCTGGAGCCCGCCGTCATGGCCCGCGAGGCCGAAGGCAAGGGGCTCTACCTCCCCGACGATGAGCATCAGCGGCTCGACAAGAAGGCGCACGAACTAGGCTTGTTCGGCCTGGACGCCCCCGAAGACGTCGGCGGGTCGGACCTGCCGATGATGGCGATGGTCGGGGTCGAGGAGGAGATCGGCCGCTGCGTGACGCCCTACACCCTGCCGCCGGACAGCCCGAACCTGCGGATGCTGATGGCGACGGTGAACGAGCGCCAGCGCGAGGCCTACTTGGCGCCCTATGTGGCCGGTAAGACCGTGTCGGCCATCGGCATTTCCGAACCGGGCGCCGGGTCCGACCCCGCCGCCATGACGACCTATGCGGTCCGCGACGGGGACGACTGGGTCATAAACGGCCGAAAAATCTGGATCACGCGCGCTCAGGACGCCGACTTCACGATCCTGATGGCGGTGACGGACAAGGAGAAGGGCGCCCGCGGCGGGATGAGCGCCTTCCTGGTCGACAAGGGGACGCCGGGCTTCAACGTCCTGCGCCGCATCCCGATGGTGGGCGGGCAGTACACCTACGAGATCGCCCTGGAGGATTGCCGCGTCGAGGGCTGGAAGCTGCTGGGCCAGGAGGGCGCAGGCTTCGCGCCGATGCAGGTGCGGCTGGGCACACGGCGCATCCAGATGGCCGCCTGGTCGATCGGTATGGCCCAGCGCGCGCTGGACATGGTCATCGAGTACGCCCCGCAGCGGAAGACCTTCGGCATGCCGCTCTCGGAGCGACAGGCGATCCAGTTCTGGGTGGCCGAGGCGGCGACCAAGATCCACGCCACGCGGCTGATGACCTACGACTGCGCCTGGAAGCTGGACAGCGGGCGTGACGTCCGCTCCGAGATCAGCATGATCAAGTGGTTCGCCACCGAGATGGCCTATGAGACCGTCGACCGGGCCATGCAGGCCTTCGGCGCCATGGGTATGACCAAGGAACTACCGCTGCAGCTCATGCAGGCCAAACTGCGAACGATGCGTATCTATGACGGCCCGACCGAAGTGCATAAGTGGGTCGTGGCCAGGAACCTGTTGGGGACGAGACGATGAAGCAAGCTTACGGCGACCACGTGAAGGTCGCGCTGGACGGGCATGTGGCGGTGGTCACGCTGAACCGGCCGCCGCACAACTTCGTCTCGGTCGAGTTCATGAGCGACCTGGCCGACGCCATGGAGGCGGCGGACGCATCGAACGACGTGCGCGCCATCGTCCTGCAGAGCGAGGGCAAGACCTTCTCTGGCGGCGCCGACTTCTCCTCACCCACCGACAAGGTCGCCAGCGGGATGGAGGGCGTGAACGCGCTCTACGACCAGGCGGTGCGGCTGTTCTCGGTGGCGACGCCGATCGTGGCGGCGGTGCAGGGCTCGGCGGTGGGCGCGGGGCTTGGCCTGGCGCTGGTGGCCGACTTCCGCGTGGCGGCGCCCGAGGCGCGTTTCGCGGCCAACTTCGTGAAGCTGTCGTTCCACCCTGGCTTCGGCCTGACGCACACCCTGCCCCGCCTGGTCGGCCAGCAGCGCGCGGCGCTGATGTTCCTGACCGGCCGGCGGGTAAAGGCCGAGGAAGGCCTGGCCTGGGGCCTGGTGGATGAGGTCGTGCCGATGGACGAGCTGCGGGGCGCGGCCCTGAAGCTGGCCCGGGAAATCGCCGAGAACGCGCCTCTGGCCGTGGCGGCGACCCGAAAGACCCTGCGCGCCCAGCTGGCCGCCGACGTGCGCGCCCAGACCGACATCGAACACAAGGAACAGGCCATCCTGCGCGCCACCGAGGATTTCGCCGAGGGCGTGCGCTCGGTCGCCGAGCGGCGCCCCGGGAACTTCGTGGGGCGGTGATCGTGCGCGCCGCCCTGCTTGCCCTGGCGGTCGCCGCGTTCGCGGCTTCCGCGGGCGCGCAGGTGGTCGTGGATCCTGGGGGCCGCGAGACCGTGCAGGTGCGCACCCGCCCCGACGCGGTGGGCGATCGCTACAGCTATCGAAGCGAGACGCGCTTCGTCCAGAAGGACGACCAGGGCGGCCAGACCCAGACCAACGCTCTCACGTTCGATCTGGAGGTGCTGGGGCGGGAGAGCGACGGCTTGCGCCTGCGCTACACCCTGCGCGAGGCGACGATCGACGACAGCGGCGGCGCGTCGATGGCCGCGGCGATGAAGGCGGCCGTGGGCGGCAGCCTGGACTTCCGCATGGGCCCGGACGGCCGCATCGTCGCGGTGGAGACCTGGCCGCAGTATCGGACGTGGCTGCTGGACCGGGTGGCGGCCGCCCTCCCGCCGAACGACCCCATCCGGGCCATCGTCTTCGAGCGCATGGACGGCGCGCCTGTCGAGACCGCCCAGGAGATGGTGCTGGGCGACGTGGCGATCATGGCGCTTATGGAACCGCGGGGCGGCCTGCCCCTCGGTATGACCGACCTCCGCGACCCGGACGCCACGAAGGCGACGCTCGACGTCAAGGTGGCGAGGCCGGGCTGCGTCGTAGCTCTGGAGCGACAGACCAACCGCAACGCCATGGGCGCCGTCCGCGCGGCGGTCAGCAAGGCGGACTTGGCGGTCGGCGACGGCCGCGTCCTCCGGCTGGAAGAGCGCCGCGTCACCCGCACCTCGGGCGGCTCGCAGGAGGAGACGGTGACGATCCGCCGGCTGGGGGCGCCGCCGGCCTGCTAGGGGCCGGACGGACTAGCCCTCGGCGAACCTGGCGCCGGCGGCGCGCTCGCACTCGGCCGCGAGTTCCTTGAACAGCAGCGAGAGGATGACCAGGGCCCGGCCCTCCACGTCCGGCGCCTCGGCGCCCGGATGCCAGTCCACCGCGATGTCGAAGGCCAGCTCGGGGATCAGCGCATTGCGGCCCAGGACGCTCACCACCGCCGAGCCAGGCTCACCCGGCCGGGCCTGGGCGGCGATCATCCAGCGGAGCTGATCGGCGGTGGTCACAGCCGCTCCATCTGCTCGAGCTCGCGGGCGGCGCCCACGATGGCGGGATAGGGGTGCAGGACCAGGTAGGTGGGGATGGTCGCGACGTAGTCGGCCAGCCGTCCCTTGTCCTCGAAACGCTTGCGGAAGGCGCCGGCGGCCAGGCGTTCGGCGATGCGCGGCGCGATCCCGCCCGAGATGAACACCCCGCCACGGGCGCCGAAAGTCAGCGCGAGGTCGCCCGCCACCGCGCCCAGGATACCGCCGAAGCGATCCAGGGTCTCGCCCGCCAGCGGATCTCCGACCAGGCCTTCCTTCGTCACCTCGACCTCGTCCGCGAGCGCCGCGGGCCGTCCCTTGATATCGGCGAGGGCGGCGTAGAGGTCGTACAGGCCCTGGCCGGAAAGCAGACGCTCGATCGAGACGCGGCCATACTTGCCCATCAGCCGCTTCAGCACCTCGAGCTCCACCTCGTCGGTGGGGGCAAAGGCCGCGTGGCCGCCCTCGGTGGCGAGGGCGACGTCGCCGCGTTCGCTGCGGGCGAGAGCCGCGACGCCGAAGCCGGTGCCCGCGCCCAGGGCGAGCATGGGGCAGTCGTGCGGTCCTCTAGGCAGGGTCGGCCCGAGCGGCCGCAGGTCCGCGCCTTCCAGCAGCGGGCAGGCCAGGGCCTGGGCGGCGAAGTCGTTGATCAGCTCGACGGCCTCGAACTCGAAATGGGCGAGGAGGTCGCCCTCCGAGACCCGCCAGTCGAGGTTGGTGAACTCGATTTCGCCGTCGAGCACCGGCCCCGCGACCGCGATCACCGCCTTCGGCGGCCGCTTCTTGCCGACAGTCGTCTCGATGTATTCCGCCATGATGGCGTCGAGGCTTGGGTAGTCCTTGCAGGGGAAGCTGCGCGGATTGCGGATGTGGCCCTGGGAATCCACCAGGGCGAACCGCGCGTTGGTGCCGCCGACGTCGCCGACGAGACCCGACCAGTGAGGCTTCATCAGGCGGCCTCGAACAGGGCGCAGGCGCCAGTGTCGGCGGGGCCGGCGGCGCGGCGCATCCAGCCGAACAGCTCGCGGCCATACCCGTGGCCGGCGGGAGGGCATACCGCGCGCTCGCGCCGCATCAGCTCGGCGGGATCTACCTTGATCTCCAGCGTGCCCGCCTCGGCGTCGAGGCGGATGATGTCGCCGTTGCGCACATAGGCCAGGGGGCCGCCGACGGCGGCTTCGGGCGTCACGTGGATCGCGGCCGGCACCTTGCCGCTGGCGCCCGACATCCGCCCGTCGGTCACCAGAGCCACCTGGAAGCCCTTGTCGAGCTGCACGCCGAGCGGCGGGGTCAGGGAGTGGAGCTCGGGCATGCCGTTGGCCTGGGGGCCCTGGAAGCGCACCACGGCCACGAAGTCGCGGGCGAGTTCGCCGCGCTTGTGGGCGGCCAGCAGCTCGTCCTGGTCGTCGAACACCAGGGCCGGCGCCTCGATGATCCGATGCTGGGGCTTCACGGCGGAGGTCTTGATGACCCCACGGCCGAGGCCGCCGGTCAGCACGCGCAGGCCGCCTTCGGCCTCGAAGGGGTCGTCGGCCGGGCGCAGCAGGTCGCGGTTGAGGCTGGCGGCGGAGCCCTCGCGCCAGACCAGCTTTCCGCCGTCCAGGAACGGCTCCTGCTGGTAACGCCGCAGGCCTTCGCCGGCCACGGTCCGCACGTCGTCGTGGGCGAGGCCGTGGTCCAGCAGGGTGCGGGTGACGAACGCCATGCCGCCGGCCGCGTGGAAGGCGTTCACGTCTTCGGACCCGTTCGGATAGACGCGGGCGATCAGGGGCGTGACGCGGCTGAGGTCGTGGAAGTCTTCCCAGGTCACCAGGATGCCCGCGGCGCGCGCCATGGCCAGGATGTGCAGGGTGTGGTTCGTCGAGCCCCCAGTGGCCAGCAGGCCCGCCATGGCGTTGACCAGGCTCTTCTCGTCGATCACCGCGGAGAACGGCGTGTAGTCGTTGCCGCCGTCGCGGATCTCCACCGCCCGCTTGGGAGCGTGGGCGGTCAGGGCGTCACGCAGGGGCGTGTTGGGGCTGATGAAGGCCGCGCCGGGCAGGTGCAGGCCGGTCATCTCCATCATCATCTGGTTCGAATTGGCGGTGCCGTAGAACGTGCAGGTGCCAGGTCCGTGGTAGCTCTTCATCTCGCTGTCGAGCAGCTCCTCGCGAGTGGCCTTGCCCTCGGCGTAGAGCGCCCGGACACGGGCCTTCTCGGCATTGGAGATCCCCGAAGTCATCGGCCCGCCGGGCACGAAGATGGTCGGCAGGTGGCCGAAGGCGGCGGCGCCGATAAACAGGCCGGGCACGATCTTGTCGCAGATGCCCAGCATCAGGGCTGCGTCGAAGGCGTCGTGGGTCAGAGCCACCGCGGTCGACATGGCGATCACGTCGCGGCTGAACAGCGACAGCTCCATGCCCGGACGTCCCTGGGTGACCCCGTCGCACATGGCGGGCACGCCGCCGGCGAACTGGGCGGTGGCCTTCACCTCGTGGGCGGCCTTGCGGATGATGTCGGGGAAGCGCTCGTACGGCTGGTGGGCCGAGAGCATGTCGTTGTAGGCCGAAACGATGGCCACGTTCGGCGCCGTCGGATCGCGCATGCGCTGCTTGTCGCCGTCCGGGCTGGCCGCGAAGGCGTGGGCCCAGTTGGCGCAGGAGAGCTTGCCCCGGCCCGGGCCGGACTGGCGCGCCGCTTCCATGCGGTCGAGATAGTCGGCGCGGGTCTCGCGGCTGCGCTCGACGATCCGCTGGGTGACCTCCGCGGTGACAGGATGCATGACCTCAACCTCCGTCCGGGGTCCAGAAGATGCGCAGGCGCGCCTGGGATTGCGAGACGAGCCGGCCGACCGGCAGGTCCTCGCCCGCCAGCGCCCGCTCGACGACCCCGCGCTTAGCCTCCCCCGCGATCAGAAGGAAGATGGCCTGCGCATTCAGCAGCGCCTGAAGCGAGAGCGTGATCCGCGCGACGGGGGGCTTTCCCAGGCCGGCGGGCACGCGCCGCAGGGGGTCGGCGGTGGTCAGGCCGTCCTCCAGGCCGGGATCACCGGGGATCAGCGAGGCGATGTGCCCGTCCTCGCCCATCCCGAGCATGACGGCGTCGAACGGCTGCAGCGCCGCCAGCGCGGCCGCCTCGGGCTCGGGCCACAGCGGCAGGAGGTGCGCCTTGGCCGCGCGGCCAATCAGCAGCCGCTCGCGGACCGCCTTGGCATTGGACGCGGGATCGTCGGCGTCGACGCAACGCTCGTCCGAAAGCGTGACCACCACCCGCGCCCAGTCGACGTCGGTGGAACGGGCCAGGCAATCGAACACGGGCCCCGGCGAACGACCGCCCGTCGCCACCAGGCTGGCGCGGCCATGGGTGCGCAGGGCGGCGGCCAGCTGGGCCTCGATGGCCAGGGCGGCGACCTCGGCCAGGACGGCGGCGTTCGGATAGGTTTCGATCATGCCTGCCTTCCTAACGCGCCGCTGGGGCTCACGGCGCCCGCCGCCGGCGCCATTTCGCACATCCGATGGAACCGCACACGGCCGGACCGCGTCCTAGTGACGGATGTCAGGCGCCGCTGCTGGGACGCGTGCGGTGCGGAGGTAGTGCCAAGATGCGTATCGCCCAGGTCGCCCCGCTATATGAAGCCGTGCCCCCCCGCCTGTACGGCGGAACGGAGCGTGTCGTCGCCCACCTGACCGACGCCCTCGTCATCCTGGGTCACGACGTGACGCTCTTCTCCAGCGCCGAGGCCCAAACCCTGGGCGAACTGGCGGCGGTGCGGGACCAGGCGATCCGCCTCGATCCGGCGCTTCTGAAATCGGATCTGGCCGCCCACCTTAGCCAGCTCGCCGAGGTGCGCCGGCGCGCCGACGAGTTCGATGTGATCCACTTCCACACCGACATGATCCAGTTTCCCATGTTCCAGGACATGGCCGGGCGGACCATCACGACCCTGCACGGCCGCCTAGACCTCAAGGACCTGCCGGGCGTCTATCAGCGTTGGCCGCAGTTTCCGCTGGTGTCGATCAGCGACGATCAGCGCCGCCCCCTGCCCTTCGCCAACTGGGCGGCGACGGTCCACCACGGCATGTCGACCGACCTCTACCGGTTCAGCCCGAAGAGTGCGGGTTACCTCGCCTTCCTCGGCCGTATTTCGCCCGAGAAGCGGCCGGATCGCGCCATCGCCATCGCCGTGGCCGCCGGCCGGCGGCTGAAGATCGCCGCCAAGGTCGACGCGGCCGATCGCGCCTACTTCGAAAACGAAATAGAGCCGCTGCTGGCCCACCCGCTGGTAGAGTTCGTGGGCGAGATCGGCGATCAGGAGAAGTCGGCCTTCCTGGGCGGAGCGGACGCCCTGCTCTTTCCGATCGACTGGCCCGAACCGTTCGGGCTGGTGATGATCGAGGCGATGGCCTGTGGCACGCCCGTGATCGCGTGGGAGAACGGTTCGGTCCCGGAAGTTATCGAGCCGGGCCTCACCGGCTTCATCGTCAAGTCCGCGACCCAGGCCCAGCGCGCCGTGGCCGCCATCCACCAGCTGGATCGCACCGCGATCCGCGCCCGGTTCGAGGAACGGTTCTCGGCCATCGCCATGGCCCGGCGCTATCTCGAGATCTACCGGCGCCTTCCACAGGAAACGCCCCTGACGGAGGCCGCCTGACCCACGAATAGCGCCACGAGCCGCCGATGAACGACCTAGCGCCGTCGCACACCATCCCCGTCGAATGGGGCGAGATCGAGGAACCACGCGTTCCTCAACGGCTGTACGCGCTCAAGGACCGCGACACGTTCATCGTGGCCGACAGCCACGGCGACATCGCCGGCGCCGCCGACGGGCTGTTCCATGACGACACCCGAATCCTTTCGCGCTGGGAGCTCAGCCTGGGCGGCAAGTCGCCCACCCTGCTTTCCGGCGCGGTCAGCCAGGACAATGTCTACTTCACCTCGCATGGCCTGAACCGCGCGATCCCGGTGCCCAGCGGACCCACCGCGCCGCCCGGCGTTGTGCACCTGGAGCGCAAGCGCTTTCTCTGGGACGAGCGGCTCTACGAGCGGGTCCGGCTGACGAACTACGGTCGCGACCCCATGGCCCTGCCGCTGGTGTTCCGGTTCGCCGCAGACTTCCGCGACATGTTCGAGGTGCGCGGCGCGATCCGCCGCGCACGCGGTCGCACCTTCCCGCCGGAGCTGTCCCCCTGTGGGGTCCGCTACCGCTACGAAGGGCTGGACGGCGTGGCCCGCAGCAGTGTCGTCGCCTTTTCCCAGACCCCCGCCCAGCTCACGGAGAGCGAGGCCGAATTCCAGGTCGCCCTGCAGACCGACGAATGCTGGGAGCTCTACGTGGAGGTCTGCGGCGCCGAGGAAGCCTCGCCCTGTCGCGAGCGATTCCGGGCCGCCGCCGCCCGGGCTCGGTTCGCGATGCGGAAGCGGCGCAGGCAGGGTGCGCGGCTGACCACCAACGGCCGCCTGTTCAACGCCTGGATCGACAAATCGCGTGCCGACCTCGCCCTCCTGACCACGCCGATGAAGACCGGGCCCTACCCCTATGCGGGCATCCCCTGGTTCTCGACCGCCTTCGGACGCGACGGGATCATCACCGCTTGGCAGATCCTCTGGTTCGAGCCGGCCCTGGCCAAGGGCGTGCTCTCGTACCTCGCCGAACACCAGGCGCGGGAAACCTCTGCATTCCGCGATTCCGATCCCGGCAAGATCATGCACGAGACCCGTCGCGGGGAGATGTCGGCCCTGGGTGAAGTGCCGTTCGGCCGCTACTACGGCGGTGTCGACACCACGCCCCTGTTCGTGGCGCTGGCAGGCGCCTATGCCGAGCGCACCGGCGACTACGCCCAACTCGACCGGTGGTGGCCCGCGCTCGAGCGGGCGGCCGAGTGGATCGCCGAGAAGGCCGACCAGCACCCCCTCGGCCTGATCTCGTACGCCCGCGCCATGGACGGAGGCCTCGCCAACCAGGGATGGAAGGACTCGGGGGATTCGATCTTCCACGCCGACGGCCGCTTCCCGGCGGGGCCGGTCGCGCTCGTGGAAGTGCAGGGCTACGCCTTCGCCGCCTACCGAACCATGGCGGCCCTGACCGCGCGGCGCGGCGATGCGCGGGCGGCGGAGCGATGGAGCCGGCGGGCGGCAGGCTTGCGCAAGGTGGTCGAGGACAGGTTCTGGATGCCGGAGCACGGGTTCTACGGCATCGCCCTCGACGGCCAGGGCGAGCTCTGCAGGGTCATCGCCTCCAATCCGGCGCACCTGCTGGTGACAGGCCTGCCGCGGGCAGACCGCGCCGAGAAGGTCGCGCGGCGGCTATCTTCCGGCGGCTTCTTCTCAGGCTGGGGATTGCGGACGCTGGCGACCGAGCAGCCCCGCTTCAATCCGATGTCCTACCACAACGGTTCGGTCTGGCCCCACGATACGGCCCTCGCGGCGCTGGGGTTGTCATACTACGGCGAGCGCGCCGCAGTGGTGAAGCTGACCGCGGGACTCTTCGAGGCCGCGACGCAGTTCGAGATGCGGTTGCCGGAGCTCTTCTGCGGCTTCCCGCGCGCCGCGGGCGAGCCTCCGGTGGCCTATCCGGTCGCCTGCCTGCCCCAGGCCTGGGCTGCCGGCTCGGTGTTCATGCTGCTGCAGTCCTGCCTGGGGCTCTCCATCAGCGGCGAAGAGGCCGAGGTCGAGATCCGCAATCCGGTCCTGCCAATCGGCATCGACCGGCTGACCGTGGCCGACCTGCAGGTCGGCGACGGCGCGATCGACCTGACCTTCGAGCGCCAGGGCGGCCGGGTGGCGGTGCACTCGAACAGTCGGGGACCCCGATTGCGCGTCCGCTACGGTTGACCGCGGAGCAAACCGCGGCGATCGACGTTTCAGAGTCGACCAGCAGACGGAGGGGCCTGCTTGAACAGCGTGCGCGTCGTCCGGAGAGAGGGACGTTGACCCAGAACCTGGACCTCTTCCCTATCGGCAACTGCGCCGCCAGCGCCCTG
The DNA here is from genome assembly GCF_057809855.1 of Phenylobacterium sp. FG114. Lineage (NCBI taxonomy): Bacteria > Pseudomonadati > Pseudomonadota > Alphaproteobacteria > Caulobacterales > Caulobacteraceae > Phenylobacterium > Phenylobacterium sp. FG114. The sequence continues at coordinate 131,241 of NZ_JBMDKU010000002.1, read as the reverse complement.
ATCGACCGGGCCGGCCGCTATGTCTGGGCCTGCGCGCCGCGCGTAGACGGCGATCCGTTCTTCTGCGGCCTGCTGGGCGGCAAGGATCCGGGCGCAGCCGACGCCTGTGGCATCTGGTCGGTCGAGGTCGAAGGCGCCACGGAATACGACCAGGCCTACCTGCGCAATACGCCCATCCTGCGCACCGAGATCCGCAACGCCGAGGGCGCCGCGGTCGAGATCCTCGACTTTGCGCCGCGCTACCGGCACCTGGGGCGCCAGTACCGGCCGCTGGCCTTCGCGCGCATCGTGCGCCCCTTGAGCGGCGCGCCACGGGTGCGCATCCGCCTGCGCCCGATGATGAACTACGGCGAGCGGCCCTGCTACCAGACGGCCGGCTCGAACCACATCCGCTATGTGGGCGACGAGGTGACCCTGCGCCTGACCACCGATGCGCCGGTGAGCCACATCGTCGAGGAGCGGGTCTTCCGGCTGGAGGAGCAGATCAGCCTGTTCCTCGGGCCGGACGAAGGCTTCGACGCCGAGGTTTCGACCACGGTGGCGCGCATGCTCCGCGAGACCACGGACTACTGGCGCGGTTGGGTGCGGACCCTGTCGGTGCCGCTCGAGTGGCAGGAAGCGGTGATCCGCGCGGCGATCACCCTGAAGCTCTGCGCCTACGAAGAGACGGGCGCCATCGTGGCGGCGCTGACCACGTCGCTGCCGGAACACGACGCGGAGCCCGGGGCCGGCCGCAACTGGGACTACCGGTACTGCTGGCTCCGTGACGCCTACTACGTGGTCCAGGCACTGAATCGGCTCGGCGCCGCCGACATGCTGGAGAACTACCTCGTCTACCTGCGCAACCTGGTGGACGAAGCCAGCCGCGGCGAGATGCATCCGAGCGGCGTTCCGGCGGCGCAGCGCGAATTGCCCGGCATGGAGCAGAGCCCGACGCCGAACGGCAAGGCCGGGCACGTGCAGCCGGTGTACGGCGTGGGCCTGGAGCCGGTTCTCACCGAGTGGATCGCGCCGAACCTGCCCGGCTACCGCGGCATCGGTCCCGTTCGTGTGGGCAATCAGGCGCACGAGCATCTCCAGCACGACGTGTACGGCCAGATCGTCTTGTCCACGGTGCAGGCCTTCTTCGACGAGCGGCTGCTGCGGCCCGCCACCGTGGCCGACTTCAAGGCGCTCGAGCCGATCGGGGAGCGGGCGTTCGAGCTGCACGACAAGCCGGACGCCAGCCTGTGGGAGTTCCGCGGCCGCGAGGCGGTGCACACCTATTCGTCGGTCATGTGCTGGGCGGCCTGCGACCGGCTTGGCAACGCCGCCGCGAAGCTGGGCCTCAGCGATCGCGCCGCCTATTGGAACGGCAAGGCGGCCCACGTGCGCAAGACCATCGAGACCCGCGCGTGGAACGAGAAGGAGGGGCGGTTCGCGGCCACCTTCGGCGGCGACGAGCTGGACGCCAGCCTGCTGCAGCTGGTCGACGTCCGCTTCATCCACGCCGACGACCCGCGGATGCAGGCGACCATGGCGGCGGTCGAGCACGGCCTGCGCCGCGGAACCTACATGCTGCGCTACGCCATCCCGGACGACTTCGGCCTGCCCGAGACGGCGTTCAACTTCTGCACCTTCTGGCTGATCGAGGCGCTGCACCTGTCGGGCCGCTCGGCCGAGGCGCGGCAGCTGTTCGAAGAGATGCTGGGCCGCCGGACCTCGGCCGGGCTGCTGTCGGAGGACATCAGTCTCGACGGCAAGGAGCTGTGGGGAAACTATCCCCAGACCTATTCCCTGGTCGGGCTGATCAACTGCGCCAACCTGCTGTCCAAGAGCTGGCAGAGCATCCGCTAGATCGTCGCGTCCGCACTCGACATCGACGGGTCCCGGCCTCTCAGCTTGCGGAACGCCGCGGCGGCGAAACTCCAGCCGCGCGCGACGCCGACGCCCACCAATAGCGCCGAGACCAGGTCGACGCCCGGGGCAGGGTCACGCCTAGCTGGCCCAGCCCATCCCGCCACAGGATATGGGTCAGGTAGATCCACAGCGACGCGCCCGCCACGGCGAAGACGCCGACCGCCAGCGGCCGGGGAATCGCCAGGCGCGGCGCGAAGGTCAGCAGCGTTCCGCTCAGGAACACGAACGCCGCTTGGCCGGGACCGTAGAAGGGCACGCTCGCCAGGGCGTAGGCCAGGATCACCGCGAACAGGCGCCGGCGCCTGACGGGCGTATCCGCACAGGCGACGAGGCCGCCGAGGGCGAAGGTGGCCAGGTGGGTCGTGGGTAGGAAGTGGATCATGTCCAGATGCCGGACGCCGATCCGCCAGAAGTTCGAATCGAGCACGGCGGGGAACAGGAAGCGGCCCGCGCATCCCAGGACGAACAGCCCCCAGAGGAAGGCGTCGCGGCCGACCTCCAGGCGGCGCAGCACCTGAAGCGCGCCGAGCGCCAGCGCGACGAAGGCCAGGATGTGAACCAGCGCATGGACGTACCACAGCGGCAGGTCCTGCGGATTGGCGGTGCGCCAGTCTTGGAGATCGGCGCTCATCAGCAGGAGGTAGGACGGAGGCGGACTGCCGGGCAGGCGAAACAGCCAGATCACCAGCCCCATGACCGCAGCGGGGATCACGATATTCCTCAGGATCGTGAAGGCCGGGATCGCGGACCGAGTACGAAACACTTCGCTGAGGCCCATCCCGGCGAACAGGAACCCCGAGATCAGCATCAGGGCGCCGGTCGCGCCGCCCCCGTAGTTCACCAGGCCATAGTGCGCGCCGACCACCAGCACGATCGCGGCGGCGCGGAGCAAGATGGCGCTGTCCATCTCGCGCGGCGCGACCTCGGCGGTCTTCACCGTCGCAGCCAGGTCGGCGATGGACATGAGCTGCCAGCCGGCCGGGGGATCGCCAATGACCTCTCCCGTCGCCAAATAGGCCTGGACGTAGGAAAGGCTGTCACCCCCCAGGCTCGCGAAGGTCGAACTCCGGGCCACCACGCGACCGCCCATCAGGGACGTCCAGGCTTCGATCAGGCGGCGTTCGGTGTCGCTGCCCACCGGCTCGGCGACGACCGGGACCGCGTCGCGGACCGCCAGATGTTCCAGCAGCGCCTCCCAACGCACCTTCCCGTTCGGTCCGAGCGGCATCGCCTCGATCCAGACCACCCGCTGCGGGACCATGTGCGGCGGCAGCCGGGCCGCGAGCGACTCGGCGATGTCGGCTTCGCGCCCGGCGAGCTCACGGGGGCCGCACACGAAGGCGACGAGGTTCGTCTCGTCGTCGTCACCGACGGGGACCACGACCGCGTCGCGTACGCCGGGCCGGCCCTGCAAGAGCCGCGCGATCTCGGCGGGTTCGACCCGATGGCCGCGGATCTTCAACTGGTCGTCCTGGCGGCCGACCACCATGATGGACCCGTCCGGCAGATAGAGGCCGCGATCGCCGGTGTAATAAACGTCCTGGTCCGCCGCCGGCACGATCCGGCCATCGTTCAGGTAGCCCAGGCTGAGCCGGCTGGACCGCACGGCGATCTCGCCGGGTTCGCCAATGCCCAGTGGACGGCGCTGGGCGTCGACGATGAGGAGCTGAGCGCCCGCGACCCCTCGGCCGATCGGCGCGCAGTCGCTCGTGAGACCCGGATCGACCGAGGCGGCGGCGACCGCCTGGGGGGTCTCTGTCGCCCCATAGAAGTTGGTCTGCCGCGCGGCAGGGGCGATGGTCGCCACGTCCACGACGATATCACGGCGAAGCCGGTCCCCACCCCAGAACACGTGCCGCAGGCGCGGCAGTTGCGCCGTGGCGCCGGTGGCGATCAGGCGACCCATCTGGGGGTCAGGTGCGTGACCGTGATCTCATCCGCTGCGAGCCAGCGCGAGAGGCCCCCTGGCGCGGCCATCGCCTCGGCCGGCGGGATGCAGACCCGCGCGCCGAGCGCCAGGGGCGTGAACACGTCGCGCATCACCGGGTCGTGCGAGAGTCCCGAGAGCAGCGACACCCGGTCCTCGCGGGTCAGGCCGAATTGCTGCGCCTGCCAGCGGACGAAGTGCGCCAGCGGATCATGCGACACCGCCACGCCCTTCGGACGGCCGGTGCTGCCGGACGTGAAGAGAATGTAGGCGGGATCGGACGGCCGGGCCCGATCCAACCCCTCCGCATCCGCCGCCGCGTCCGGCTCCGCGTCCGCGTCGAACACCGGGCTGCGGCGCTCGGAGGCCAGGCGCTCGGCGAGCGCCTCCAGGTTCGCACCGCCCGCGCGGATCACCGCACGGGGGGCCGCCATCGCTATCAGCTCGTTCAGCCGCGGTTCCGGATAGGCCCCGTCCAGGACGACGAAAGTCGCTCCGGCGCGGGCCGCCGCGAGCATCGACCAGACGAACGCCGGGCCGCGCTCCGCCAGGATGGCGACCCGATCGCCCGGCGCGACGCCGGCCTTCACCAGCCTCTGGGCCAGACTGCGGGACCGCGCCTCGACTTGGGCGTAGGTCAGGCGCATCTCGCCGAAGGACACCGCGACCGCGTCCGGCGTCTCGGCCGTTCGGGCGAGGAAGTCGTCGAAGATGCGTCGGCCTTCCGCCTCCGGGAGAGGCTCGGCGGGGTCGGGCAGGACGCCCGGCGGGGCCAGCTCGACCGAGCGCACCTCGCCCACCGCACGGCCGACGTCGCGGGCCAGCGCATCGGCCAGGCCGGCGAGCTGCCGCGCCGCCGCCGAGACCCTCGGCGCGTCATAGGCGCTGGGGTCGTAGTACAACGTGAGCTGCATCGACCCGTCGTACTCGCCGAACCGCAGGTTGAGGTCGTCGTCGTCTTGGTTCTGGTGCAGCAGGATGGGAATGATCTGGATGTTGTCGAAGGTGATCACGCCGCCCATAGGCGGCATCCAGTTCATGGCGTAGCGAGCCCGCACCCCGGTCGTCCGGATCGCGCGGTGGTAGGGGTAGATCTCGTGCGCGATGGCCGCCTTGACGTCGGCGCGCAGTCGGCGGGCGATCGTGGCGATGGACTCGTCCGGGTCGATCCGACTGGCCACGATCAGGCTGTTCGAAAAGACGCCGGCGGTCCGCTCGGCGCCGGGGAAGCCCTTGCGCCCCGCGCTCTGAAAGGTCGTGACCACGGTCTCGGATCCGATCATGCGCGACAGCAAGACCTGGTAGACCGCATAGAAGTAGGTGAAGGGCGTGACCCCGATCTCGGCAGCCGCGGCGCGGGCGCGGGCGACCATCTCGGGCTCCAGGCGCACCGGCTCCCCCAGCCGCGCCTGGCTGTGGCCGCGCGGCCGGTCGGCGGGCCAGGCGCCAGGGTCGCCGATGCCGCTCAGGCGCTCGCGCCAGAAAGCCTCGGCCTCGCGGTATGCGTCGGACTCCGCCCAGTCGAAATCCCAGAAATCGCTGTATTGGCTGGGCGCCTCGGGCAGCGGAAAGTCCAGAAGCCGTGCATACACTTCCATGACGAAGGCGCTGAAAGTGACGCCGTCCGCCGTGGCGTGGTGCAGGGCGAAGGCGAAGACGTGGTCGTCCGGCCCCAGCTCGATCAGGATGAAGCGGTGCAGTTCTCGCGGGGAGAGGTCGCCCTTGCGCATGGTGTGCGCGTTGACGGCCTCCATGATCTCGGCGTCGGTCGCGCCTGGCATGGAGAGCCGCTCCAGATGGACGCTGGCGCGCGCTTCCACATATTTGGTGAACGTTCCGTCCGGGCCGCGCTCGTAGCCGGTGCGCCGCGCCTCATGCCGATCGCAGGTCTCCTGCAGCGCCGTGATCAGCTTGTCGAACGGCAGCGGTCCCTTGAACCGCGCACCTGACGGCACGGCATAGACCTGTCCCGTCAGGGTCTCGGCCAGGACGTAGCGTTCCTCGTTGGGACTGAGGCGCAGGCCCTCGCGCAGCCGTGCCGGCTTCGGCGCAGCCACCGCCTCCCCTCGCCTCCAACGCCCCCATGCCATAGCTCGCAAACCCCCGGGCGCTACTTAACCCAAAGTGGAGTCGCAATGTGTATGCCACCCGACGGAGATGCGTACGTTGAGGCGTGCCTCAGTCCGACCAGTCGCGGCCGAAGCGCTCGATGAGCGCGAAGGCGCCCGACGGACCCCAGCTGCCGGCCGCGTAGGGCTTGGGCGCCTGGCCGGCCTCAGCCCACGCGTCGGCGACGCCGTCGACCCAGCGCCAGGCCTCCTCCACCTCGTCGCGGCGGACGAACAAGGTGGCGTCGCCGTGGATCACGTCCAGCAGCAGGCGCTCGTAGGCGATCCGGCGGCGGCCGCCCGCGCCCTCGTAGGTGTTGAGCAGGCTGAGCGACAGGGGCAGCGACTGTAGCCGCATGCCGCCCTGGCTGAGACCCGGCGCCTTGTTCATCAGGCTGAGCTTGATGTCCTCGTCCGGCTGCAGGTCGATCACCAGCCTGTTCGGCGCGAGATCCCCGGTGGACGCGCGGCCGAAGATCGAATGCGGGACCGGCTTGAACTGGATGGAGATCTGGGTGCGCTTCTCCGGCATCCGCTTGCCGGTGCGCAGGAAGAAGGGCACGCCGGCCCAGCGCCAGTTGTCGATGTCGGCGCGCAGGGCCGTGAAGGTCTCGGTGCCCGTCTTCTCGCCACGCTCGGCCTCGTAGCCGTCGACCGACTTGCCGCCTACGACGCCTGGCGTGTACTGGCCGCGCACCGACTTGTCGGCCACGTCCCGGCGGGTGAACCGGCGGAGCGACCGCAGCACCTTCACCTTCTCGTTGCGCACCGAGTCCGGCTCCATGTCGGCTGGCGGCTCCATGGCCACCAGGCAGAGCAGCTGCAGCATGTGGTTCTGGAGCATGTCGCGCAGGGCGCCGTACTCGTCGTAGTAGGGCCACCGGGCGCCGACGCCTTCCGTCTCGGCCACCGTGATCTGCACGTGGTCGATCGTCAGGTTGTTCCAAAGCGGCTCGAACAGGGTGTTGGCGAAACGCAACGCCAGCAGGTTCTGGACCGTCTCCTTCCCGAGGTAGTGGTCGATCCGATAGATCTGGTTCTCGTCGAACACCGCGCCCAGCGACGTGTTGATGTGACGGGAGGTCTCCAGGTCGCGGCCGATCGGCTTTTCCAGCACGATGCGGCTGTTCTCGCCGGCAAGACCCGCTCCGGCCAGGGCGACGCACACCTTCTCGTAAAGGCTCGGCGAGATCGCCAGGTAGAAGAAGGGCGCCTTGCAGCCCTCCAGGGCAGAGCACAGGCGGGCGACGCCCTCGGCCGTCGTCGCATCGGCGCCCACGTAGTTCAGGCGCTCGGAAAACCGCGCCCAGACCGCCTCGTCCAGGCCTTCGGGCCGCGCGGCGAGGGTGCTGTGGGTCTGTTCCAGGAACGCCTCGCGCGTCAGGTCCGCGCGAGCCGTCGCCACGATGCGGAAGCCCTTCGGCAGGAACCCGTCGGCGTCCAGGAAGTACAGCGACGCGAGGAGCATGCGCTTTGCGAGGTCGCCGGTGGCGCCGAACAGCACGATCGCGTCAGCCTTGGGCGTGGCGGGCATGGGGTCTCCTTGTCGAGCGGCGGGACACCACCGCGCGTCACGCATCCGGTCAAGGCCTTGGCCGCGCGCCTGTTCACATTTGTGCGCTGCAGGATCAAATGCAGCGCAGCGACGTTTTCCTACTGGACGGGTGGGAGAGCCATGACCCTGGATACATTGACTGTGAACCTTCCCGCGCCGAAGCCTTTGCGACTTGCGGACGCGGCCCTGTTTCTGGATTTGGACGGCACGCTGGCCCCCATCGCCGAGCGTCCGCAAGACGTGCGCCCCGATCCCCGGCGCACGCGCCTCCTCGAACGTCTGCACGATGCGCTGGACGGGCGCCTGGCCGTGGTCAGCGGCCGCACCCTCGAGGATATCGACCGCATTCTCGAGCGCCGGATTGTGTGCGCCTCGGCGGTGCACGGCCTGGTTCGCCGCGACTGCGACGGAAGCCTGCACGCGCCTGAGCCTCACCCCGGCCTGACGCTTGCGACAGAGGCGCTTCGCGCCTTCGCGGCCAAGGACCCCGGGCTGATCGTGGAGGATAAGGGCGCGAGCGTCGCCCTGCACTTCCGCCTGGCCCGGTCCCGGGCACTCGACGCCCAGGCCTTGGCCCGCCGCCTGGCCGCCGAGACCGGCCTCGCCCTGCAGGAGGGCGACATGGTCGAGGAACTCCGCACGCCCGGCCCTTCGAAGGGCGACTCGATCCGCGACTTCATGGATACGCCCGCCTTCCGCGGCGCGACGCCCGTCTTCGCCGGCGACGACGCCACCGACGAGCATGGCTTCGAGGAAGTGGCGCGCCTGGGCGGCGTCGGCGTGCTGGTTGGCGCCCCGCGCCGGACCCACGCTCGCTTCGGCCTGCGAAACGTCGAGGACGTGCTGGCCTGGCTGGAGGCCGCGCGATGAACGTCCCCGGCCGTCTGATCGTCGTCTCGAACCGGGTGAACCCGCCATCGGGCAACGGCGAGGAGAGCGTCGGCGGCCTGGCGATGGCGCTGGCCGCAGCGTTGAAACAGTACTCGGGCCTCTGGTTCGGCTGGTCGGGCAAGACCACCGAGACCTTTACCGGCGAGCTCCACGTCGAGACCGTCGGCGGGGTGACCGCGGCCACGGTCGACCTCGAGGAGATCGACCTGGAAGAGTACTACAACGGCTACGCCAACAAGACGCTGTGGCCGCTGTTCCACTACCGCAACGATCTGGCCGCATTCGACCGGGCTTACGACAAGGGCTACATGCGGGTGAACCGCCGGTTCGCCGAGACGCTGGCGCCCCTGGTTCGCCCGGACGACATCATCTGGGTGCACGACTACCATCTCATCCCGCTTGCCAAGGAACTGCGGGCGCTGGGCGTGAAGAACCGGATCGGGTTCTTCCTGCATATTCCCTGGCCGGCGCACCAGGTGATGGTGAACCTGCCCCGCCACAAACAGCTGGTGGAGGCGATGTTCGACTATGACCTCGTGGGCTTCCAGACCGCCGAGTACCAGCAGGCCTTCGAGGAATATGTCCTGAACGAAGCCGACGGCGCGATCGTGCGCCCGGGTTGCGTCAAGGGCTTCGGGCGGATGCTGGATGTGGACGCCTTCCCCATCGGCATCGACGCCGCAGACTTCGCGCGGATGACCCGCAGCGCGCGGGCGCGTCGCATGCGCGATCTCATGACCGCCTGCACGGTCTTTCGCCACCTGATCGTCGGCGTGGACCGGCTGGACTATTCGAAGGGGCTGGAAGAGCGGTTTTTGGGTTTTGAACAGTTCCTGCAGCGCAACCCCGACCTGCGCCGCGAGGTGCTGATGCTGCAGATCGCGCCGGTCAGCCGCGAGGCGGTCGAGGCCTATCAGGAGATCCGGGCGCGGCTCGACTCGCTGTCGGGCCGCATCAACGGCGAGTTCGCCGACGTGGACTGGGCGCCGTTCCGATGGGTGAACCGCAACTATCGCCGCGACGAGCTGGCCGGCATCTACGCCGCGGCGCGCGTCGGCCTGGTCACCCCGCTGCGTGACGGGATGAACCTGGTGGCGAAGGAGTATGTCGCGGCCCAGGATCCGGACGATCCGGGCGTGCTGATCCTGTCGCGTTTCGCGGGCGCGGCGCGACAGATGCCCGACGCCCTCCTGGTCAATCCGAATAGCCCGGAGGAGGTGGCCGACGCCCTGAAGCGCGCGCTGGCGATGGAGCGGCCCGAGCGGATCCGGCGCTGGCAGTCCCTGTTCGAGTGTGTCGAGCGCGAGGACGTGGTCGGCTGGCGCGACGCTTTCGTGCAGGCGCTCGTCGGTAAGCCGGCGGCGGTGCGCCCGGCCCTGGTCGTGTGATGGTCGACAAGCTCGCCCGCTATCGGTCCATGCGGGACTTCTCCAAGACCGCCGAACCCGACAGCGCGACGCAGACCAAGGCCTCGAACCGCCTCCGCTTCGTGATCCAGAAGCACGCCGCCACCCGCCTGCACTACGACTTTCGGCTGGAGCTGGACGGAGTGTTCCTCTCGTGGGCGGTGACGCGAGGTCCGTCGCTGGATCCCGCCGACAAGCGGCTGGCCGTCCAGACCGAGGACCATCCGCTGGACTACGGGGACTTCGAGGGGACGATCCCCAAGGGCGAGTACGGCGGCGGCACGGTGATGCTGTGGGACCGCGGCTACTGGGAGCCCGAGGGCGATCCCAAGGCGATGCTGCGCAAGGGCGACCTGAAGTTCACGCTCGACGGGGACCGGCTGAAGGGTTCCTGGGTCCTGGTGCGCATGAAGCGCCGCGACGGCGAGAAGCGCGACAACTGGCTGCTGATCAAGCACCACGACGGTTGGTCGGTGGACGCCGAGGGCGGGAAGCTCGTGGAGGAGGAGACGACCTCCGTCGCCTCGGGACGCGTCATGGATGACATCGCCGCCGGCAAGGGGAAGGGCCCGACCAAGTTCATGACCGGCAAGGGCCGCGCCAAGGCGCGCGACGTCTGGCGATCCGAGCGTTCCGAGGAGGCGGAGCCGGCTGAGAAGCCCGCCGCCCCTCTCAAGGCCTCGCCGGCGCCCAAGCTGAAAGCGGCCGCCCTCCCCGGCTTCGTGCCGCCCCAGCTTGCCAAGTCGGTGGATCGCCCGCCGCCCGGCGCCGGTTGGGCCCACGAGATCAAGTTCGACGGCTACCGGCTGCAGCTCCGCGTCGAGAAGGGTCGGGCGACCCTGAAGACGCGCAAGGGCCTGGACTGGACCGACAAGTTCCGCGCCATCGCCAAGGACGCGGCGGCCCTCCCCGACGGTATCTACGATGGCGAGGCCTGCGCCCTGGACACCCAGGGATCTCCGGACTTTCCGGCGCTGCAGGCGGCGCTTTCGGACGGCAAGACGGACGACCTTATCTTCTTTGTCTTCGACACCCTGTTCCTGGCGGGCGAGGACCTGCGCGGCCTGGCGCTCCGCGAGCGCAAGCTTCGGCTGCGGGCGGTGGTGAAGGCGGCCGGCAAGGCCCTGGAGAGGCGCATCCGCTACGTCGACCACTTCGAGACCGCCGGCGACGCGGTGCTGCAATCGGCCTGCCGCATGTCGCTGGAGGGCATTGTCTCCAAGCGGATGGATGCGCCCTATCGCTCGGATCGGAGCGACGCCTGGGTGAAGTCCAAGTGCCGGGCAGGCCACGAGGTGGTCATCGGCGGCTGGACCGGCGACAGGGGCCAACTTCGCTCACTCCTTGTCGGTGTGAACCGCGACGGGCGACTGATCTACACCGGACGCGTCGGGACCGGCTTCGGCCGCGACAAGGTGGGCCGCGTATTGCCCCAGCTCGAGACGGTCGAGGCCGACAAGAGTCCGTTCTCCGGGCCCGGCGCGCCACGCAAGGAGGCCAACGTCCACTGGGCCCGTCCGGAGCTGGTGGCGGAAATCGAGTTCGCAGGCTTCACCACCTCGGGCATGGTGCGCCAAGGCGCGTTCAAGGGCCTGCGAGACGACAAGCCCGCGCGCGAGGTGGAGGCCGAGACGCCCCAGCCCGTGGAAAAGGCCGAGCTGGCCGAGCCGAAGCCGGCGCGGAAGACCGCGACCAAGGCGGGCCCGCCCATCGTCATGGGCGTGACCCTGTCCAGCCCGGACAAGGCGATCTGGCCCGACGACGGCCATGGACGGCCGATCACCAAGCTCGAGCTGGCCCAGTACCTCGAGACCGTCGGTCCCTGGATGATGCAGCACATCAAGGGGCGGCCGTGCTCGATCATCCGCACGCCGGACGGGATCGGCGGCGAGCGGTTCTTCCAGCGGCACGCCGGCAAGGGCTCCTCCGCGCTGCTCACCGAGGTGGAGGTCTTCGGCGACCACAAGCCTTACCTGCAGGTCGACCGGGTCGAGGCGCTGGCGGCGCTCGCGCAGATCGCCGCCGTGGAGTTCCACCCCTGGAATTGCCAGCCGGACCAGCCCGAGGTTCCCGGCCGCCTGGTCTTCGACCTGGATCCCGACGAGAACATCCCCTTCGAACGCGTGATCGAGGCGGCCAAGGAAGTGAAGGAGCGGCTGGAGGCGCTGGGTCTCGTCGCCTTCTGCAAGACCACCGGCGGCAAGGGGCTCCACGTGGTCACGCCCCTGCTTGACGGCAAGGGCAAGACCGATTGGCCCACCGCCAAGAAATTTGCCCAGGACGTCTGCCTGGCGATCGCCGCCGACGCGCCGGACCGCTATGTGGTCAACATGGCCAAGGCCAAGCGGGTGGGCCGGATATTCCTCGACTACCTGCGCAACGATCGCATGGCCACGGCCGTCGCGCCCCTCTCGCCGCGGGCCCGGCCCGGCGCGACAGTGAGCTTCCCGCTCAATTGGACCCAGGTGAAGAAGGGCCTCGACCCCAAGGCCTGGACAGTGCGGACCGCGCCGGCTCTCCTCAAGAAGACCAAGGCCTGGGCCGACTACTGCGACGCCGAGCGGCCGCTGGTCGATGCGATCCGGAAGCTGAAGAAATAGCCCTGTCTCCCCCGAGGCTCAGCCTGAGGGGAGATTCAGCGGCTCGCCACGCGGGACCGTTTCTTGGCCAGCGGATCCGAGATGCAGGCGCGACGGACGCGCTCGTTCAGGACCTGCCGCTCGTCGTCCTTCATCTTGCTCATCGCCAGCGCCGCGGCGCTGCCCGCGAACGGGACGACGAGGTTGCCGGCCAGCGCGATTACGGCGCGGCCGTCCTTGTTGTCGTCGTATCGGGCCACGGCGGCGCGCGCCTGGCGGCAGTCGCGGGTGGCGTATTCGGGGTCGCGCTTGTTGAGGCTCTGTACCGTTTGGCGGGGCGAGGTCGCGCAGCCGGCCGCCACCAGCGCGAGGGTCCCAAGAATCAGGAAGCGTCGCACGTTGTCTCTCTCCAGGCGCATCCCGGGAGAGCGAACCGCAGACGGCGGCGAAGGTTCCGGCTCAGGCGCCGTAGCCGTCCACGATGTAGACGCGGCTGGTGGAGGTCGCCTCGCGGATGGGCAGGATGGCAAGGTACTCCGGTGAGTTGCGCCAGGCGCGCGCCGCCTCCCGGTTCTCGAAGCGCAGGACCACCAACCGCTCGGGCGGCGGCGGGCCATCCACGCTCTCGGGCGCGCCGCCACGGACCAGGTACTGGCCGCCATACTTCGCAAGGATCGCCGGCACCTGGTCGGCATAGGTCTGGAACCGCTCGGGCTCGGTGACGACGATCTCATTGACGACATAGGCGACCATGCGCCGAGGCTAGCGGGCGCCGGCGGCCTCCGGCAAGCGCACCGGCGGCGGCGGGTCCAGCACGCGCTCCACCAGGGCGCTGTCGGCGTATTCGCGCACCGAGACCGTGCGGCCGTCACGCAGTTCGTAGACCAGGCAGTATTTGTTGTCGTAGCGGTCGCCGCGCTTGGTGCTCACGCAACCCCGCGCCTCGACGACCACGAAGTTCCCCTCGGCGACGATGTTCACGGCCTGGATCGTGAAGGCGTCGGCGAACTGGGCCCGGAGCGGGCCATGCAGGTCGCGGATCACCGATTCCTTGCCCGTCCAGGTGCGCGCCCAGTCGGTCCCGCCCATCACGGTGAAGGTGAAATCGTCGGCCATCATCTCGAAGTGGGGGCGGCTGTTGGCCTTCGCCAACTCCGCGAAGGCGTGCTTCAGCAGGGCCTTATTCTCTGCGGCGCTCATGGGGACCTCCGGTTCTGTCCAACCAAGATGCGCCGTGGCCGCCACATGCTTCCAATCGATAGTTTACAGGCGATATATTCGGCGGATGAATTTAGCTTCCCTCGACTTGAACCTGCTGGTGGCCTTGGACGCGCTGTTGCGAGAGGTGAGCGTCAGCCGCGCCGCCGAGCGGATCGGCCTCTCGCAGCCGGCGACAAGCCACGCGTTGCGCCGCTTGCGCGAGCTGATGGGCGATCCGCTGCTGGTGCGGGCCGGTCCGCGGATGGAGTTGACGCCGAGGGCCGAGGCCCTGCGCGAGCCCCTGGCCGCCGCGCTCGCCCAGGTGCGCGGCCTGTTCGAGGAAGAGGTCTTCGATCCCGCGACCAGTCGGCGACAGTTCAAGGCGATGATCCCCGACGTCTGCACCAGCGTGCTGCTGCCGGGGATCGTGAAGCGGCTGGAGGCCGAGGCGCCGCACGTGCGGCTCACCCTGGCGCCGTTCCGGACGCCGGGCATGATCACCCCGGACTTCGCCCGGGCGCTGGATCTGATCATCGCCTACCAGGACCATGACTTCCCCGGCTTCCATCGCGAGCGGCTCTACACCGACAGCGACGCTCTTGCCGTGCGCCGCGGACGACCGGGCGCGCACCGCCTCTCCACGCTCGAAGGATTCCTGGCCGCGCGCCACGTCGCCGTCGTCTCGCGCGGAATGGCCGCCGACCCGATCGACGCCTGGTTGGACGAACTCGGCCATCGGCGCGACGTGGTCCTTACCACGCCCACCTACCTGCAGGCGCTGGAGGTGACCGCGCGGACCGACCTCGTGGCGTTCGTGCCTTCGCGGCTGATCGCGGCGGCGGGGGCGGACCTGGGATTGCGCCGCCTCGATCCGCCGCTCGACACCGGCCACGACGAGCAGGACCTGCTCCATCCCGCGCGGCTGCACACCGACCCGGCCTCGATCTGGCTGCGGCGGCTGGTGCTGGAGATCGGGCGCGGCCAGGCCTGAGACTCCGACACAATCGCGCAACAGCCGGCGGCTAACACACCCAAAATTCGAAAACTCGAACACCTTGGGGGAAGCCATGATCCGTCGACTGCTCGCCGCCAGCGCTGTCGCGCTGAGCCTCGCCGTCCTGCCGGTCGCCGTTCAGGCGCAGGCCGCCGCCGATGCCTTCGCCTCGGACCAGACCCAGGTGGTGAAGATCAAGCAGGGTGCGCTGAAGGGCACGGTAAAGGACGGGGTGGCCTACACGCTGGGCGTCCCCTACGCCGCCCCGCCGGTCGGCGACCTGCGTTGGAAGCCGCCGGCCGCCGCGCCCTCATGGAGCGGCGAGCGCGACGCGTCCAAGGCCGGCGCCCGCTGCCAGGACGTCGAGGACTGCCTGACGGTGAACGTGGTGCGTCCCGTCGGCGCCAAGCCCGGCCAGAAGCTGCCGGTGATGGTGTGGATCCACGGCGGCGCCTACGTGATCGGGACCAGCATGGGTGCGTTCGGCGCCGATACCGAAGGGACCAACTTTGCCAAGCGCGGGATTGTCCACGTCAGCCTGAACTACAGGCTGGGCCGGGCGGGATGGTTCGCCCACCCGGCGCTGACCCGCGAAGGCCCCACGGGCAACTATGGGATGATGGACCAGATCGCCGCGCTGAAGTGGGTGCAGGCCAACATCGCCCAGTTCGGCGGCGACCCGAAGAACGTCACCATCTACGGCGAGAGCGCGGGCGGGATCTCGGTGCTCTACCTGATGATGGCCCCACAGGCGCAGGGGCTGTTCCAGAAGGCGATCGGTGAGAGCGCCTTCGCGCGTCACGAGCCGACGCCGCTGAAGGTCGCCGAGGCCGCCGGGGTGAAGGCCGCCGTGGCTGCCGGCGTGGAGGGCGACGACGCCGCGGCCGCCGTGGCGCTCCGCAAGCTGCCGCTCAGCGCCATGCCCTACACCGGCGGCTTCGTGGGCCGCGCCGGCCCGATCCTGGACGGGACCTACATCACCCAGGGTCTCGCCAAGGGGTTCGCGGCCGGCAAGGCCGCCAAGGTGCCGCTCATCCTCGGCGGCAACTCCAACGAGGCCAGCCTGGTCCGGCCGCAGGCGGCGCAGCTGGACGCCATCCCCGAGCCCCAGAAGGGCGCCATCCTGAAGGCCTTCGATCCGCAAGGCTCCGGCGACAAGGCTAGGATCATCAACGACGTCACGACCGTTCAGCTGATCACCGAGCCCGACCGCAACGCAGCCCGCCTGCATGCCAAGTCCGGCGCGCCGACGTATCTCTACTACTTCAGCCGCGTGGCCCCGGCGGCCAAGGCGCGCAAACCCTACGGCGCGGGCCACACTGACGAGATCCGCTACGTCTTCGGCGCGCCCACCGCGCCTGCCACCTTCGACGCCGAGGACAAGGCGCTGTCCGACGCCATGGCCGCCTACTGGTCAAGCTTCGCCAAGGCGGGGAACCCCGGTTCGGCCGGGGGCGTGACCTGGCCGAAGTTTGACGCCGCCAGAGAAGCCCAGGTCGAGTTCGGCGACGAGGGCGTCAAAGTGCGCGAGCATTTCCTGAAAGACTGGCGCGACACCGTCGAGGCCGGCCAGAAGTAGACGCGCCCTAGGCTCGCTTCTTCGCCGGCGCCTTCCGGGTAGAGGCGGCCGCCTTCTTGGGCGCCGCCGGCTTGCGGGCCGGCGTCTTGCGCCGCTCTCCCCCCAGGCTGCGCTTGAGAGCCTCCATGAGGTCGATCACCTCGGCCTCCTTGGGCTCTTCGACCTTCTTCACGCCGTGGCCCTTCTCCTTTTCCTTGATCAGGGCCCGGAGCGCATCCTCGTAGCGGTCGTTGAACTTCGAGGGATCGAAGGCGCCGGATTGCTGCTCGATGATCTTCGCGGCGATGTCGATCATGGCCGGCGGCGCCTTGTGCGCGGGAATCCGATCGAACACGTCCTTGGCGTCCTTCACCTCGCGGTTCGAGCGCAGGGAATAGGCCAGGATGCCCTTGTCCCGCGGCTCCAGCGCCATCAGCCGCTCGCGTTGGTGCATCACCAGGCGGCCCAGGGCGATCTTGCCGGCCTTCTCCATCGCCTGGCGGATCACCGTGAAGGCCTCGACCGCCATGTCGCCGTCGGGCGTGAGAAAATAGGGGTCATTCCAGTAGAGGCGGTCGATGTCGTCCTCGTCGACGAACCGCTCGATGTCGAGCGTCCGGGTCGTCTCCAGTCGGACGTTCTTGATCTCCTCGTCGGTGACCACGACGTAGTGGCCCTTCTCGATCTCATAGCCCTTGACGATGTCCGATCGGTCGACCGGTCCGGTTTCCGGATCGGTGGGGATCATGCGGATCCGGTTCATCGTCTCCTTGTGGAGCATGTTGAACGAGACGTCGCTCGTCCGCTGGGTGGCGGTGTAGAGCGCGACGGGGCAGCTCACGAGGCTCAGGCGCAGGTAGCCCTGCCAGGTCGGACGGGTGGCCATGGGGGAACTCCGATTCCGCGAGTCAACGCGGCTACGGCCGAGTCAGTTCGGCGCCTTTTGCGCATCGAGTTGCGACTTGCGGAAATGGGTGCGCACGCCGCTGTTCGCGCCGAACTCCATCAGGCGATCGGACTGCGCGTCGTAGGCGGGCCAGGGTTCGTCCCCGCACCTGGGCGCCCCGCTCTTGGCGAAGGCGACCCAGCAGCCGTGCATCAGGGTGGCCATGGCGCGATCCTCGTCGCTGACCACGCTCATCGGCGTGCGCCGGCCCCAGTATTCAAAGACGTACTGGATCTCGGCCGCGTGGGCCGCGCGCGTCTGGGTGGGGCGGAAGCGAGAGCCGACATAGGAGAAGTGGTAGAGCCAGGCCGGCTTGCCGCTTGCCGCCCTCGCCGCGATCCAGCGGGCCGGGGCGCCGAACACGCGGTCGGTGAAGGCGTCGCGGTCGGCCGGGGTGCGGAGCTGCTCGGCGGGGCCGACCAGGCCGCCGAAGGCCACGGAGTCCTCGCCGGAGTTCCAGCCGACCACCAACGGCACGTCGGCGGCGTGGCCACGAGCCATGGCCTGCGCCGGCGTCTCGGTCATCAGCCGGCCGTCCACGAAGGGACCATAGTCGCCGGCGAGCGGGACCAGCTTCTCGAACGGGATGGCGCGCAGGTCGGCGGCCGTGGCGTCGGGCGCGGCGCCCGCCTGGGCCAGCGCCCGGACGCCCTCCTGTTCCATCTGGGCGAGGGTTCGCCCCGGCGACCAGCCGCCCCCGGATTGGATCATCGTCTTCTGGAAGAGTCCGCGCGCGGTGGGCGTCGCCAGGAGAGCCAGCACGCTGGCCCCGCCCGCCGATTCCCCGAAGACCGTCACATTGGCGGGATCGCCGCCGAAGGCCGCGGCGTTGCGCTTCACCCACTCGAGCGCGGCGACCTGGTCCATGAGGCCGAAGTTACCGGTCGCCGTCCCGCCCGCGTCCTTGGTGAGCGCCGGATGCGCCAGATAGCCCAGCGCGCCCAGGCGGTAGTTGATCGAGACGAGGACCACCCCGTCGCGGGCGAAGTTCTGTCCGTCATAGACCCAGCCGGCGCCCACCCGGTGACCGCCGCCATGGATCCAGACCATGACGGGCGCCTTCCGGGCGCCTCTCGGCGCGAAGACGTTGAGTTGCAGGCAGTCCTCGGACACCGGCCCGTTCGCGCCGCCGAAGGCGTTTGGCGTGCCGTCGGCGTTCATCGGCTGCGGACAGGACGGACCGTTCTTGGTGGCGTCGCGCTCACCCGTCCACTTCGCGGGCCGCTGTGGCGGCGCCCAGCGAAGCGCGCCTGTCGGCGGCGCGGCGAAGGGCACGTTGCGGAAGATGTTGGCCCGTTCGGTCGCTTCGCCCACCAGCGTCCCCGTCTCGACCTTCGCCTTGGGCGCCTGCGCGTGGGCCGCGCCCGCCGCCAGCCACGCCGCCGATAAGATCGCCGCCCAACGCATGCCAGCCTCCCCAAGAGCTGCATCGATTTAGCCTCGATATGCGACGCCGCCACAACCACCGGGAAATCGCGCAGTCATAAAGTGGCCCTTACATCGGGCCACGGTGCAGCTTGCTGCCGGGGGCGGCGTGTCGGGGGACAAACTTGCTTCAGCGTTCGTTCTGGCTCGCGTCCGCGGCGACGGCGATCTTGGCCACACCGGCCCTCGCGCAGCAGCCCCCGGCGACGAAGACGCCCGGCCCGCCCGCCGCGAAACCCGGGTCCACCGTCGGCGAGGTCAATGTCCAGGGGACGGCGCCGCCCGTGCGGCTGTCGATCGACCGCCAGAGCTACAGCGTCGCCAATGACCTGCAGGCGACGTCGGGTTCGATCAGCGACGCCCTGCGCAACGTGCCGTCGCTGGAGGTCGACGTTAACGGCAACGTCAGCCTTCGCGGGGACTCCAACGTCACCATCATGGTCGACGGCAAACCGTCGGGCATGTTCAAGGGCGAGAACAAGGGTCAGGCGCTGCAGAACCTGCCCGCCGACCGGATCGAGCGGGTGGAGGTGATCACCAACCCCTCGGCGGCCTTCGACCCCGAGGGCAGCGGCGGCATCATCAACCTGGTGATGAAGAAGACCCAGAAGCCGGGCGCCACCGGCTCGGTCCGGGCGAACGTCGGATCGGGCGGCCGGCAGAACGGCGGGCTGAACCTGTCGTACCGCGCGGGCAAGATGGCGCTGAGCGGCGACGCCAGTTTCCGGCACGATTCGATCAAGCAGACCTTCGAGCGCGAGCGCGCCATCGCCGAGGCCGGCGGGACGCGGCGCAGCGAGCAGGCCGGGACCGGCGGCGGACGGGTGAACGTCGCGAACCTGCGGGGCGGCCTGGACTACGACCCCGACTCCAAGACGCGACTGTCGCTGGAAGTGCGCTACCTGGACCTGGACTTCAACGACCGCAGCTACGAACGCTACGACGAGACCGGGCCCTCGGGCGCCGTGGCGCGCGGCTACGACCGGTTCGGCCACCAGCGACAGAAGCGGCCGATGCTGGACGCCGAGGTCCGCTTCCGCCGCACCTTCGGCGAAGGCCACGAGCTCTCCGCCGACTTCAGCCGCGAGCGCAACGACAGCAGCTTCCGTCGCGAGTTCCTGAACGTGAACCGCATTCCGGCCGGCGCGAACGTCTACGAGCAACTGCGCTACGACGCCCTGTTCTGGGAAACCCAGGGCAAGGTGGAATACACGCGGCCGCTCACCGGCGAGGTGAAGCTGAAACTGGGCTACGCCTACGACGCCGATGACAACGACTACGACAACCGGGGCTTCCGCGGGACCGGCACCGTCGACCTGACGCCCACCCCGTCGCTGACCAATCTCTTCAAGTTCGACCAGCAGGTGCATGCGGTCTACGGCACCTACGAGCGGCCGTTCGGGAAGCTGACCGCCCTGGCCGGCCTGCGGGTCGAGGCGGTGAAGATCGACCTGAACAACGTGACCCAGGCGATCAGGGCCGAGAACGACGACACCAGCCTCTATCCGTCGCTGCACCTGGCCTACGAACTGAGCGACAGCCAGAAGCTGACCGCCAGCTACAGCAAGCGGATCCAGCGGCCGCAGCCGCAGGATTACAACCCGTTCCGCATTTACCAGGACCCGCAGAACTTCCGGCAGGGCAATCCCGACCTGAAGCCCGCGGTGACCGACAGCTTCGAGCTGGGCTACCAGTACCGCAAGAACGGCCGCATCTGGCTGGCCACCCTCTATCACCGCGAGGTGCGCGACGCGGTCAACGACGTGACTCGCGACATCGGCGGCGGCGTCTTCCTAACCACCCGGGCCAACCTGGGCGAGAGCCGGAGCACGGGCCTCGAGCTGGTCGCCAACGGCCGCCTGCCCTGGAAGGTGAGCTACAATGTCAGCGGCAACCTGCTCCATAGCGAGATCGACGGCACGGGCCTGGGGTTCGGCGCGGGCAAGCGGTCGGCCTATGTCGCCTCGGGCCGCGCCAGCCTGAGCTGGCAGGCCACCGAGAAGGACTTCGTCCAGCTCTCGGGCTTCCTGAATTCCAAGCGTCTGACGCCGCAGGGATACGGGTCGCCGACGGGGATGCTGAACCTGGGCTACCGGCACAAGTTCACCGAGCAGCTCTCGGGCGTGGTGACGGTGCAGGACATGCTGAGCACCTTCCGCGACAAGCGGGTGATCGACACGCCGGCGCTGAAGGACGTGCAGCGGTTCGAGCCCAAGGTGCGCGGCGTGTTCGTGGGCTTCACCTACGCCTTCGGCGGCGGACGCCAGCGAGACCCGGGCTTCGACTTCGGTCAGGGCGGCGGCGGGCCGACGCCGTAGGCGGCGCGCGGGAGCTCCCGTCCCCGCACTCCAGCCGGTAGCGAATTCGAGGCCGCATCGGCTTGACTCCTCCGTTCCAGAGTTACAGAACAAAGATGGAACAAAAGGAGTCCCAAAGCCATGTCCGATTTTCGCGCCAAGCGGATCGCCGCGCTGGCCGCGAAGATCGCCGCGATCGAAAGCGGCGCGCGGCCTGACGCCGGGGTCCTGCCCTTCGGCGACGGCGGGATGGACGCTCGGTTGCCCGGCGGCGGCCTGCCCCTGGGACGCTGGCACGAGATCGTTGGGACAGGGCTGGAGGTCGAGACCTCGGCCGCGCCGGCGGCTTTCGCGGCCCTGATGGCGGCTCCGCTGGCCCGCCGGGGCGAGGCGGTGTGGGTGTTGCGCCGCGACGACCTGTGGGCGCCGGGGCTGGCCGGGCTGGGCTTCCCGCCCGAGCGGCTGATCCAGGTTTGCGTGCGCGACGAGGCCGAGGCGCTGGCGGTGATGGAGGACGCCCTGGCCACCGTGGGGGTGTCAGCCGTCTTCGGCGAGGTCGAGGCGGTGGACCTGACCGCGGGGCGGCGGCTGCAGCTGGCCTGCGAAAAGCGCGGGGCCACGGGCTTCGTGCTGAAGCGCAGGCCGTTCGGCGGGACCGCCAAGGCCGAAGCGGCAGGCTCGATCTCGACCACCCGGTGGCGGGTGTCGGGCGCACCGTCCGAGCCGCCGGCCGGCGAGTTCGGCTTGGGCGCCCCGCGGTTTCGCGTGGCGCTGGAACGCTGCCGGGGCGGACGCGCCGGCGAATGGATCCTCGAGGCCCAAGCGGCCTATTCCTGGGAGGCAGGCGATGTCGCGCATCCTCTGCGCCTGGTCGCCGACCTGGGCGATCGCGAACTGGCGCCGGCGCAACCCCGCGAACGCCGAGCAGCCTGAGGCGCCCCTCGCCCTGATCGAAACCGTGCGCCAAGTGCGGCGGCTGGCGGCGGTCAGCGCCGAGGCGGCGAAGCTGGGCCTCCATGTCGGACAGAAGGCCACCGACGCCATGGCCCTGGTCCCCGACCTCATGACGGCCGAGGCCGAGCCCGAGGCCGACACACGGGCCCTGGCCGAACTCGTAGACTGGTGCGTGCGATTTTCGCCGGCGGTCGCGGCCGACCGGCCCGACGGCCTGTTCCTCGACATTTCGGGCGTGGCCCACCTGTGGGGCGGCGAGGCCGAGTTGATGGCCGATTTCGGGGACCGGCTGAGGGCCAATGGCCTGTCCTTCCGCCTGGCCATCGCCGACACGCCCGGCGCGGCCTGGGCCTTGGCCCACCATGGCCGGGACGGAACCATCGCCCCGCCGAACGGCCAGGCCGAACTCATGAAGGCCCTGCCGCCGGCCGCCCTGCGCCTGGACCCCGAAGCCGCCGCCCAGATCGAGCGGCTGGGCCTGCGCCGGCTGGACCAGCTGATGGACATTCCCCGCGCGCCGCTGGGCCGCCGGTTCGGGGCGACGACCCTGGACCGGCTGGACCAGGCCCTGGGCCGCACCGCCGAGGCCCTGGCGTTCCGCCGCCCGGCCACGCCCTGGGTGGCGCGGCTGGCCTTCTTCGAACCGATCAGCGCGCCCGAGGACATGGCGCGCGTGACCGCCGACGTGGCCGCCAAGCTCTGCGCCCGACTGGAGGCCGAGGGTCAAGGCGCCCGGCGCTTCGAAGTCGCCTTCCATCGGGTGGACGGCAAGGCGCCCAGCGTCGCCGTCGGCCTGTCGCTGGCGGGGCGCGACGCTCGCCGCCTCTCCCGCCTGTTCCAGCCCAAGCTGGAGACCGTCGACCCCGGCTTCGGAGTCGAGAGCGTGACCATCGCCGCCTATGCGGTGGAGCCGGTCTCGGGCCGTCAGGTGAGGCTGGAGGCCGGGCTGGAGGCCGCTGTGGAGGATGGTCTGGCCCCTCTGGTCGACCGCCTGACCAACCGGCTGGGTCCCGGCGCCGTCTGGCGGGCCGCCCCGTTCGAGAGCCACGTGCCTGAGCTGGCCGTCACCCGCGAGCCGGCCCTGGGCGCCCCGGAAAACACGTCCCGTCCCTGGGACCGCGAGACGCCCCGGCCCGTGCGCCTGTTCCGCCGGCCCGAGCCGCTGGAACAGGTGGTGGCCCTGCTGCCCGACGACCCACCGGTCCAATTCCGCTGGCGCGGCCGCGTCCACCGCGTGCAGCGCGCCGAAGGCCCCGAACGGATCGGCGAGGAGTGGTGGAAGGGCGACATCGGCGACGTCTCGGTCACCCACGTCCGCGACTACTACCGGGTGGAGGACGCCGAGGGCGGCCGCTTCTGGCTGTTCCGCGCCGGCCTCTATGGCGGCGAGGGGGGCCCGAAGTGGTGGCTCCACGGCCTGTTCGCGTGAAGACATTCCCTGAGGAGCCCCATATGAAGCCCAAGATCAGCCTCGTCACCTTCGGAGTCCGCGACCTCGACCGGATGATCGCCTTCTACCGGGACGGTCTCGGCTTTCCGACGCACAACCACACGCCCGGCGACGACATGGTGATGTTCCGGCTGGAGGGAACCTGGCTGGGGCTGTTCCCCCGCGACGAACTGGCCAAGGACGCGACGGTCCCCGCCGAGGGCTCCGGCTTCAGCGGCGTGACCCTGGCTCACAACGAACCGTCCAAGGCGGGGGTCGACCGCGCGTTCGCCGAAGCGATCGCCGCCGGCGCCACGCCCGTGAAACCTCCGCAGGACGTCTTCTGGGGCGGCTACTCCGGCTATTTCGCCGACCCCGAGGGCAACCTCTGGGAGGTCGCCTTCAATCCGTTCACGGATCTGACGTGACCCGCTACGCCGAGCTCCAGGCCACCACCAACTTCTCGTTCCTGCGCGGGGCGTCGCATCCCCGGGAGCTGGTGATCGGCGCGGATGCCCTCGGGATCGAAGCCATAGGAATCTGCGACCGCAACAGCCTGGCCGGGGTGGTGCGGGCCTGGCGGCAGATGCAGGACCTGCGGGAAGCCGGTTCGAACATCCGCGCGCTGACCGGCTGCCGCCTGGATTTCGCCGACGGCACGCCCAGCCTGCTGGTCTATCCGTCGGATCGGGAAGCGTACGGGCGGCTGACGCGCCTGCTCACGGTCGGCCAGCGGCGGTCCGAAAAAGGCGAGTGCGAGCTGCACTGGGAAGACTTCCTGGGCCACGCCGAAGGACAGCTCGTCCTCGTCGTTCCGCCCGAGCGACTGGACCAGGTGTTCGAGGGCGACCTGCGGCGGATCCGGGGCGAACTGCCCGACGTCTGGCTCGCCGCCGCCCGGCGCTACAGTGCGCGCGACCTGCACCGGCTGGCCCGTCTGGACGCCCTGGCCCAGGCGTCGGCCATCCCGATGGTGGCCACCAACGACGTCCTCTACCACGGTCCCGAACGGCGGCCGTTGCAGGACGTGCTCACCTGCATCCGCGAGACCTGCACGATCCAGGAGGCCGGCCTGCGCCTGGAGGCCAACGCCGAACGCCACCTGAAGCCCACGCAGGAGATGGCGCGCCTGTTCGCGAAATTCCCGGGCGCCGTGGACCGCAGCGTCGAGATCGCGGAGCGGGTGGGCTTCGACCTCGACGACCTGCACTACGAATACCCCGACGAACCCGTGCCGCCCGGCAAGACGGCCATCCAGCACCTGCGCGACCTGGCCTGGGCGGGAGCCGACTGGCGCTTTCCCGACGGCGTGCCCGAGAAGGTGCGGAAGACGGTCGCCGAAGAGCTCGATCTGATCGAGGAGCTCGATTACCCGAACTACTTCCTGACCGTGCACGACATCGTTCGCCACGCGCGCGACGAGCTGAAGATCCTCTGCCAGGGACGGGGTTCCGCCGCCAATTCCTGTGTCTGCTACTGCCTGGGCGTGACCGCGGTCGACCCGACGAAGGAGGACCAGGACCTTCTCTTCTCGCGCTTCATTTCCAGGAACCGGAACGAGCCGCCCGACATCGACGTCGACTTCGAGCACGAGCGGCGCGAAGAGGTGATGCAGTACGTCTACGCGCGCTACGGCCGCCATCGCGCTGCGATTGTCGCCACGGTGATCCACTACCGGCCCCGCATGGCGATCCGCCAGGTCGGCAAGGCGCTGGGGCTGACCGAGGACATCACGGCCGCGCTGGCGAACACGGTCTGGGGCAGCTACGGCGATGACGTTCCGGACGAACACATCCGCCAGACGGGCCTCGATCCCGACGCCCCCGAGATCCGCCGCGCCACCGCGTTGGCCCAGGAGCTGCTGGGTTTTCCGCGCCACCTGTCGCAGCACGTGGGCGGCTATGTGCTGACCAAGCGCCGCCTGGACGAGACCGTGCCCATCGGCAACGCCGCCATGGAGGATCGCACCTTCATCGAGTGGGACAAGGACGACATCGACGCGCTCAAGCTGATGAAGGTCGACGTGCTGGCGCTCGGCATGCTGACGGCGCTGAAGCGGAGCTTCGACCTCCTGCCGCCGCTTCCCGACGGCACGATCATCACCGACGTCGCGCATATCCCTCAGGCCGATCCCGAGGTTTACGAGATGCTGTGCCACGCCGACTCCGTCGGCGTGTTCCAGGTGGAGAGCCGGGCGCAGATGTCGATGCTGCCTCGCCTGAAGCCGCGGAAGTTCTACGACCTGGTCATCGAGGTGGCGATCGTTCGGCCCGGGCCGATCCAGGGCGACATGGTCCACCCTTACCTCAAGCGCCGCGACGGCATCGAGAAGGTGACCTACCCCCGGCCCAGCCTCGAGTATCCGCAGGATGAGATGGAGGCGATCCTGGGCAAGACCATGGGCGTGCCGCTGTTCCAGGAACAGGCCATGCGCGTGGCGATCATCGGCGCCGAGTTCTCGGCCGACGACGCCGATGGCCTGCGGCGATCCATGGCCACCTTTCGCAACATGGGCACGGTGGGGAACTACGGCCGCAAGTTCGTCGAAGGAATGGTGAGACGTGGCTACGACGCCGAGTTCGCCGAGCGGTGCTTCCACCAGATCGAGGGGTTCGGCTCGTACGGCTTTCCGGAGAGCCACGCGATCAGTTTCGCGATCCTGGTCTACGCCTCGGCCTGGGTGAAATGGCATCACCCCGACGCCTTCCTGGTCTCGTTGCTGAACAGCCAGCCGATGGGGTTCTACCAGCCGGCCCAACTCGTCCGGGATGCGAAGGACCACGGGGTGGAGGTGCGGCCGCCGGACGTGATGTTCAGCGACTGGGACTGCACGCTGGAAGAGAAGGACGATCCCCGCGCCGAGAAATATCGCCCCGTCCGCCTGGGCCTGCGGCAGATCAAGGGGTTCAAGAAGGACGACGCGCTGGCGCTGGTGAAGGCCCGCGAGGCCGGCGCTGACAGCATCGAGGCCTTCGCCCGGCAGGCCGGCCTGACGCGCCGCGCACTGGAGCTGCTGGCCGAGGCCGACGCCTTCCGCAGCCTGGGCTTCCCGCGGCGCGAAGCGTTGTGGGCGGTGAAGGGTCTGTCTCCGGAATGGGACGCCGAACGGCGGGCGCCGCTGCTGCTGCGCCAGAGCCTGAAGGAGGCCCAGGTCGAGCTGCCGTTCATGAGCCTGCCGCAGCATGTGGCCGAGGACTATCGCACCACCAGCCTGTCGCTGAAGGACCACCCGGTGCGCTTCTTCCGCGAGGAGCTGATCCGCCAGAAGGTCCACCCTTGCTCGGCGCTGAAGACGGTGCGCGACCGCCGCCGCCTTTCGGTGGGTGGGCTGGTGCTGGTGCGCCAGCGGCCGGGCACCGCCAAGGGCGTCGTTTTCATGACCATCGAGGACGAGACCGGCATCGCCAACATCGTGATCTGGCGCGACGCCTTCGAGGCGCACCGGCGGCTGGTGATGACCTCGGCCTTCCTGATCGTCCACGGCCAGGTCCAGAAGGAGGGCGAGGTGGTCCACTTGGTGGCCGAACGCTTCACCGACCTCTCCGGCCGCCTCTCGGAATTGCGCGAGGACCAGGCCGAGATCGCGGTCCATTCGAAGGTGAGCGGCCGCCTGATCCGCAGCCGCGACTTCCACTGACCGTTGGCGACGTGGGGAACCGCTGGTCTTCGAACGCCTGGAGCCGCTAGAGCTCCATGACGCCCTTTTTCGGCGTCGGCGTCCCCACGGTCTGGGCGCAGAGAGGCGCACCGGCGGCGATCAGGGCCTGGCGGCGGCCGGCCGGGTTCGTGCTCATCTGGGCCTGCTCGAACGGCAGCAGGACCGCGATCGCGGGATGGCCCAGGACGCGCTCGACGAAGGCCGCGGTCCGGGGCCAGCGGTCGCCATCGATCGCGAAGCGGGCGTAGGCGGCGTTGCGGAAGAAGGTGGCGAGCGAGATGTCGGCCAGGCCGATGTCGCCGAACAGGAAGCCGTCCTCCGGGACCTGGCCCTCCAGGTAGTCCAGCACGCCAGGCGCATCGCTCGACAGCGTCCGTTCCACGCGGTCACGGTCGCCCGTCTCGCCCCACACCGCCGGGTGGACGATCACCTGGTAGAAGAGGCCCCAGATGAAGACGTCGCCCATCCGGCTGTCGGCATACTCCTCAAGCCAGCGGGCGCGGGCGCGGTCCTTGGCATCGGCCGGCAGCAGCGGGGCGCCGGGATAGGCCTCGTCGAGGTAGGCGCAGATCACCGAGGAGTCGCAGAGCGACAGATCGCCGTCGACCAGCACCGGGATGCGGCGCAGTGGGCTCACCTGCTCGAACTGGTCATCACCGAAGAACGGCGTGATCGGGTCGATCTGGTAGGGGATCCCCTTGAGGTTCAGGCAGGCCAGTACCTTGCGGACGTACGGGCTGACGTAGCTGCCAATGACCTTCATGAACCCTCCCGAAGCCTGCCGAGTAGGTGCGGTCGGAGGCTTCGGGAGACAAGGTCCAGTTTCTGAACGCGGGTCAGAACTTCAGAGCGCGGGCTTCCTTCACGTGCGGCAGGGCCTGGATCGCGGCCAGCAGCTTCTCGTTCGGCTCCTGGTCCACGCCGACCAGCGCGATGGCGTCGTCGCCAGCGTCGATGCGGCCCAGGTTGAACGTGGCGATGTTGATGCCCGCCTCGCCCAGCAGGCCGCCCAGCGCGCCGATGAAGCCCGGCTTGTCCAGGTTGTTGACGTAGAGCATCCGCGGCGAGAACGGGGCGTCGAGATCCATGCCCTTCACCTCCACCACGCGCGGCGCGCCCGCCTGGACGGTGCCGGCGAACGAGCGCTTGCCCTTCTCGGTCGTGACGGTGATCCGCACCAGGCTCTCGTAGATCGGCGAGTCCTCTTGGCGGCTCTCCGAGAAAACGATGCCACGCTCCTTCGCCACCGCGGGCGCCGAGACCATGTTGATCTCGGCCAGCATGGGCCGCAGGACGCCCGCCAGCGCCGCGGCGCTGAGCGGCTTGGTGTTTAGCGTCGACACCTGACCCTCAAAGGCGATGTCCACCGACTTGATGCCGAAGTCGACCATCTGGCCCGCCAGGGCGCCGAGCTTCTCGGCCAGCGCCACGAACGGTTTCAGGCGGGGCGCCTCTTCGGCCGTGACCGACGGGCTGTTCAGGGCGTTGGTCACCGCGCCTGTCAGCAGGTAGTCGCTGATCTGCTCGGCGACCTGCAGCGCCACGTTCTCCTGCGCCTCGTTGGTCGAGGCGCCGAGGTGCGGGGTGGCGACCAGGTTCGGCGCGCCGAACAGCACGTTCTCCTTGGCCGGCTCCTGACTGAACACGTCGAAGCCGGCGCCGCCGACATGGCCGCTTTCCAGCGCTGCGCGCAGCGCCGCCTCATCGACCAGGCCGCCGCGGGCGCAGTTGATGATGAACACGCCCTTCTTGGCCTTGGCGATGTTCTCGGCCGACAGGATGTTGCGGGTCTTGTCGGTCAGCGGCGTGTGCAGGGTGATGAAATCGGCGCGGGCCAGCAGCTCGTCCAGCTCGACCTTCTCGACGCCCATCTCCACGGCTCGCTCGGGCGACAGGAAGGGATCGTAGGCCACGACCTTCATCTTGAGGCCCAGGGCGCGGTCGGCGACGATCGAGCCGATGTTCCCGGCACCGATCAGGCCCAGGGTCTTGGCGTAGAGCTCCACGCCCATGAACCGGCTCTTCTCCCACTTGCCGGCCTGGGTCGAGGCGTCGGCGGCGGGCATCTGGCGGGCCAGGGCGAACATCATGGCGATGGCGTGTTCGGCCGTGGTGATCGAGTTGCCGAAGGGCGTGTTCATCACCACCACACCCGCGGCGGTGGCCGCCGGGATGTCGATGTTGTCCACGCCAATGCCGGCGCGGCCGATGACCTTCAGCTTCTTGGCCGCGGCGATCACGTCCCTGTTGGGCTTGGTGTCCGAGCGGACGACCAGGCCGTCGTAATCGCCGATCACGGCGATCAGCTCGTCTTTGCTGAGGCCGGTCTTGATGTCGGCGTCGACGCCGCGCTGCTTGAAAATGTCGACGGCGGCGGGGCTCAGGCTGTCTGCGATGAGAACGCGAGGCATGGTGAATCTCCTAGGGGAGCGCCCTCCCGGCCGGGCCGGGAGGGAAATGTTCAGGGTGTTTGGGCGGGCCGCTTAGGCGGCTTGCAGGTCGGCGGCGACGGAGGCGAAAGCCCAGTCGAGCCACGGCGTCAGGGCGTCGAGGTCGGAGGTCTCCACCGTGGCGCCGCACCAGATCCGCAAACCGGGAGGAGCGTCGCGGTAACCGCCGACGTCGAGGGCCACGCCCTCCTTTTCCAGCGCCGAGGCCAGCTTCTTGGCGAAGTCGGCCTGGGCGTCGGGCGAGAGGCCGGTGACCCGCGGGTCGACGACCTTCAGGCACACCGAGGTGTTGGAGCGCGTCGCCGCGTCCTCGGCCAGGAAGGCCACCCAGTCGGTCTTGGCGACCCAGGCGTCCAGCACCGCCAGGTTGGCGTCGGCGCGGCGCTTCATCTCGGGGAAGCCGCCGATGGCCGCGGCCCACTTCAGCGCGTCGACCGCATCCTCGACCGCTAGCATCGAGGGCGTGTTGATCGTGGCGCCTTCGAACAGGTCGAGGGTCACTTTCCCGCCCTTGGTCATGCGGAAGAGCTTCGGCATGGGCCAGGCTGGCGTGTAGCTCTCGAGACGAGCCACGGCGCGGGGCGACAGGATCAGGATCCCGTGCGCGGCCTCGCCGCCCAGGGCCTTCTGCCAGGAGAAGGTGACCACATCCAGCTTCGGCCAGTCGAGATCCTGGGCGAAGGCGGCCGAGGTGGCGTCACAGATGGTGATGCCTTCGCGATCCGCGGCGATGAAGTCGCCGTTCGGGACGCGGACGCCCGAGGTGGTGCCGTTCCAGGTGAAGACCAGGTCGGCGTCCTTGCGGACCTTGCTCAGGTCGGGAAGCTTGCCGTACGGCGCGTCCAGCACCTCGGCGTCCAGCTTGAGCTGCTTGGTGACGTCGGTCACCCAGTCCTTGCCGAAGCTTTCGAAGGCCAGCAGCTGGACCGGCTTGGGTCCCAGCATCGACCACAGGGCCATTTCCACGGCGCCGGTGTCGGAGCCGGGCACGATGCCGACGAGATAGTCGTCGGGCACGCCCAACACCTCGCGGGTGCGGTCGATGGCTTCCTTCAGGCGCGCCTTGCCGATCTTCGACCGGTGCGAACGGCCGAGGACGGCGTTGCTGAGATTTTCGGGATTCCATCCGGGGCGCTTGGCGCAGGGGCCGGAAGAGAATTCGGGGCGAGCCGGGCGCATGGCCGGCTTCGCTCCACCTTGGTCAGGCGGGGTAGTCATTGCGATGTCTCCTATCCTCGCAGATAGGCAGCGCCCCGTTGGGAGGGCGTGGCCCGCGGGCCAAAGGCCTTCGTTTGAGCTTCAGTGCAAGCGAAAGTTTTCTGGCGGCCCTTGCAGCGACTCTAGGCCGCGCCCGCCAGCGGCCGCAGCGCCGCCGCCCTCCGACGGCGCCGCCAGGCCGCGACAGAACCCGCGATCAGGCACAACACGATGGCGGAGTTGTTGGCGTTGTTGATCGCAGCATGCAGGTAGTCGGTCGGATCGCGGTCCACGGCCAGGTAGTAGGCGTGCAGGCCGAACTGGGCGGCGTAGAGCAGCATGATGACGCCCATCCACAGCGCCGCGCGGCGCAGCGCGATCCAAAGGAACGCCATGCCGGTCAGGGCGTCCGTCGCAAGCCGGAGCCAATCCGGGCGGATTTCAAGGGTCTCGGCGAGGAGGATGCCGACCACGAGGTTGGCCGCCAGCACGCACGCGCCCGCCCGTTCGGCCGCGCCACCCTTCCAGAGGGCGAAGGCGACGCCGGCGACGGCCAGGGCCAGTTGCAGCAGGACGATGGGCGAGGTGGGCATGGGATGCCCGGAGAGGCCCTAGAGCGGCGGGGCCGGTGCGTCCATGCGGGCTGGCGCCGCAGCAGGTTTCATGGCGCGCGACGCCAGAGCCCGACGGCGCCACGCGACGGCGGTGCCGAAGACCAGGCACCAGATGATGCCGCTGAAATTGATATTGTTGATCAATGCGTTGAGATAGTCGCCGGTGCGCCGCTCGGTGACCATGTAATACGAGTGCATGGCGAACT
This sequence comes from Phenylobacterium sp. FG114, assembly GCF_057809855.1. Taxonomy (NCBI): domain Bacteria; kingdom Pseudomonadati; phylum Pseudomonadota; class Alphaproteobacteria; order Caulobacterales; family Caulobacteraceae; genus Phenylobacterium; species Phenylobacterium sp. FG114. The sequence continues at coordinate 99,948 of NZ_JBMDKU010000002.1, read as the reverse complement.
GGGCGGCGAAGAACAGCATCACCCCGCCCATCCAAGGCGCGCCGTACCGCACGGTCACCACCAGCAGCCCCACTGCGGTCAGGCCGTCGTTCACGAGCCGGATGATGTCGTCGCTGTTGGGGGCCAGCCAGTGGCTGCCTTCGCCGACGATCGTATTGATGATCACGATCGTGGCCGCCGACCGCTCCGCCACCCCGCCCTTCCACAGGGCGAACAGGGCGCCCAGGACGGAGAAGATGTTGATCAGCAGGCGGACAGAGATGTCTGGCATGATTAAGCGCCCCTAATGCGAATTAGAGGCGCCTAACCAGTTAATCTATTGCAATGATCCATCGGGTACCCGACGGGGCAGGTCGCCTTAGATGGCTTCCCGCATGATCGTCTGCTCGCGGGACGCGCCTTCTTGGGGCTTGTCCATGCCGCTCATCTTGGTGCGGATGCCGAGGCGAAGCTTGGCTTCGTTCAGCTCACCGTGGACGGCGACCATGGCGGTCCGAGCTTCGCTCAGCGCCTTCATGGCTTCCATCATCTTCACTTGTACGTCGTCCGCGAACACCAGCGAGGTATTCACGTCTTGGCGGGCCTTGAGCATTTCGCTCATCAGCTCAGTGGCTTCGATCAGCGCGCCGTCGACGGCGGCTTCGGTCGTGAAGAGCTTCTCGGCCACACGTTTGGCCACGAAAACCTTGTCCATCTGGATACACCCCTGAAAGTTACCCGACACTCGTTAAGGTAAAGGAAAGATTACCTTGCACGCAATCGATTCAATGGTTGTTAACCATGTTTTCTCCTGCGGCCAGTTGTAGCGTGGCGCCAAAGGCACAGTTTGAAGGTAACGCGCGACGTCCACAGGTTGAGACGGAAGCGAAGCGTTAGGACTATCCCGCTATCCCTGGATGCATGAACCTGCCGGGGGACACGTCTGAGCACGGGGCGCCGACGAGCGCTGCCCCGACGGCGACGTTCCACGCGCGCGTGGCGGGGGTCGGCCTGATCACCACGGTGGTGGTGCTGTTGGCCGCGTGCCTGACCTTCATGCTCCAGCAATGGGCGGTGGCGCGCACCCAGTCGCACAAGTTCCACGAGGGCCTCGCCGAGATCGCCGCCCAGATGGCGGCCCCCGAAATGACCCCGGCGGGCCGCATCCACCTGGGCCAGACCATGGCGGCGGTGAAGACCAGCCGCGACGTGGTGTCGGCCCGCGTGATCGACGCCGGGGGCCGCGAGATCGCCAGCTTCCGCAGCGTCGCGCCGACCGAAGGCTCCACCGAGACCCTGACCAAGCCGGTCATCCTTGACGGCAGGCCCGTGGGACAGCTCACGATGACCGTCGTGCAGCCGTCGCTGGCGCCGCTCCTGCCCCAATTCATCGCGCTGACCTTCGTGCTGCTGTTCGGCGGCGTCGGCGTGGCGCTGTTCCTGGCCCGCAGTCTGGCGCACCGGGTGATCCAGCCGGTGCAGACCCTGTCGCAGGCGATGCGCGAGGTCGCCGCGGGCGGCAGCTTCACGCCCGTGCAGGTCGATGCGTCGGACGAGTTGTTCCAGAGCCTGACCGAGAGCTTCAACCACCTGCTGGGCAAGCTGGCCGAGCGCGAGGACGACCTGAAGCGCGCGATGCGCGAGCTGGAGGTCGCGCGCGATGAAGCCAACGCCGCGAACGTTCTGAAGACCCAGTTCCTGGCCAACATGAGCCACGAGATCCGCACGCCCCTGAACGGCGTGCTGGCGATGGCCGAGGTCATGGCTCTGGGCCAGCTCGACCAGGTGCAGCGCGACCGCCTCGATGTGATCCGCCGCTCGGGCGGGCTGCTGCTCGCGGTGCTGAACGACGTGCTCGACCTCTCGAAGATCGAGGCCGGCAAGCTGACCCTGTTCGAGGAAGACTTCGACGCCGAGGCGGCCCTCGACAGGGCGCGCGAGAACTTCGAGATCATGGCCAAGGCCAAGGGCCTGGGCTTCGCCGTCACCATCGCCGACGAGGCCAAGGGCTGGTGGCGCGGCGACGCCGACCGCCTCCGCCAGATCGTCGGCAACCTGCTGTCCAACGCGGTCAAGTTCACCCCGCAAGGCTCGGTGTCGGCGCACGTCGATATCGGCGCGGCCGGGGGCCTGCGCATCGTCGTCAGGGACAGCGGCGTCGGCATCTCGCCCGAGAAGCTGCCCAGCCTGTTCGAGAAGTTCACCCAGGCCGACAACTCCGCCACGCGCCGCTTCGGCGGCACGGGTCTGGGCCTCGCCATCTGCCGCGAGCTGACACAGATGATGGGTGGCTCGATCGACGTGGAGAGCCGCGAGGGCCATGGCTCCACGTTCACCGTCGAACTCCCTCTGACCCGCGGCCGCCCCGCTTCGCTGCAGGCGGCGGAACCGGCCCCGGCGTCCGACGATGGCGACCTGCGCCTGCTGGCCGCCGAGGACAACCCCACCAACCAGCAGGTGCTGGCCGCGGTCCTGGGGTCGCTGGGCATCGAAGTGCACATCGTCCCGGACGGGAAGGAAGCGGTCGAGGCTTGGCGCACGGGCAGCTACGACCTGATCCTGATGGACATCCAGATGCCCGTCATGGACGGCATCACCGCCGCGTCGACGATCCGCGAGGCGGAGCGGGTCAGCGGGCGCCGCCGCACGCCGATCGTGGCGCTGACCGCCAACGCCCTCACCCATCAGGTCGAGGAATACTTGGCCGTCGGCATGGACGCCCACGTGGCAAAGCCGATCGAGATCGCCAAGCTCTACGACGCGATCTCGTCGGTCCTGAACGCCGCCGCCACCGGCGGTCAGGCGAACGCGCAGGCCGGCGCCGCGGCCTGATCCGCGACCTGAATTTTCTGCAAGCTAGGTGAACCTTGGCCAACCGCGCGCCTCAGGCCGCGGTCAGGCGCGACGTGGTCTCTTGTCGTCACTGAAGGCCGATCCCCGGCCGACACGGACCAAGGAGACCAGACATGAAGACCCTGATCGCCGCTCTGGCCGCCGTCACCACCGTGACGGCCGTCGCCGCCCCCACCCTCGCCTCGGCGCAGCCGGGCCGCTGGGACAACCATGGCGCCTACAACCTGAACCAGCGCCAGGCGGAACTGAACCGACGCATTGAGATCGGCGCCCGCCAGGGTGTGATCACCCGTCGGGAGGCCGCCGACCTGCGGGCGAAGTCCTACGAGATCGCCCGCCTCGAGGCGCGCTATCGCGTCAACGGCCTGACGCCCCGCGAGCGCGCCGACCTGGACCGTCGCTTCGACCGACTGGAAACGCGGATCGCCCGCGAGGTCCACGACCGCGACTACGGCTACGGCTACGGCCACCGCCGCTAGTCAACTGAGCTGACATCCCGCCGGACGCACACCCCGGCGGAGTAGGGGAGGCGCCCTCGAAGCCTCGGCTTCGGGGGCGCATTTCCATGTCACGCTGTTGCGCGCAGACGGCTTTCCACAATGGTCACGGCGCCGCCGCGGATCAGCACCCGATCGCCGCGGTGCTCGCACTCCAGGTCGCCGCCCCGGCCGGGATAGGCCTGGTGGAACCGCACCGTCGGCCGCCCCAGTTTCTGAGCATAGAGCGGCGCCAGGATGCAGTGGAGCGAGCCGGTGGCGGGATCCTCAGGGATGCCCGACCCGGGCGCGAAGAAGCGATCCACCACGTCGTGGTCCGCACCCGTCTTCGCGAGCGCCGCCACCCCGACGTTTCCCCGCTCCCGCACCGAACCGGCGGCGCGGTTCAGACCCGGGATGTCGGGCTTCAGGTTCCGAACCGTCGCCTCGTCGTCGAACAGGGCGATCAGGTAGCTCGACGCCCAGACCTCGGTCGGCTTGGCGCCCAGGGCCTCGATCAGCCCTTCCGGCGCCTCGATCCGTTCGGGCGGCTGGGCGGGGAAGTCCATCTCGTAGCCGGCGCCCTTTCGCGCCACGATCAGCGGCCCCGACTTCGTCTCGAAGGTCACGTTGTCCGCTGCCAGCCCGAGCTCGGCGAACAGCACGTGGGCGGACGCCAGGGTCGCGTGGCCGCACAGCGGCACCTCCAGCGCCGGCGTGAACCAGCGCAGGCCGAAGCGCGCCGGATCGGCCGACTTCAGCAGGAAGGCGGTCTCGGCCTGATTGTTCTCCGCGGCCAGCGCCTGCATCCAGCCGGCGTCAGGCCAGGCCTCGAACGGCTCGACCACGCAGGCGGGATTGCCGCGGAAGGGCTGGGCGGCGAACGCATCGACGGTCCACTGGCGCAAGACTGGCCTCCTCGAAATCGGCCCCAGCACTTGCGTCCCTGCAGGCCCGGCGGCAAGGGCCAGTTCCCGCGCCGCGGACCCGACAGGAGGCCAGGATGACGTATGAGGTGAGCGACGACCCTCGGCGGTTCGATCTGGCCCGTGGCCATCGGTGGATTGCGACCCAGAGCTATTGGGCCGAGGGCCTCCCCTTCGAGACCTTCGCCAAGTCCGTCGCCAACAGCCTGGTCATCGGCGTCTATGCGGCCGACGGGACCATGGCCGCCATGGCGCGGGTGGTGACCGACCGCGCCACCTTCGGCTGGATCTGCGACGTCTTCGTGGACGAGGCCCATCGCGGCGCCGGCCTGGGCAAGCTGATCATGGCCTTCATCAAGGCCCACCCCGATCTGCAGGGTTTCCGCCGCATGCACCTGGCCACCCGCGACGCCCACGGCCTCTACCGCCCGTTCGGCTTCGGCGAGCTCACCAAGGTCGAGAACTGGATGGAAATCCGCGATCCGGACGTCTACCGCCGCTAGTCCGCTACGATCGTGAGTTCGGGCCAGCGCGCCTTGGCCCGCCCGGCGATCTCTTCGAAGTTCGGGCTGCGGCGATTGGGGTTGTAGCGCATCCGCATGGCGAAAAGATCCTCCAGGCCGAACGGCGCCTGGATCGCCAGTCTGTCGTCCGCCTCCAGCCTCGCCGCGACCGCGAACAGCGGGCTCACGAACCGCGTCAGGGCTTCGGCGCTCGAGCCCAGGGGGTCATACGGCTCGTTGAAATGGCCTTCGAACCAGACGTGAACCCGCGCCTGGTTCCGCACCTCGACCATCTCGCGCAGGGGCGGATCGAAGGCGGCGGCGACGCGGCGGATCACCACGTCCTCGGCGTCGTACGAGATGTCGGACGCGTCGTAGTAGCCGACGTCGTAGTCCTTGATGCCGTAGTCCAGCGGTCGCCCCGTCAGGTCGTTCAGCACCCGCTGGTAGATGGCGCCTGAGAAGATCATCCAGTCGGGCGGGTCCAGCGCCCGCAACGTCCGCATCACCTGCATCAGGGGTTCGGAGCGCCGCAGGATCGCCTCGAGCCGGTCGGCGTGCCTCATGCCCGCCCCCGCAGCGGCCAGGCGTGGTCCAGCGGGCCGTGGCCGGCGCCCAGGCCGGGCGCGCGCAGCATCGCCTCGTGCACATAGTCCCAGGCTCGCGCCACCGCCTCGACCAGCGGCAGGCCCTGGGCCAGGCCCGTCGCGCACGCGGACGCCAGTGTGCAGCCGGTGCCGTGGGTGTGGCGGCTGTCGATCCGCTCGCCCTCGAAGGCGGTCTCGCTGGCCGGGGTTATCAGGACGTCGACCACGCGCTCGCCCGGCACGTGGCCGCCCTTCATCAGCACCGCCCGCGCGCCCATCGCCAGCAGCGCCTCGCCCGCCCGGCGCAGGTCGTCGGTCGTCCGAACGGCGATCCCGCTCAGGGCCTCGGCCTCGGGCGCGTTTGGGGTCAGCAATGCCGCGCGGGGGATCAGCCGCTCGCGCACCGCCGCCACCGCCCCCGCCGCCAGCAGCGAGGCGCCGCCCTTGGCCACCATGACCGGATCCACCACCGCCGCGACCTTCGCCTCGTCCAGCAGGCTGGCGACCAACTCCACCGTCGCCGCGTCGCCCAGCATCCCAGTCTTGATCGCGTCGGCGCCGATGTCCGACAGCACCGCCCGCGCTTGCGCCTCGACCACCTCAAGGGGGATCGGGTGCACGGCGGTGACGCCCAGGGTGTTCTGTACCGTCACCGCGGTGATCGCCGTCGCCGCATAGCCGCCGAGGGCCGTGACCGTCTTGATGTCGGCCTGGATCCCCGCCCCACCCCCGCTGTCGGAACCGGCGATGATCAGGACTCGGCCCAGCTTGCTCATGCCCAACCGCTAGCCCGGCGGCGGGTGGAATGCATCGGGATTTACGAACTATCCCCAAGCGGCCAGCCTGCCGGCCATGGATGCCGACGCCTTCGCCGACCGGCGCCCTCCAGACCGAAAGGCCCGACCCATGACCCACAAGTGCGAGAGCTGCGGCATGCCCGTCGAGACCGGCCGCTATTGCCAATACTGCGTCGACGAGACCGGAGCTTTGCAGGACTTCGAGACCCGCTTCGGCCGCATGGTCGACTGGCAATTGCGTGAAGAAGGCGGCGACCGCGCCGACGCCGAACGCAACACCCTGGCCTACATGGCCACCTTGCCGGCCTGGCGCGACCATCTGCGGGTGAAGACCCCCTCCTGATCGTCATCCCCGAGCTTGTCCCGCGATGAGGCGGGAATAAATTCCTATTGAGTTATATTTCTTATAAGGCATATAAATGCCCTATGACCCCCTTCGAAGCCGTCGCCGAACCCAGCCGTCGGGCCATCCTGGACCTGCTCCGGGAGGGTGAGCGGCCGGCCGGGGCCATCGTCTCGGCGATGGACCTGAGCCAGCCCGGCGTCTCCAAGCAGTTGAAGCTGCTGCGCGAGGCCGGGCTCGTCAGCGTGCGGGCTGACGGCCAGCGCCGGCTTTACCGGCTGGACCCTCGCGGCCTGGCCGAACTCGACGCGTGGCTGCTTCCCTATCGCCGATTCTGGGCGCGCCGCCTGGCCGCCCTCGACGACCATCTGGAGCGTGAACAATGACCGACCTCGGCGAGATCCGGCGCGCCGGCGATAAGGTGGAGGTGGTGTTCCAACGGCGCTACGCCCGACCGGTGGAGAAGGTCTGGGCCGCGCTGACCGTCCCCGAGCGCATCTCGGACTGGTTCGCCAACACGACGATCGACCGCGTCGCGCCCGGTGGCGTCATGCAGCTCGACTTCAAGGACGAGAACTATCGCAGTCTGGGCCGGATCGTGATCTTCGAGCCGATGCGCGCCTTCGCCTGGGCCTGGACCGAACTGGACGGGTCGAAGGAGTCTCTGGTCCGCTGGGACCTGGAGCCGGACGGCGACGGCTGCAAGGTCACCCTCACCCATTCCGGCCTGCCGCCCGAGGACGCCGCCGGCGTCGGGGCGGGCTGGCATGCGCACCTGCAGGCGATCGCGGACGCCGCCGACGGGATCGAGACGCCCTGGAGCACCGTGCGCGCCCGCGCCGACGCCGCGGGGCCGCTCTACGCCGGCTGGGCGCCCGCCTGAGCGATCGCCGCCTGCACGGCCAGCGCCTGGACCGTCTCGCGCACATCGTGGACACGCACGACCGCCACGCCGGCTGACGCCCCGGCCAGCGCTGCGGCGATCGAGCCGCCGAGCCGCGCGTCCGCCTTCGCCCCACCGTCGAGGGCGCCGATAAAGGCCTTGCGACTGGCGCCCAGAAGCACCGGAAACCCCAGGGCGACGATCCGGTCCAGGTGGGCCAGCAGGGGCAGGTTATGGTCGAGGCTGCGCTTGCCGAAGCCGATGCCGGGATCGAGCCAGATCTTCTCGCGCGCCACGCCCACCGCCATGGCCGCCTCGGCGCGCTCCGCCAGGAAGTCACGGACCTCGGTCACCACGTCGCCGTAGCGCGGCTCGGCCTGCATGGTGCGCGGCTCGCCCTGCATGTGCATCAGCACCACCTCGCAGCCCAGCTCGGCGGCTGTCGCCAGGCTGTCGGGCGCGAAGCGCAGGGCCGCCACGTCGTTCCAGATCGTCGCGCCAGCCGCGATCGCCGCCCGCGCCACCTGCGGCTTCATGGTGTCGACCGAGATCGGGATCGCGCTCTCCGCGCGGATCGCGGCGATCAGCGGGACCAGCCGTTCGATCTCCGCCTCGGCGGCCACCGGCTCAGCGCCGGGGCGCGTGGATTCCGCACCTACATCCAGGATGTCGGCCCCGTCGGCGATCAGCTTGCGGGCCTGGGCCAGCGCGGCGTCGGGCGCGAGGAAGCGGCCGCCGTCCGAGAAGCTGTCGGGCGTGGCGTTGACGATGCCCATGACCTTTGGGCGGGCGATGCGGGTCGGTGTGGAACTCATGGGGCTCGGCGCCAGTCATACTGTGGAGCCAGGCTTCTCAGGAAGCCTGCCGATCGGGCGATCCGGGGGCTGACACCATCACCGGCGGCGCGGGCGCCGACGTCTTCAACAGCTTCGGCGACGCCGGCGTTGCACGCGTGGCCGACTTCAATCGCGGCGAGGACGACCGCGTCCGCCTCGACGCCGACAACACCGACATCGTGGCCCAGCACGGCGCCGATACGGTGGTGACGGTGAGCGGTGGCGCGACATCCCGACACGAAGAAGGGGCCGCCGGATACTCCGTGCGACCCCTCATCCGTCACCCTACGGGCGACACCTTCTCCCGCAAGGGGAGAAGGATCGGTCTCAAGATCAGGCCGGTTCGGCGCTGGGCTTGGGCGAGATCGGCACCGCCACGGCGGGGCCGGTCGGACGCTTGGCTTCGCTCTCGTCGCGCACCGGGGGCACGCCCTTCAGCGCGTTGACGATCTCGTCGCCGGTCAGGGTCTCGTACTCGAGCAGAGCCTTCGCCAGGGTGTGCAGGTCTTCCAGCTTCTCGGTCAGGATCCGGCGGGCCTCGCTCTCGCCGCCCTCCACCAGTTGCCTGACCTCTTCGTCGATGATCTTGGCGGTCTCTTCCGAGACGTTCTGGTTGCGGGCGACCGAGTGGCCCAGGAACACTTCTTCCTGGTTCTCGCCGTACTCCACCGAACCCAGGCGCTCCGAGAAGCCCCACTTGGTCACCATCGCCCGGGCCAGCTTGGTGGCCTGGCTGATGTCGGACGAGGCGCCCGAGGTGATCTTGTCCTTGCCGAAGATGATCTCTTCCGCCACGCGGCCACCGAACAGGATGGCCAGGCGCGAGGTCATCTGCTCGTAGCTCATCGAGAACTTGTCGCGTTCCGGCAGCTGCATGACCATGCCCAGGGCGCGGCCGCGCGGGATGATGGTGGCCTTGTGCACCGGGTCGGTGGCCGGGACGTTCAGCGCCACCAGCGCGTGGCCGCCCTCGTGATAGGCCGTCAGCTTCTTCTCGTCCTCGGTCATGACCATCGACCGGCGCTCGGCGCCCATCATGACCTTGTCCTTGGCGTCCTCGAAGTCGCGCATGGTGACCATGCGACGGTTCTTACGCGCCGCCATCAGGGCGGCCTCGTTGACCAGGTTAGCCAGGTCGGCGCCCGAGAAGCCGGGGGTGCCGCGCGCGATGACCTTCACGTCCACGTCGGCCGCCAGCGGCACGTTCTTCATGTGGACCCGCAGGATGCGCTCGCGGCCATTGATGTCGGGATTCGGCACCACGACCTGGCGGTCGAAGCGGCCGGGACGCAGCAGGGCCGGGTCCAGCACGTCGGGACGGTTGGTGGCGGCGATGAGGATGATCCCCTCGTTCGCCTCGAAGCCGTCCATCTCGACCAGCAGCTGGTTCAGGGTCTGCTCGCGCTCGTCGTTGCCGCCGCCCAGGCCCGCGCCACGATGGCGGCCCACGGCGTCGATTTCGTCGATGAAGATGATGCACGGGGCGTTCTTCTTCGCCTGTTCGAACATGTCGCGCACGCGGCTGGCGCCGACGCCCACGAACATCTCGACGAAGTCCGAGCCCGAGATGGTGAAGAACGGCACGCCCGCCTCACCCGCGACGGCGCGGGCGATCAGGGTCTTACCCGTGCCGGGCGGGCCGATGAGCAGCGCGCCCTTCGGGATCTTGCCGCCCAGACGTTGGAACTTCTGCGGGTCCTTCAGGAAGTCGACGATTTCCGTCAGCTCTTCCTTGGCCTCGTCCACGCCCGCCACGTCCTCGAACGTCACGCGGTTCTTGTTCTCGGTCAGCAGGCGGGCCTTGGACTTGCCGAAGCCCATGGCGCCTCGCGCACCGCCCTGCATCTGGCGCATGAAGAAGATCCACACGCCGATCAGCAGCAGGATCGGCAGCGAGTTCAGCAGCAGGCCCACCAGGGTGATGCCGCCGGCGGCCTTCACCGAGATGTTGGCGCCGCTCTTCTCGAGGCGCTGGACCAGGTCGTCCTGGTTGTTGGGCGTGGTGCTCGTATAGACGCGGTTGCTCTGGTCCGTGACCTCGACCAGCGGGCCACGGATCGTCGCGCTCTTCACCTCGCCGGCGTTCACCTTCTGGAGGAGCTGCGAATAGGTGACCTCGTGGGTCCCGGCGGCGCCACGGCCGCCCCCCGTCATCATGCTGTAGAGCCCGATCAGGACGACGACGATGACGCCCCAGATGACGAGATTGCGGAGGTTCATGTGATGACCGTTCCCAGGAAAGCGGCGTACCAAGCCGATAGATAGTGCGCCGACCGGTGTTGGACCATTTAACGCCAGCCCATTGCGACGGAAGACCGCGCCTTGAGCATGACCGAAGTCATGCTCAAAACACTTAGCCTAAGTCGGGAGCCGTTCGATTTCAGGACAAGACGTCCGAGATCGAAAGACCCCATGGGAGCATATACGCAAAAAGGGCCGCGCCGGTGGCGCAGCCCTTCAAATAAGCATCATTCGTGCCAGGTTTTAGACCTGGATCAAATCAGCGCGCCGGCTTCTTCGGCGCGGCGATCAGGCCTTCGCGCTGGGCGCGCTTGCGGGCCAGCTTACGGGCGCGGCGCACGGCCTCCGCCTTCTGGCGGGCGCGCTTTTCCGAAGGCTTCTCGTAGTGGACGTGCCGCTTCATTTCGCGGAACGAGCCTTCGCGCTGCATCTTCTTCTTCAGCGCCTTGAGGGCTTGGTCGACGTTGTTGTCGCGGACGAAAATCTGAACCAGAGGAACCTCTCCTGCGTAACGCTAGCCGCCCGCCTCGACCGGTCTAAAAGGCGGCGAGCGTGCAAAAATGGATCGCCCGAAGGGGTTAGCCTTCGAGTTTGAGGGCGCGCAGATAGCAGAACGAAGATGCGATGTCCACGCGTTCGGCCTAGAAAGCAACTATGACCACCGCCGCGCAGGACTGGGCCGAAACCACCGAGCAGAAGCTCCTCGACGAGGCGCTGAAGCTTGCCCCCGTTCACGGCTGGACCCGCCGGACGGCGACCCTGGCCGGTCAGGCGCTGGGCATGTCACAGGGCGAGACCGAGCTCTTGGCGCCCCACGGCCCGTCGGACCTGGCCGCGCTGCTCTCGCGCCGGCATGACGCGCGCGCCCTGGCAGCCCTGGCCGAGGTCCACGCCTCCAACCTGAAGATCCGCGAACGCATCCGCCGCGCCGTGGAGGCCCGCCTGGACGCCTCGGCCTCGGACGAACCGGCCCTTCGCCGCTGGATGGGCTTCCTGGCCCTGCCGCAGAACCTGCCGCTAGGCTCGCGCCTGGCCTGGGAGAGCGCCGACGTCCTCTGGCGCTGGGCCGGCGACGAGGCGACCGACGAGAACCACTATTCCAAGCGCGCCCTGCTGGCCGGCATCCTCTCGGGCGCCATGACGATCCGGATGACCTCGGGCCGCAAGGAAGCTCTCGACTTCGTCGACCGCCGCATCGACGACGTCATGCGCTTCGAGAAGTGGAAGGCCACCACCGACTTCCGCCCGAGCCGCTGGCTGAACGCCGCGGCCGAGCACCTTGGCCGCACGCGGTACGGCGGCTGAACCTTTCCCTCCCCCCTATGGGGAAGAAAACTACCCGTGCGGGTTCTCGAAGATCGCCTCGACCGGCTGGCCGAACAGGGCGGCGATCCGATAGGCCAGGTCCAGCGACGGGTCGTGCTTGTCGCTCTCCAGGGCGATGATCGCTTGGCGCGAGACGCCGAGCCGTTCGCCCAGGTCAGCCTGGGTCCAGCCATGGGCGGCGCGCAGCTCCTTGAGCCGGTTCTTCACCGGGTGGTCCGCACGAAGGGCGTCACCACGGCGTAGCAGGCCCAGAACAGCATGTAGACCGCGTATCCCGGCACGTGCGGGGCGCGAGCGTATTCCTCGACGAAGCCCCACGCCGTGAAGATCGCCATCGCCCCGCCCGACGCCAGGATGAACCGCTTGGCGGTCAGGGCGCGCACGAACTCGTCGGCGTCGTGCATCAGCGCCAGCGTAGCCCAGAGCTGTCCGATCACCGGGGCGGCGACGGCGAGGCCCAGCAGGTAGGAGCCCGGCCTCGTCCGGTCGTCGAAGGCCCCGCCGATCGCGGCGATGTTGATCGCTACATAGGGGACCATGAACGCGACGGTGCGGATCATGTAGCGGCGGTGGGCAATGTCCATGGCCATGGCGGCGCTCCTCGATGTAAGGAGAACCTGACATGAGCGGGATGTAAGGTCAACCTTACATCAGGCGCGTCGGGCGATCACCGTCAGCCACAGGTCGCCGGCCCGGCCGTCGCGGACGTCCCCTGTCGTCTCCAAGGACAGGAGGTCGAGGCCGCCGGTCTCCCCCAGCAGGGCCGCGGCGCCGGCCTCGTCGAGGTCGGTGAAGCGGCGTTCGCCGGACTGCCTCTCCCCTGCCCCGTACTTGAACGACATCCAGAGCACGCCGCCTGGGCGGAGCGCTTCTCGCAGCCGGCCGACCGCCGCCGCGAGATCCGCGCGGGCGATGTGGAGCAGCGAAGCGCAGGCCCAGACGCCGTCGAACGTGTCGCGCCACGCCACGTCGTCGAAGGTCATGACCTCGATCGGCAGCCCCGTATGGGCGCGCGCCAGCTCGGCGAGGCGGGGCGAAGCTTCCATGGCGGTGACGTCGAAGCCCATCTGCGCGAAAGCCAGGGCGTCGCGGCCCGAGCCGCAGCCGGCGTCCAGCACCCGACCGCCGGACGGCAGGAGCGCGGTGAACTCGGCGCGACCGACCGACATGTCGGCGTCGACCGAGCGGTTGAAGAAGTCCTCGGCGTTCCGATCGTAGAAGCCGATGCTCACGCTCAGAGCGCTTTGAGCTTGTTCACATGGCCCATCTTGCGGCCGGGCTTGGGGTCGCGCTTGCCGTAGAGGTGGATCCGGGTCTCGGGCTCGTGGGCCAGCTTCGCCCAGCCCTCGGCCTCCTCGCCCAGCAGGTTCAGCATCTCGACCCGATGGTGAGGCTCCGTGGGCCCGAGCGGCCAGCCGGCCACGGCGCGGACGTGCTGCTCGAACTGGTCGACCTGGCAGCCGTCCATGGTCCAGTGGCCAGTGTTGTGCACCCTGGGCGCGATCTCGTTGACCAGCAGCGTGCCGTCCTTGAGCTCGAACAGCTCGATGCCGACCACGCCCACGTAGTTCAGGCCCTTCAGCACCCGGGCGGCGATCTTCTCGGCCTGGAACGCCAGGTCTTCGCTCACCTGGGCCGGCGCGAGGCTGCGGCGCAGGATCCCACTCTCGTGATGGTTCTCCGCCAGGGGATAGACGGCCGTCGCGCCGTCGCGGCCGCGCGCGGCGATGATCGACAGTTCTCGCACGAAATCGGCGGGAGCCTCGAGGATGACCGGAACGCCGCCCAGGGCGTCGAACGCGGCCGCGGCGTCTGAGGCGTGCTCCACCCACCGCTGGCCCTTGCCGTCGTAGCCTTCCCGGCGGGTCTTCATCAGGACGGGGCAGCCCATCTCGGTCGCGGCCGCCACCGCCTCATCGGCGCTCTCGGCGGAGGAAAAGGCCACGGTCGGCGTGCCGCTGGCGTTCAGGAACTGCTTCTCGGCGATGCGATCCTGGGCGACCGCCAGCGCCTCGGGCCCCGGCGCGACCTCGACCCCCAGCGACTGCAGCTTGGCCACCGAGGCGGCGGGCACGTTCTCGAACTCGAAGGTCACGACCTGCGCCAGGGCGGCCAGCTGCTCGAGGGCGGCGGGGTCGTCATAGGCCCCGACGATGGTGTGGGCGGCTACGCGGCCGGCCGGGCTGTCGGCGTCGCGCTCCAGCACCGCCACGTCGAAGCCGAGGCGCGCGGCGGCCAGGGCCAGCATGCGGCCGAGCTGGCCGCCCCCCAGTATGCCGAGGGTGGAGCCGGGCGGTAGCGGAAGCGTGGGCATTGCTCTTGGGTCCCTACTCGACCGCCTCGGAGACGCTGGCGGTCTGTTGGGCGGCGAAGTCGGCGATCCGCTTCGCCAGGGCGTCGTCCGACAGCGCGAGGATCCGCGCCGCCAGCAGGCCGGCGTTCTTGGCTCCGGCCTCGCCGATGGCCAGCGTCCCCACCGGGATGCCGCCGGGCATCTGGACGATGGAGAGCAGGCTGTCCATGCCCTTCAACGCCTTCGTCTCCACCGGCACGCCCAGCACCGGCAGGTCGGTGAGCGAGGCGGTCATCCCGGGCAGGTGCGCGGCCCCGCCGGCGCCGGCGATGATCACCTTGAATCCTTCGGCCTTGGCCCCCTTGGCGAAGTCGTACATCCGCTCCGGCGTGCGGTGAGCCGACACGACGCGGGCGTCGTAGGCTACGCCCAGGCCCTCCAACATCTCGGCCGCATGACGCAGCACGGGCCAGTCGGATCGGCTGCCCATGATGATGGCGACAGGCGCGCTCATGATGATGTGAAGTCCTACTGCTCCCCTGAGTGAAACCCTGGGGGTTTCACTCAGAAATCTTTGAAGTGAAGCCGCCTTCGGACGCCGAACCGGTGTCCACTTCGGCTGAAGGCGGCCGCGAAGGGCGCGGAGTATAGGCGCCGGCTTTGCCCGCACAATGCGCCGCGGTTAGAATCCCTTAACCGCGGTGGCGTCGTATGGCGTTAACCATTCCGAGGGCGCGATGAAGGTCGGCGGCGCACGTAGCGAACCCATAGCGGCGAACCGCCGGCGCGCCGCGGCGCCCGGGGGTTCGGCGGCTGCGACCGCGCTCCAGCGCATCGACAGCGCCAGCTTTATGGGAATCGGCCGCGCCGAGATGACGCCGGCGGTCCAGGCGGCCATCGAAGCCCTCCTGGGCGAGATGGACGAACTGAAGGCCGAGGTGGGCCGGCTGAAGGCGCGGCTGGAGGCGGCCGAGGACCTGGCCGACCGCGACAGCCTGACGCCCCTGCTCAACCGCCGCGCCTTCGTGCGCGAGCTCAGCCGCGCGCGAACCTTCGCCCAACGCCACGGCTTCCCGCTCAGCCTCGTCTACTTCGACCTCGACGGCTTCAAGGCCTTGAACGACCGGCTGGGGCATGCGGCGGGCGACGCCGCCCTGCAGGTCGTGGCCGAGCGGCTGACCTCCAACGTGCGCGAGAGCGACATCGTGGGCCGGATGGGTGGCGACGAGTTCGCTGTCGTGCTGATGCCGGCCGACGGGGCGGCCGCCGAGGGCCGGGCCGCGACGCTGGCCGGCGCCATCGAGCAGGAGCTGGGCGTCCCAGGCGACAGCCGGGCGCGGCTGCGGGTGAGCTACGGCGTCCGCGAGATCGATCCCGAGGCCGACGCCGAGGCCCTGATCGCGCAGGCCGACGCGGCCATGCTGGACGCCAAGCGACAGCGCAAGGCCAGCTAGAGCGCATCGGGCGAAGGTGGATGCCGGCTTCGTCCCCAAACGCGTCCTAAATCAAAGAGATCGAGCCTGTTTATCTGGGTCCGATGAGTCCATCCTAACCCGACAGGCTCTAGGGTCCGCTCAGGCGATGATGTCGGGGTTCAGGAAGTCCTCAACGCGGGCCATCTCATCCTTCAGCGCCAGCTTCTTGCGCTTCAGGCGGCCGATGACGATCAGGTCCGGCACAGCGGTGTTGGACAGCGCCTGGATAGCGGCGTCCAGGTCGGCGTGATCCTGACGCAGTTCGGCCAGACGGGCCTCGAGGGCCTCATCGCTGAAGGTGGAATAGTCGATCATAGGCCCCGACACTCTACCCCAGGGCGGCGGCCAGTTCAGCCAAGGCGCCTGCGGGCGCGGGCTTGTCCCACGCCTTCGACGCCGCTTCCAGCGCTTCGAGCGCATGAGCCCCGCCCAAGCCGTGCGACATCCCGTCCAAGGTCTCCAGCAACAGGCGCTCGGCGGCGAGTTCCAGCCCCTTGACGTCCTCGCGCAGCGCCAGCCGCGCGGCGTCGTCCACCGGCGGGAGCGGCGGCTTGAGCGCGCGGCGCACGTCGCGAAGGGGCTTCAGCGCGGTCGCGTCCCACGCGCGCGCCGCGGCCGCGGCCTTCTTCAACAGCTCGGGGTCCTTCATCTCGGAATGGACGGCCCACAGCAGGAGCGAGGTGTTCTGGCCGTACTCGTCCTGCAATCGCAGGCAGGCCTCCGGCACCCCGGGCCGTGCGTAGGCCTCCAGCGCCCATTCCCAGATCGCCATGCTCAGGCCTCGCCCTTCAGCGGCTGGATGTCCTCGCCCCATCGCTTGACCGGCTTCCAGGCCAGGCCGAACAGGTCGAGCGCCCGGCCGACGGACTGGTCGACCATCTCCTCCAGGCTCGCCGGCTTGGCGTAAAACGCGGGCAGCGGCGGGGCGATGACCGCGCCCATCTCGGCCAGCCGGACCATGGTGCGCAGGTGGCCGAGATGCAGTGGCGTCTCGCGCACCATCAACACCAGCGGGCGACGCTCCTTGAGCGTGACGTCGGCGGCCCGCGTCAGCAGTGACGAGGTCACTCCGGTCGCGACCTCGCTCATGGTCCTCACCGAACAGGGCGCGACGATCATGCCCAGCGTCTGGAACGAGCCCGACGAGATGGCCGCGCCCACGTCGCCGACCTTGTGGACCACGTCGGCCCGGGCCTGCACGTCGGCGGGCGAGAGCTCGGTCTCCTGCGCCAGGGTGAGCGCCGAGGAGCGGCTCATGACCAGATGGCTTTCCACCCCCAGGTCGCGGCAGGCGTCCAGGGCGCGCAGCCCATAGGCCACGCCCGACGCGCCCGAGATCCCGACGATCAGCCGCGGCCTGTCGCCCGTCAATTTGCGGCTCCCTCAACAACTGAGACGCGTTCGCGGTTCGTCCGCGCCCGCGCAACCATATGTGATCTGACAGCCGCGGGAAGCGGGTGTTCACTCATTCGTCGTCCAACTGAGAGGAGGCTCTCCGCCATGGCGCTAGATGCCCGGATCCGCGAGCTCGGATCCCGCCACCAGTCCCTGGAACAAGCGATCCAGGACGAGATGCGCAGGCCCTACGCCGACGACCTCAGACTCAAGGAACTCAAGCGACAGAAGCTCAAGCTGAAGGAAGAGATCGAAACTCTCCGCGGCCAGCTGCACTGACGCCTGCCTTCGCTCCCTTCATGGGGAGGGTGGCGAGCGCAGCGAGACGGGTGGGGAAATCACGACCGGGCGCTGAGCCCGATCCGGCATTCCCCACCTCCGCGCGCCTTGCGGCGCCTGTCCCTCCCCATCAAGGGAGGGGGCATCCGATCAATCCTCGTCGTCGCCTTCGGGGCTGTTCGCGAACACGGCGCTGAGATCCGTTTCGCGCTCCGGCTCGTCGTCGTGCCCGTCTTCGACCACGCCGGCCTCGGACGCCGGGCGCAGGGTGGCGCCCTCGGGCTCGACGATGCCGCGGCGGGCGTCGTCCTTGGCCTTCTTGTCCGCCGCCTTCTTCACCACCGCGTCCAGCTCGAGCTGGGTGGCGAGGCCCAGCGTCACCGGGTCGACCGGCTTGATCTGGGCCGAGTTCCAGTGCTGGCGATTGCGGACCTGGTCGATCGTGGCCTTGGTGGTGCCCAGCAGGCGCGCGACTTGGCTGTCGGCCACTTCCGGGTGGTTGCGGATGAACCAGGCGATGGCGTCCGGACGGTCCTGGCGCCGCGACACGGGCGTGTAGCGCGGAGCCTTCTTCACCGGCTTCAGGAGCTCGGCGTGCCGGCTCTTCTGGGCCTTCATCCGGTACTTCTCGTTCTTCTCGGCCGCGTCCAGCTCGTCGCGCGACAGCTGCCCGTTGGCGATCGGGTCGGCGCCGCGGATGTCGCGCGCCACTTCCCCATCGGCGATGCCCTTCACCTCGAGCGGGTGCAGTTCGCAGAAGTCCGCGATCTGGTCGAAGGTGAGCGAGGTGTTGTCGACCAGCCAGACGGCGGTCGCCTTGGGCATGAGAATTTGCGTCATGGGCCAAATCCGAAAACGAAGGCGCCCGGCCTTTCGGCCGGGCGGTGGAGGCTTTCATATAGGCCGGTTACGTCGGCCTGGAAACGGGATTCTCGGTCAGGCCCCGAAGATCCAGCCCGGCGTCAGGCTGCTCATCTGCACGCCCACCAGGATCATCTGGTCGTTCGGCGAGCCCAGCGTGATCACCGTGTCGCCGCCCACCTGGGCGACGCTGTAGGTCGTTCCGGGGTCCAGCAGCACCCGGTCGCCCTCGGCCAGGTTGAAGTCGAGCACGCGGTCGATGCCGGCGTCCGATGAGGTGTGGAAGAGGTCGGCGCCCGTGCCGCCCGACACCGTGTCCGAGCCCCGGTCCCCCGAGACGAAGTCTACGCCGGCCCCGCCGGTGACCACGTCGTCGCCCTGGCCGCCGCGCACCGTGTCGTTTCCGTTCCCGCCGTCGCAGGTGTCGTTTCCGAGGTTGCCGTAGACGATGTCGACGCCGTCCTCGCCGTACAGCAGGTCCTGGTCCTTGCCGCCCACTACATAGTCGTCGCCCGCGCCGCCACGCTCGGTGTCGTTGCCGGTGTTGCCCTGCAGGTCGTCGAAAGCCGACCCGCCGGTGATGGAGTCGTTGCCTTCCTCGCCGCGCAGGTAGCTCTGGCCGGAGCCCCCATCGATGGTGTCGTTGCCGGCGCCGGCGAAGATGCTGTCGTAGCCCGCGCCGCCGTCGATGTCGTTGTTCAGCGCGTTGCCGTTGATGGTGTCCGAGCCGAAGCCGCCGACGGCGTTCTCGATCTGCGCGCCCTGGGCCACCGCCACGTTCCCGGTCAATCCCCCCACGTTCGAGAAGAAGCCTTCGCGCAGGTCGATCAGCTGGTTCTGCGAGTAGCCCGAGAAGTCGAAGGTGTCGCGTCCGCCGGCGTCCCAGACCGCGAAGATCAGGCGGGTCGAGCTGCTGGCGGCGGCGAACCAGGCGCGTTCGGCGGTGGAGTTGAAGCCGTAGACCGTGTCGCCGGTCCGCGTGCTCATGTTCGCGCCGTACTCGATCTGCGCCGCGCGGATATCATCGAGCTGGGGCGCGGCCGCATAGCGTCCGCCATAGCTGCCGCCGGTGTTGCTCTCCGAGAAGTAGCTCATCACCGTGTACTGGCGGCTGTCCTCGTAATACTCGGCGCTGCTCGCATAGGTAATGGGGCTGTCGCCCTCGCCCGCGTTGTAGTCGCCCGGGTGCGCCAGGCCGATGGCGTGGCCGATCTCGTGAATTAGGACCTGGGCGCCATAGTTGCCCATGGACGGCAGGCTGTTGGTGCCCGAGGTGATGTTGACCCAGACGTCGCCCGCGCCGCTGCTGGCGGCGGGATTGCCGGGGAAGTTGGCGAACGCGGCCGAGCCGCTCTCGCCTGAGCTGTAGTTCCCGAACAGGATCGAGGCGTTGTCGGAATAGGCGGTCTCGCCCTCGGTCCCGGCGCCGACGCGCTGGAAGCGGATGTTGGCCACGTCCGCCCAGGCCTGCATCGCCTGCTCAGCCTGGTAGATCTGCTGGGCGTTGAACCGCTGGAACCCCTCGGTGTCGCTCGGCATGTCCAGCGGCGCGGTCGAGCGGAAGGCGTAGGTGACCGTGTAGGCCCGTCCCGCCACGCCGCCCCAGCCGGGCGCGGGCGCCATCGTGTCGGCGTTGAAGCCGGTGAGCTGCAGGCCCGCCCGGTCGATGGTGAAGCTCTCCTTGCCGTTCACCACCGTGCCGAGCCGCTGGTCGGCGTTCAGGTAGGACAGGCCGGTCTCGTAGACGTCGCCGAAAGCGGTCATCGCCGGGGCGAGGCCATCCAGCGAAGTTGTGTCGACGGAAAGGGGGGAAGGATCCGTGGGCATGCTCGCACTCTAACCAGACCCGTCCCCTTCAAATCTTTAAGGGAATGGGCAAAACCGCACAATGCGGCAGCCGCGCGGCCGATACGCGCAGGGATTGTACGGCCGCCCTGTCGTTCTGGCCGCGCCGTACGTCCGCAGAACGGCTAGGCGTTGGTGAGCCGCTTCAGCGCCATGGCGTCGAACGGCGCGGCGCTTTTGATGTCGTTGTCGAAGTAGGCGTAGACGTCACGATCCTCGAGCCGCCATTCGCGGATCTGGGCCGCCCAGCGCTGGAGCTGCTTCTCCGGATAGCGGCCCACGTAGCGGCCGCCGGGCCCGTGACCGCGCACATAGATCCAGCTCGCCGTCCGCTCCCAGGGCGCGGGCGCATGGTGGTGGTCCGAGATGCACAGCGCGATGTCGAAGTCGGCAAGCAGGGCCAGGACCGGGGGCTCGTACCAGGATGGATGGCGGAACTCGACCGTGTGCCGGCCCGGCGGCAGCAGCTTGAGGAAGCCCGCCAGCCGGTCATCGTCGCGGTGCAGCTGCGGCGGGAGCTGGATCAGCGAGGGACCGAGCTTGCCGCCCAGCGGCGCCATGCGGCCGAACACCAGCGTCACCGGGTCGGCGCAGTCGTTCAGCTTCTTGTTGTGGGTGATGAAGCGGCTGACCTTCCACGCGAAGACGAAGTCCTCGGGCGAACGCTCGGCCCACCCCTGCACCATCGCCTCGGACGGCAGGCGGTAGAAGCTGGCGTTGATCTCGGCGGTGTCGAACCGGGTGGCGTAGTATTCCAGCCGCGCACGGTCCTTCACCTCTGGCGGATAGAACGGCCCGCGCCAGTCCTTGTAGACCCAGCCCGAACAACCGATGCGCAGATCCGACATGGCTTCCGAATGCGGGAGCCTGCCGCCGGTTGCTAGGCCAGCGGCTGGCGGCCCACGATCCTCAGGCCATACCCCGCAGAGCCGGGCAGGACGGTCTTGGACGAGGTCAGCAGCGTCATGTCGCGCACGCCGAGGTCCAGCAGGATCTGGGCGCCGATGCCGTAGTCGCGCAGGACGTTGCCGCTGTGGTCGGCCTGCGACTGGCCGTAGCGCTCGCTGAGCCAGTGCGGGTTGGAGTCGCGGATGAACACCGCCACCGACGCGCCGTCGTAGTCCGCCAGAGCCTGCAGCGCCTTGGGCACATATTCGCGCCGCGTCTCCACCGCGCCCAGCATGTCGGTGGCCATGTCGACCCTGTGCATGCGCACCAGG
This sequence comes from Phenylobacterium sp. FG114, assembly GCF_057809855.1. Taxonomy (NCBI): domain Bacteria; kingdom Pseudomonadati; phylum Pseudomonadota; class Alphaproteobacteria; order Caulobacterales; family Caulobacteraceae; genus Phenylobacterium; species Phenylobacterium sp. FG114. Next base: position 78,830 of record NZ_JBMDKU010000002.1, on the reverse strand, counting down.
GTGGCCTTGTCCGGGTCGATGCGGCCCTTGGTGAGGACCACGTGCTCGGTCTGGTCGATGGAGTTGCGGTAGATCACCATCCGGAACCGCCCGCCGTAGGCGCTGTCGAACGGCGTCTCCAGCACCCGCTCCACCTGGCGCTCGGTGCGGCGGCGATAGGCGATCAGGTCGGCGATGGTGCCGATCTTCAGGCCGTGGAGCTGGGCGAAGGCGACCAGATCGGGCAGACGCGCCATCGACCCGTCGTCCTTCATGATCTCGCAGATCACCCCGGCCGGGTTCAGGCCCGCCATACGGCTGATGTCGACGGCCGCCTCGGTGTGGCCGGCGCGCACCAGCACGCCGCCGTCCTTGGCCACCAGCGGGAAGACGTGGCCCGGCGAGACCACGTCGTCGACGCCCTTGGTCGGGTCCACCGCCACGGCGATGGTGTGGGCGCGGTCGTGGGCCGAGATGCCGGTGGTCACGCCCTCGCGCGCCTCGATCGACACCGTGAAGGCGGTGCCGTGGCCCGATTGGTTGTCGGTGGCCATGGGCGGCAGGCGGAGCTGGCGCGCCCGCTCCGCGGTGATCGACAGGCAGATCAGGCCGCGGGCGTGCTTGGCCATGAAGTTGATCTGGTCCGGCGTGGCGAACTGCGCCGGGATGATGACGTCGCCCTCGTTCTCGCGGTCCTCGGCGTCGACCAGGATGTAGGGCCGCCCGTTGCGGGCGTCCTCGATGATGTCCTCGATCGGGCTGATCGCGCCCGAGACGCCCTCGGCTTCGGCCGAGCCGCCGGAAGACCCGCCGGTCGCGGGGTGAACGAGGTGGGGGCGTTTCATCGGCCTGCTCTCATCTGGGCGAACTCGACCACCTGTTCGGCGACGGTGGAAAGCTGCCAGGCGTCCTTCTGGTCCTTGCAGTCGCCCGCCTCGTTGAAGAGGCCGGCGCCGGCGTTGAGGGCGGCGCCGAACGGCGTCGGCCAGCCCCTCAGGGCATGTATGATGGCCCGCAGCGCCATCAAGGTGGTGCCGGCCGCCTGCCAGCCATCGGCGGTGATGATCGTGCCGACCGCCTTGTGCGACAGGTAGGGCTGCGGGTCGGTGCGCGTCAGCTCCAGGGTGTCCAACGCGTTCTTGATCACGCCCGAGATGGACCCGTGATAGCCCGGACTGGCGACGATGATCCCGTCGGCGGCGCGGATGGCGTCGGCGAGCTCCTGCTGCGCCGCATGGGTCTCGCCCGGTCGCGGGTCGAAGATCGGCAGGCCCGACAGGAACGTCCCGCCCAACAGCCGCGTCTCCGCGCCCCGGGCCTCGGCGGCCTTCAGGGCGCAGATCAGGGCCTTCTCGGTGGACGACCCCGGACGGACCGTGCCGCCCAGGCCGACGATGAGGGGGCGCGCGCCCGTGCTGGTCATGCCTAGACCTCTAAGGCGCGGACGCCGCGAGCGCCAGTTCTCGTAGCGAGACGATGCCGCACCGAGGTCTCAGGCCGCCGCGCTTTCCTCGGCGAAGACCTTCTTGAGCTCGTTCTTCATGATCTTGCCGTTCGCGTTGCGCGGCAGGGTCTCGGGCCAGAAAGCGATCTTCACCGGAACCTTGAAGGCCGCCAGCCGCGCGCGGACGAACTGGCGCAGTTCCGCCTCGGTGGCGGTCCCGCCCGGCTTCAGGTGAACGACAGCGCCCGGTTCCTCGCCCAGCGTCTTATGCGGGATGCCGACGATGGCCGCGTCCATCACGTCGGGGTGGTCGTAGAGGACGTTCTCGACCTCGACGCAGTAGATGTTCTCGCCGCCGCGGATCAGCATGTCCTTCGCCCGGTCGATGATGAAGAGGAAGCCCTCCTCGTCGATCCGCGCCAGGTCGCCCGTGCGCAGCCAGCCGTCCTGGAAGGTCTCGGCCGTGGCCTCGGGCTTGTTCCAGTACAGCTTCACCACCTGTGGGCCCTTGACCCAGAGCTCGCCGACGCTGCCCACGGGCAGCAGGGTCTTGCCGTCGGCCGGGTCGCGCACCTGCATCTCACCCACCGGCGCGGCGGGGCCGGCGCTGTCGGGGCGGTTCAGGTAGTCCTTGCCCATGTGGCTGGTGAAGGTGGCCGTGGTCTCGGTCATGCCCCAGCCGTTGCCGGGCTGCGATCCCGGGAACACCTCGGCGATCTTGCGCACCAGCTCGGGGGCCGACGGCGCGCCCCCATACGTGACGGCCATGAGGGACGAGAGATCGTACTTGGCCCGGGCCGGATGCTCGATCAGCTGCCAGGCGATAGTCGGGACGCCGCCGGTGGACGACACCTTCTCGCGCTCGATCAGCTTCATGGCCGGTTCGGCGTCCCAGCGGCGCATCAGCACCAGCTTGCCGCCAGAATTCATCGTCGGGCCGATCGTTGCCGACAGGCCGGTGGCATGGAACATCGGCACGACCAGCAGGGTCACCCGCTGCGGGACCTTGGTCGGATCCATCTCCGGCAGCGGCTCGCCCGCGCGCAGGAAATTCCGCGCCGCCGAGATCCCGCCGGCGCCGATGTTGGAGGTCATGTTGCGGTGGGTGCCCAGCGCGCCCTTCGGCCGGCCCGTCGTGCCCGACGTATAGAGGATGGTGGCGTCGTCCTCCGGCTCCAGCGGCACGTCGGGCAGCGCCAGCTCCGGCAGCGTCGGCCAGGCGTTCACGACGCCGATCACGTCCTCCAGCCGCTCGGTCTTGGAGGGCAGGTCCGGCCCGGCATGGCGCGTGACATAGACCTTCTCGAGGTCGGGCAGCTTGGCCAGGAACTCCTCGACCCGATCCAGGCGCTCGTCGTCGACGAAGGCCACCTTGGTCCCGGAGTCGGCCAGGCCATATTCCAGCTCGGGCCCGGTCCACCAGGCGTTCAGCGGTGTGACGATGGCGCCCACCAGCTGCCCGGCCCAGAACGCCACCGGCCACTCCGGCAGGTTGCGCATGATCACGGCGACCCGGTCGCCCTTCTTCACCCCGTCGGCGATCAGGCGGTGCGCCAGCGTGATCGTGGCGCGGGCGAAGCTGTCGAAGGTGGCGCGGTCGTCCTCGTAGACCAGGAACTCTCGGTCCTTGAACCGCTGGCCGTTCACGAACACGTCGCGCAGGGTCGGCGGCGCGTTCTTCCATGTCTTCGTGGGAATGCCCCGGATCACCCGCTCCTCGATCTCGAACGGCGACCCCGCCCCCGTCAGCCTGGCGTGGGCTTCGGCGATCGACATCACGGGCCAGGTGTCACTCAACGCGCATCCTCCAGAACGAACGTCATCCCGGACGCTGGTCCGGGATGACGGCGACAATACAGCAGATTGGTTTCAAGCGGTCTCGGTCTTGCGCGACGCGTAGGCCTCGCGCAGCTCGCCCAGCTCCTTCTTGAAGCGGGTCCGCGCCTCCTCCTGGAGCTTCGGGATGTGGTAGGCCGGGAACAGGTCGTTGTCGGGCTGGTAGTCCTTCAGGATCTGCTTCGCGAGCGTGACCTTGTGCACTTCGGTCGGGCCATCGGCGATGCCCATGACCAGCGCCGAGGTCACCATCCGCATGAACGGCATCTCGTTGGACACGCCCAAGGCGCCGTGCAGGTGCGCCGCCTTGGCCGCCACGTCGTGATAGACCTTGGGCATCGCCACCTTGATGGCCGCGATGTCCTTGCGCACCTTCTGGTAGTCCTTGTGCTTGTCGATCAGCCAGGCGGTGCGCAGGACCAACAGGCGGAAGCTCTCCACCGCGATCCAGCTCTCGGCGATCTGGTCCTGCACCATCTGCAGGTCGGACAGACGTCCGTCCCGCGTGGTGCGCGACACCGCCCGCTGGCACATCAGGTCCAGCGCGTGGCGGCAGGCGCCGACGGTCCGCATGGCGTGGTGCACCCGCCCGCCGCCCAGGCGCACCTGGGCGATCACGAAGGCCGCGCCGCGCTCGCCCAGCAGGGCGTCGTAGGGCAGCCGCACATTGTTGTAGCGGACGTAGCCTTCGTTCCCCCCGCCGATCTCGCCGCCCGCGCCCACGCCGACGTTGCGGATGATCTCGACCCCGGGCGTGTCCGTGGGCACCAGGAAGATCGACGTCCGCCGGTAGGGATCCTTCGCGTCCGGATCGGTGATGGCATAGAGCACCAGCACCTTCGAGTACTTGGCGTTGGTGGAGAACCATTTCTCGCCGTTGATCACCCACTCGTCGCCGTCCAACACCGCGCGGGTGGTGAAGGTGAGCGGGTCCGACCCGCCGGTGGGCTCGCTCATTGAGAAGGCCGACCGGATCTCGCCGTTCAGCAACGGCCAGAGGTACTGCTCCTTCTGCTTGTCGGTGCCGTAGTGGGCGATGATCTCGGCGTTGCCGCTGTCGGGCGCCTGGCAGCCGAACACGCTGGGGGCCAGGCTGTTGCGGCCTAGCTTCTCGTTCATGAGCGCCAGCTTGAGCTGCCCATAGCCCTGCCCGCCCAGCTCCGGACCCAGGTGGCAGGCCCACAGCCCCTGGTCCTTCACCTTCTGCTGCAGCGGTTTGATGAACTTCTCGCGGCCCAGCGACGAATAGACCGCCATGCCCAGGTGCGAGAGGGGCTCCACCTCCTCGCGCATGAAGTCCTCGATCCAGTCCAGCTTCTTCTGGAACTCGGGATCCGTCTCGAAATCCCACGCCATGCGCGTCTCTCCCAGCGCCTCTCGTTGGGCGCATTTTTCGTAATTTCGGTACGCTAGACCCGTCGCCAGTGAAGATCAAACGCTCGTTTGTGGCCTTGCCAAGGCAGAGCTTGTCCGGCTCAGAACGCGCCCCCGCGCCCTTGTCCGGAGGCGAAGCGTGTCGCGCCTTCGACCGCCGAACCGGTGCGCAAGGTCTCCATGCCCACCTTCACCTCGAAGGCCTGGGCCTCATCCCAGTCCAGCGACCACTGCCTCAATGCGGAGAGCCGGTCGTTGCGCATGCAGAGCTGCGGGAAGGCGCTGATCTGGCGGGCGAGGTCGATGGCGGCGGCCAGCGCCTGGCCCTGCGGGACCACCCGGTTGGCGAGGCCGATGGCCAGCGCTTCCTGCGCGTCGACCGGACGGCCGGTCAGGATCAGGTCCATGGCCCGTGAGTGGCCGATCAGCCGCGGCAGCCGCACGGTGCCGAGATCGATCAGCGGCACGCCGAACCGGCGGCAGAACACGCCGAAGGTCGATCCCTCGGCCGCCACGCGCAGGTCCGCCCAGCAGGCCACCTCCAGCCCGCCCGCCACCGCCGGCCCCTCGACCGCCGCGATCACCGGCTTGCCCAGCGCCAGCCGCGTGCAGCCCATCGGGCCGAAGTCGCCGCTCTCCTGCACCCGGTTTCCGGCGCCCTCGCTGATCGCCTTCAGGTCGGCGCCCGCGCAGAAGAACCCGCCCCGCCCGGTCAGCACCGCCACGTCCAGGCCTTCGTCGGCGTCGAAGGCCTTGAACGCGTCGTAGAGTTCGCGCGCCGTCGGCCCGTCCACCGCGTTCCGGCGCTCGGGCCGCTCGATGGTGACCACGCCGATCCGCCCGTCGCGTTCGAAGCTCACATTGGCCATGGCTGGCTCCTGTCGAAAGTCCGCCATCGTCGCGCTTGCGACGACGCGGAAGGCAAGGGCAAATGCCGGGCGCCAAGGAAGGAACGCCATGAGCAAGGCCAGGTCGTTGGGGTTCAGCCCGGAGCGTCTTCAGAGGATCGACCGCTTCCTGCAGGACAGGTACGTGGGCGCCGGCCGGCTGCCGCACGCCCAGTTTCTGCTCGCCCGCGGGGGCCGGATCGTCCACCAGACGGTGCTGGGCATGCAGGACCCCGAGCGGGGCGTGAAGCTGGCCGAGGACAGCGTCTACCGCATCTATTCCATGACCAAGCCGGTCACCTCGGTGGCGCTGATGAGCCTGGTCGAGGAAGGTCTGATCGCCCTGGACGATCCGGTCGCGCGGCACATCCCGGAGTGGAAGGACCTGGGTGTCTTTTCCGCCGGCGTCGGACCCTATCTCACCACCGCCCCCGAACGGCCCATGCAGGTGGTCGACCTGCTGCGCCACACCTCGGGGCTGACCTACGGCTTCCAGAACCGCACCAACATCGACGCGGCCTACCGCAAGCTCAAGCTGGAGGCCATGCACGGCGAGCACGACCTCGAGGCCATGATCCAGATGATGGCGAAGCTCCCGCTGGAGTTCTCGCCGGGGGAGGCCTGGAACTACTCGGTCTCGACCGACGTCTGCGGCTGGCTGGTGCAGAAGGTGGCCGGCAAGCCGCTGGACCAGGTTTTCCAGGAGCGCATCTTCGACCCCCTGAAGATGACCGACACCGGCTTCCACGTCCGCGAGGACCAGCGGAGCCGCTTCGCCGCCTGCTACGACGCCGCGCCCGGCGGCGCGATGAAGCTGCAGGACGATCCCGCCACCAGCCCCTACCTCGCGCCGCCGAAGCTCCTCTCGGGGGGCGGCGGCCTGGTGAGCACGGCCGCCGACTACATGCGCTTCGCCAACATGCTGGTGAACCGCGGCGAGTTGGACGGCGCGCGGATCCTGGCGCCCAAGACCGTCGACCTGATGGCGTCCAACCATCTGCCGGGCGGCGCCGACCTCACCGAGATGTCGCGCTCGCTGTTCTCGGAGAGCACCAACGCCGGCGTGGGCTTCGGCCTGGGCTTCGCCGTCGTCTTCGACCCGCCGCAGACCCTCATCCCCTGCAGCCTGGGCGAGTTCTACTGGGGCGGCGCGGCCTCGACCGCGTTCTGGGTCGACCCGCTGGAGGACATCACCGCGGTGTTCATGACCCAGCTCCTGCCCTCGTCCACCTATCCGATCCGCCGCGAGCTCAGGACCCTCGTCTATTCGGCGCTGATGGAGCCCAACGGGTAGGACTGCGCCAATTGCTCCCCCGCTGGGGGAGCTGTCGGCGACTGCCGACTGAGGGGGTCGCTCAGAACGGGGGGATGACCCCCTCCACCACTTCGTGGTCCCCGTCCCCCGTCGGGGGAGGAATTAGCTTCGGGCCTTCTCCGCCACCTTCGCCCGCTCCGCCGCCTCGGCGAGCACCTCGGCCTCCTCGATCATCGGCTGGCCGAAGCCGGTGTCGGGCTCGTCGGTGACCGGCGGGGTCGTGGGCAGCATCCGCGATTTCCGCCAGCCGCCCCACACGTAGTAGGCCCAGGCCAGCACCAGCGTCGCGAAGCTGCCGATCGGGAAGCTGATCCAGATCGCCTGGGCGCCCATGTGCGGCTCCAGGATGTTGGCCAGCGGCACGCGGATGCCCCACAGCGAGATGATCATGGCGATCAGCGGCGGCCAGACCGCGCCCGTGGCCCGCACGATGCCGGAGAAGATGAACGCCATCCCGAAGAAGATGAAGCCCCACAGCACGATCGAGTTGATGTGGACGGCGATCGGCAGCGACGGACTGGTTCCCGGCAGGAACGCGCGCAGCACCCAGGGATCGGCCAGGTAGATCAGCACCACCGGCACGGCGGTGAACAGGAAGGCGTAGAGCACGCCCGAGCGCGCGATCCGCTCCACCCGGTCCATCTTGCCGGCGCCGACGTTCTGGGCCGCCATTGACGACACCGCCGCGCCCAGCGCCATGGCAGGCATCTGGACGTAGGTCCAAAGCTGGGCCGCCGCGCCGTAGGCCGCCGAGGTGTGGATCCCGTGCTTGTTCACCAGCCCCATCATCGTCACCGCCGCCAGGCTCGTGACGATCATCTGGAACCCCATGGGCAGGCCCTTGAGCACCAGCGAGCGGATGATGCCGAAGTCGGGGATCAGCAGCTTCAGCTCGTGCGCCCGCAGCACCAGGATCGAGTTCTTGCGATAGAGGTGCACGATCATCGCGAAGAGCGTGACCGTCTGGGCGATCAGGGTCGCGGTGGCCGAACCGGCGATGCCCAGCTCGGGGAACGGCCCGTAGCCGGTGATCAGCAGCGGGTTCAGGATCACGTCCAGTCCCACCACCACCAGCGAGAACCAGAAGGGCGTGCGGCTGTCCCCCGTGCCCCGCTGGGCCATCATCACGTAGGTGAAGAAGTACATGAACGGCATCGCCGAGAAGATCACCCGCAGGTAGGCGATGGCGTCGCGCTTGGCCTCCTCGGGCGTGCCCATCCAGCTCAGGATGTGCGGCGTCAGCCAGGCGCCCACCGCGCCCACGGTCAGCGACACCACGATGAAGAAGGCGGTCGAGGTGCCGATCACCTTCTTGGCCAGGGCCTCGTTCCGCCCGCCCACGGCCTGGCCGATCATGATGTTGGCGGCCATGGTCAGACCGAAGCTGGCCCCCAGCATCAGGAACATGATCTGGTTGGCGTTCGACGTCGCGGTCAGGGCCGCCTCGCCGAGCACGTGGCTGACCCAGATGGCGTTGGCCGATCCGTTCAGCGACTGCAGGATGTTGGTGGCCAGCACCGGCAGGGCGAACAGGATCAGCGTCCGACCGATGGGGCCCGTGGTAAGGTCCGGCATCTTGCGTCCCGGCGGTCCGCCCGGCCCTCGCGCCGCTGTCGCTCCCCCGGCCACGAACCACCCCCTCAACGCGTCGTCACATACTGCTTCTACGAGCGGGGCGACCCGCGGTTCAAGCTTTGGCGGCAGCAGTGGTGTCGCTTCTGCACAGCTTGAGGGACCGCCGTTTCGCGGTAAGGAGAGGCCATGACCGTCCAGATCCTGCAGTTCGGAACCACCGGCCAGCTGGCCACGGAGCTGTTGCGCCAAGCCTCGGGCCATGACGTGGCGATCACCGCGCTGTCGCGCGCGGACGTCGACCTCGCCGATCCCGCCGCCTGCGCGCGCAAGGTGATGGAGGCGCGTCCGGACGTCGTGGTCATCGCCGCCGCCTACACCGCCGTGGACCTGGCCGAGACCGAGGCCGACCTGGCCCGCGCCGTGAACGCCGGTTCGCCCGGGGCCATCGCGACGGCGGCCGACGCGGTCGGCGCGGCGGTGATCAACGTGTCGACGGACTACGTCTTCGACGGCGCCGGCGGCGCGCCCTACGCGGAGGACGCCCCGACCAACCCCCTGAACACCTACGGTCGTACGAAGCTGGAAGGCGAGGTGGCCGTGGCGGCCGCGAACCGCCGCTCGCTCAGCATCCGGACGTCATGGGTGGTCTCGCCCCACGGCAAGAACTTCGTGAAGACCATGCTGCGCGTCGCGGCCGCGGGAAATCCGCTGAAGGTCGTGGACGACCAGTCGGGCCGCCCGACCTCGGCGGCCGACCTCGCCGGGTTCATCCTGTCCCTCGCGCCGCGCCTGGCCGAGACCAAGGCGGGCGACGACCTGTTTGGAGTGGTCCATTTCGCCAATTCGGGCGAGGTCACCTGGCGCGACTTCGCGGTGGAGATCTTCCGCCAGGCGCTTGGCGATAAGGCGCCCGAGGTCGGGGGCCAGAAGACCGCCGACTACAAGACGCCCGCCCAGCGCCCGCTGCGAGCGACGATGGACCTGGACAGGCTCCAACGAGTCTACGGGGTCGCGCCGCGTCCATGGCAGGCGGCGCTCGCCGACATCGTGGCGGAGCTCCGGACGACCGCCTGAGGCGGGGCGTTCAGAGAATCCGGCCGGCGAGCGCGGGTTCGGCCGACCGGGCGCTTTGCGCCGTCGCCCCGGGATCGCTCGAATGCGGGGCCGCCAGCGCGATCGCGGCGAGCAGGAGCAGGGTCACCACCAGCAGAACGGCGTTTCGCGTTCGATACATGCATGGTGGATGCCAATATCGTGCCTGCGAAGCAAGCGAGCGCAGTCGCCGGAGTCCCCATTCTGAGGAGCTAGTCCAGCGCGATGCCGGCGCGCCGGAGGATCCGGTAAAGGCGCCGCAGGTTGGCCAGGTTGGCCGCCAGGAACTCCCGATGCCGGGGCGTATCGAGGGCCTCGGTCGGAACGATGACCCCGCCCTTCACCCGCCGGCAGCGGCCTGCGGCGCACATCTTCTCCACGTGGCGGCGCGTGGTCTCGTAGGGCATGCCCAGGCTGTTGGAGAGCGCCAGGATGCTGATCGGACGCCGCATCTCATCCGGCGGAATATCGGTCAGGTCGCGGAAGCCGGCGTCTTCCTCGTGGCCGAGGTGGGTCACGTTGGCCTGGACGATCGCGATCGAGATCAAGCCCGCCAGCAGCTCCCCGTCCGCCAGTTCCCCAAGCATGCGAAGCGAGCGCAACAGGTAGTCCCCGCCGGCGCGCGCCGCGACGCGGGCGCCGGCCAGGTCTTCTGGGGGCTCGTGGCTCACGACCCCGCCAGGCGGCTCTTGTTCCGCCCGTACAGCAGGTAGAGCACCACCCCGATGGCGTTGCAGGCGAAGAAGAAGATCATCGTCTGGGTCTGCAGGCTGGAGAACAGATAGAGGCAGCCGGCGATCGTCGCCGGCGCGACCACCCAGACGAGCGGCGTCACGAACGGCCGCGGCAGGTCGGGCGAGCGGCGGCGCAACACCATCACCGCGAGGGCCACCGCGATGAAGGCCGCCAGGGTGCCGGCGTTGGCCAGGGACGCGATCTCGTCCAGCGGAACCAGGCCCGCGAAGATCGCCGCGATCACACCGGTCATGATGGTCACCGTCGTCGGCACGCCCCGCTTATCCACCGACGCCAGGCGCCGCGGAAGCAGGCCGTCTCGCGCCATGGCGAAGAACACGCGGCTCTGCCCGAACATGAAGACCATGATGACCGTCGGCATGGCGACGACCGCCGCGCCGGCGATGATCGCCGCGGCGCCCGGCCGGCCCAGCTCTTTAAGAACGAAGGCCAGGGGCTCCGGGCTGGCCGAGAACACCTGGAAGGGCACGGCGCCCAGCGCGCAGGCGGCGATGACCATGTAGATCAGGGTGCACAGCACCATCGAACCCACGATGCCGATGGTGAGGTCGCGCTTCGGGTTCTTCGCCTCCTCGGCGGCGGTCGAGATCGCGTCGAAGCCGTAGAACGCGAAGAAGATGATCGCCGCGGCGCCCATCACGCCGAACTTCTTTCCGTCGATCTCGTGCGCGCCGAAGCCGAAGGGCGCGAACGGCTCGAAGTGGCTGGCGTCGAAGCTGGGCAGGGTGAAGGCCACGAAGGCGGCGAGCGCCAGCAGCTTCACGCACACCAGGACGAAATTGACCGTGGCGCTCTCCCGCGTGCCGACCAGCAGCATGCCGGTGACGGCCAGCGCGATGAAGATGGCGGGGACGTCGACCACGCCCTTGTCCAGGAACGCCTCGGGCACGCCCCAGCCGGCCTGGCGGATCAGCCCCGACGCGTAGCCCGACCAGCCGACGGACACCGCGCTGCAAACCAGGGTGTATTCGAGGATGAGACTGACGCCGATGATCCAGGCGATGGCTTCGCCCAGGGTCACGTAAGCGTAGGTATAGGCGCTGCCGGCCTGCGGCGTCAGACTGGCCATCTCGGCGTAGCAAAGGGCGGCGCCCGCGCAGATCACGCCCGCGATGGCGAACGACAGGATCACGCCCGGCCCCGCCAGGCCTGCGGCCACGCCGGTCAGGGTGTAGATGCCGGTGCCGATGATGGCGCCGACGCCCAGCGCGATCAGGTGGGGCCAGCCCAGAGTCGCCTTGAGGTGATGGCCGCCGTCGGCGGGCGCGCCCAGTTCGAGCGGCTTGCGGCGGGTGATGAAGCTCATGGCGTCCCCTCGTTTTGAGCGATCATTTGCCCTGAGCCGCGTGGAACTGCCAAGCCTTGCCCCGAAACGCGGGCGTGGAGGGGCGAGCCTTTCCGCGCGGGAGGCGGCCGGAGCTGCCTTGGCGGAACCTCATCTGAACATTGATTAGAAATAATGATGCAACGCGTCGGTGGTTGGGTATGATTTGGCGTAACACGCAATTCTGGGGATGGGCCCGGACGGAGCACGAAGCTCCGCCGCGGTCCATGGGAGGAGTATTTCCATGAGCAAGGCGCGCTTTTCCGCGTTCATGACCACCGCGGCCGCGAGCGGCCTGCTGTTCGGCTGCGCGGCCGACGGCCAAGCCCCGAACGCCCTGTCGGCGGGCACGCCGACGGCCGCCGCCGCGGCTGAGACCAGCGCGCTGCACACGCCGGCCACCATCGACAATTTCATGCTCGCCGACACCGACTACATGGGTCACGAGCTGTATCGCACGGACGCCAAGCTGGTCGTCATCGTCACGCAGGCCAACGGTTGCCCGATCGTGCGCAATCTGGCCCCGTCGCTGAAGGCGCTGAAGGCCAAGTACGAGGGCCAGGGCGTCCAGTTCCTGATGCTCAACTCGGCCATCCAGGACAGCCGCGACTCCATCGCCGAGGAAAAGAAGGAATACGGGTTCGACATCCCGATCCTGATGGACTCCAACCAGCTCGTCGGCGAGCAGCTGGGCGTGACCCGCACGGGCGAGTTCTTCGTGGTCGACCCCAAGACCTGGAAGGTCATCTATCGCGGCCCGCTGGACGACCGGCAGACCTATGGCTCGCAGAAGGCCGAGGCCACCCACACCTATGCCGCCGACGCCATCGAGGCGGGCCTGGCCGGCAAGCAGGTGATGGCCACCAACATCCAGAGCCCCGGCTGCCTGGTCGACTTCCCGAACCGCAAGGTCGCGGCGATCTCCTACACCAAGCAGGTCGCCCCGATCCTCGAAGCCAAGTGCGCGGGCTGCCACACCGAAGGCGGCATCGGTCCCTTCGCCATGTCGAGCTACGAGATGGTCAAGGGCTTCTCGCCGATGATCCGCGAGGTGCTGCGCACCGATCGCATGCCGCCTTGGAACGTCGACCCGCACGTGAGCAAGTTCGCCGACGACAAGAGCCTGACGCCGGCCGAGATCAAGACCGTGGTCCACTGGGTGGAACAGGGCGCCCCGCGCGACGGGACCAGCGACCCCCTGGCCGTCGCCGCCAAGAAGCGCGTCGTCCAGGAATGGCCGCTGGGCAAACCAGACCTGATCCTGGCGCTGCCGACCTACAAGATCCCGGCCTCGGGCGTGGTCGACTACCAGCGGCCGATCGTCGTGAACCCGCTGACCGAGGGCAAGTGGGTCAAGGCCTCGACCTACGTCGTCAACCAGCGCCAGGCGGTGCACCACTTCCTGTCGGGCTACCTCAAGGAGGTGCCCGCCGACGGCAAGGGCAACGAGAGCCGCTGGGGCGCCTCGATGGGCGGCTACGCCGTCGGCGCCGAGAGCACGCTGTGGCCGAAGAACGTGGGCACCTACCTGCCCCCGGGCGGCGCCATCGGCTTCCAGGCCCACTACACCCCGTTCGGCAAGGAGGTGACCGACGCCTCCAAGATCGGCCTCTACTTCTACAAGGACGGCGAGAAGCCGGACCTGGTGATGCGCAACTCGGTCATCGTGGACAACACGATCAAAATCCCGGCCGGCGAGGCGCGCCACAAGGAGACCGCCTACCTCGACGTGCCGAAGGACATGCTGCTCTATTCGGCCTTCCCGCACGCCCACTACCGCGGCTACGCCTCTGACCTGTGGCTGCGGACGCCGGACGGCAAGGAGAAGCTCATCCTCGCCATGCCGCGCTACGACTTCAACTGGCAGCGCGAGTACACCTTCGCCCAGCCGCTGAACGTGCCGGCGGGCTCCAGGCTGATCGCCCACTACTGGTACGACAACTCCAAGCAGAACCCGGCGAACCCGGACGCCACCAAGACCATCGTCTGGGGCGACCAGTCCTTCGAGGAGATGTTCTACACGGCGATCCGCTACCGTTGGACCGAAGAGACCTCAAGCAAGCTGACCGAGAACGACCGGCTGATGGATGAAACCCGCCTGCTCGGCATGTTCGACGACAATCTCGACGGCAAGATCGAGAAGGCCGAATTCAAGGGTGAGCTGGGCGACAAGCTGTCGCCGTACTTCGCCCAGATGGACCAGAACAAGTCGGGCGCCATCGAGAACAGCGAGCTGATGGCCGCGCTGAAGGTGATGGGCGGCGGTCGTCGCCGTGAACAGGCCCAACAGGCCCCGGCCGCCCCCGCGGCGCCGGCCGCCACGCCCGCCAAGTCCGGCGGTCGCTAGCGAGTAGCGCAGACGGTCTCTCCCCGGCTAAGACGATACGGCCAGGGCCCGTCCCAGTTGGCGCCCGCCAACTGGGATCAACGGGCCCGACATCTATGGTTTAGAGGCCTTCTTGTCCGGTCGTGACGTGCGTCACGGCCGGGAAGGCCTCTGGGGAGAGACCGATGCGCCTGCTGATCCACGAGAAGTCCTATCGCCGCATCCACGCGGCCATCGCGGCTCACGGCCCTGCCGTCGAGCCGCTTCTCGTTTCCGACACCGGGGAGATCACGCTGGCGGGCAGGCCGGTGGACGCCGAGGCCGCCGACGCCGAAGCGGCCTGGGTCAATTCCGACGTCTTCTTCGGCGGGGCCATGCGCCCGTTCGCGGTCGCGGCGCTGAAGTCGCCCGCCCTCAAGTGGGTGCAGAGCGGCGCCGCCGGCTTCGACAACGCCATCTTCGGCCAGTTCGTGCAGAAGGGCGCCCAGCTCACCACCAGCCACGGTCAGGCCGTCGGCATCGCGGACTACGTCCTGTGGGGCGTCCTGGACGTGTACCAGGGCGGTCCCGCCCGCCGGGCGGCCCAGGCCGCGCACGACTGGAAGCGCCTGCCCTACCGCGAGATCGAGGGCTCGCGCTGGGTGGTCCTGGGCTTCGGCGCCATCGGCCAGGGCGTGGCCGCGCGGGCCAAGGCGTTCGGCGCCCATGTCACCGGCGTCCGGCGTAGCGGCGGGTCCGATCCCGCGGCCGACGCCATGGTCACGCCCGACCGGTTCCTGGACGCCATCGCCGAGGCCGACGTGGTCGCCCTGTGCGCGCCGGCGACGCCCGAGACCCGCCACATCATGAACGCCGAGGCCTTCGGCGGCATGAAGCCCGGTTCGGTGCTGGTCAACGTGGGCCGCGGCGCGCTGGTGGACGAGCCCGCCCTGCTGGCCGCCTTGGCCAAGGGCGCGCCGGCGCATGCGGTGCTCGATGTCTTCGAGGCCGAGCCTCAGCCCGCCGACAGCCCGTTCTGGGACCATCCGCAGGTCACTCTAACCCCGCACGCCGCCGGCATGAGCTCGGGCAACGCCCCCCGCAACGACGCCCTGTTCGTCGACAACCTCGCCCGCTACCTCTCCGGCCAACCGCTGGAGAACGTCGCCGACCCGAAGGACGTGCTGGGCGACCGCTAGTCCGGCCAGAGGTCCTGCAGGTCGCCCTTGCGGTTCAGCATCCGCACGGCGCGCTTCACCACCGCCAGCAGCCGTTCGCGCCGGGCCGCCTCGTCATAGGTCATCGACCCCTTGGCCATGCCCTCCAGCAGGAAGCGGCCCAGGTCGCGGCTGGTCTGGAAGCGGGGATCGACGCCGGCCTGCATCAGGGCGCCGATGCGGTCGCCGCCCAGCTGGGCGTGATCGAAGGCGCTGCGCGCGGCGGCCAGGCGCTCGTCCAGCATGGGATCGGTGCGCGCCGCGGCCTCGAGCTCGGCGAAGGCCTGGAACGGGATCTCGTGCAGCAGGGCCCAGTAGACGTCGATGGCATGTTCCGACGCGTCGACGCCCGCCGCCGGCGGCGTCGAGGCGGCCTGTTCGAACAGCCGCGCGCGGTTCAGTTCGATGTGCGCCACGGCGGCCTCGACCAGCTCCTCGCGGGTGGCGAAGTGGTAGAGCATGGCGCCGCGGGTCAGCAGCGCCGCGTCGGCGATCACCGCATTGGTGGCCGCGTGATAGCCGATCTCCGCGAAGAGGCGCATGGCGGCGTCGAGGATCCGCGCGCGCGTCCTCTGCGACTTGGGCGTCGCCTTGGCCGGATATATCGAGGCGTCCATCGGACCCAATTGGCGACGACCTGACAGGCCTGTTTCCTTCAAATGCCCTAGCCATATGGGTGACGGCCGTGCCAGATCATACGACCACTCTGCGGGTATTGGACGCGCAATGTTCGCCGATTGGGCGCCGCTCCGCCCGGTTTGCCGCTTTGTCGGATAACGGCGGCATCCGTTGACTTCCCCCTCGAACTCATGACAGTGCGGCTGCCATGAAAACCCCTCTGCCGAACCTTCGGGACCGCCAGCGTGAGGAGACCCGCGAGCAGATCCTGCGCGCCGTGGGCGACCAGCTCGAAAACAGGTCGCTGGAAGACCTCAGCTTCGCCGAGATCGCCCGCGACGCCGGCGTCGGGGAGCGCACCGTCTATCGCCACTTCCCCACCAAGGAGGCGCTGCTGGGCGCCTTCTGGGCCTGGCTGCAGAGCGAGGCGTTCCGCCAGCAGCCCGACCGGCCCAAGCCCCTGCGCACCGACCGGCGCATCCGCGAAGCCATCACCGCGCCGCGCGACGCGCAGCGACCCATGCGGATCCTCATCGCCACCGACGCCTGGGAGCCGCAAGTGAACGGGGTGGTCCGCACCCTGACCCGCGTCGTGCAGGAGTTGCAGGCCATCGGCCACGTGGTGGAGGTGATCCACCCCGGCCAGTTCAAGACCTTCCCCCTGCCCACCTACGCCGAGATCAAGGTCGCCATCGGCGTCTACGAGCCGGTGCAGGAGCTGTTCAAGGCGTTCGAGCCCGAGGCCATCCACATCGCCACCGAAGGGCCCATCGGCCTGGCGGCGCGGCGCATCTGCGTCGAGTGGAAGCTGCCCTTCACCACCAGCTATCACACGCGATTCCCGGAATACGTGTCGGCGCGCCTGCCTTTGCCCCTGGCGGCCGGCTACGCCTACATGAAGTGGTTCCACAAGCCATCGGGCCGGCTGATGGTGGCGACGCCGACCATGCGCGAGGAGCTGTCGAACCACGGCTTCCGCAACATCTCGGCCTGGTCGCGGGGGGTCGACACCGACACCTTCCGCCCGCGCCGCGAGGACGAGCCCGACATCTTCGCCGACCTGCCGAAGCCGGTGTTCCTCTACGTGGGCCGCGTGGCCGTGGAGAAGAACATCGAGGCGTTCCTGGCGCTCGACCTGCCCGGCACGAAGGTGGTCGTGGGGCCTGGCCCACAGCTCGACGAGCTCAAGGAGAAGTATCCCGGCGTCGTCTTCAAGGGCTCGCGCTCGGGCAAGGAGCTGGCCGATCACTACGCCTGCGCCGACGTCTTCGTGTTCCCCTCGCTCACCGACACCTTCGGCCTGGTGATCCTGGAGGCCATGGCCGCCGGCACGCCGGTGGCGGCCTATCCGGCGCCGGGCCCTATCGACCTGATCCCCGGCTCCGGGGCCGGCGTCCTGGCGCTGACGGCCACCGAAGGGCTGCGCGAGGCCTGCCTGCAGTGTCTCGACCTGGACCGGAAGAGGGTGCGCGCCTTCGCCGAGAAGTTCTCGTGGCGCGCCTGCGCCGAGGACTTCGTCAAGAACCTCCAGCCCTATCCCGAGCCCGAGAAGACGCGCTTCTGGCGGCGACTCCGCCGGCTGGCCCGTGTGCGGCGCCGGCGCCCGGAAGTCGCCTGACGCGACGGTTGCGTGACACTTTTATGACAATCGGTGTTGGCGCGGGCCACAACCCCGCGTAAACCCGCCGGCTCTAACGGCCCGCCGATGGCCGATCTATGGGGAGCCGCACGACGTCGATGGGCAAGAAGAGCGACAGGCTGCGTCCGGAGCCCGATCGGGAACCGCGCACCCAATATGCCGCCCTGCCTTGGCGCAAGCGCGACGACGGCGCCGTCGAGATGCTTCTCATCACCTCCCGCGAGAGCAAGCGCTGGGTGATCCCCAAGGGCTGGCCCATGAAGGACAAGCTGCCCGAGGAGGCGGCCGCCCAGGAGGCCTATGAGGAGGCGGGCGTGCTGGGCAAGCCGGGCCACAAGACCCTGGGCGTCTACCACTACGACAAGCGCCTGCGCTCGGGCCGCCTGCAGCACGTGCGGGTGATGGTCTTCCCGTTGGAAGTGCGCGAGGCGCGCGACATCTGGCCCGAGATGGCCGAGCGCGACCGCCTCTGGTCGTCGCCCGCCGAAGCCGCCAGCCTGGTCGACGAGCCCGAGCTCCGGACCCTGCTGGCGAAGTTCAAGGCCTGAGCCTTTCCCTCCCCTTCATGGGGAGGGATGACCTTACAGCAGGCGGCTGCGGATCGCCTGGCTCAGCATGTCGATCAGGCTGACCGCCACGATGATCACGACCACGATGGCCGCGGTGTTCGAATAGGCGAAGGCGTTCAGGCTGTCGAACAGCACCTGGCCGATGCCGCCGGCGCCGATCAGGCCCAGCACCGTGGCGCTGCGGCTGTTGGATTCGAAGCGATACAGGGCATAGCTGGTCCAGAGCGGGGCCACCTGCGGGATCACCCCCCAGACCACCTCGTGCAGCTTGTGGCCGCCCGTGGCGCGCACGCCCTCGACCGGCCCCTTGTCGATGGACTCGACGGCCTCCGAGAACAGCTTGGCCAGCACGCCCGAGGTGCCGATCGACAGCGCCATGACGCCCGCCAGGGGGCCGGGCCCCACGGCCACCAGGAAGATCATCCCGATCACCAGGTCCGGCACCGAGCGGACGACGTCGAGGAAGCGGCGGACCGGCAGCTGGATGTAGGCCGGGGTGATGTTGCGCGACGCCAGCAGGCCCAGTGGCGCGGCCGCCAGGATGGCCAGCGCCGTACCCCACAGCGCCATTTGCACCGTCAGCCACATCTTCGAGACGTAGAGCTTCCAGTCGGTGAAGTCGGGCGACAGGAAGCCCCGGCCCAGCTCCTGCATGTTGCCGGAGTTCTGGAACAGCAGCGGCAGCTTGTTGAGCTCGGCCGGGCCGAACGCGATCGCCAGCAGGATGATCAGCCCGCCCCACAGGGCGAGGTCCGGCGCACGCTGCGCCAGCGTCCGCCGGGGCGGCGGCGGAATCGCGGTCTGGGTCGTCATTGCGCGGGGACCGGCTCGAGCTGACGGCTCTTGGCGGCCTCGGCGGAGATCCTGTCGAACTCGGCCTGGGCCTTGGCGACCTTGGCGGCGTCGCCCGAACGCTTGGCGGCGGCCAGCGCCTCGCTGGCCTCCATCTCGCGCACCGGGTCGAGGTAGGAGTTGTCGGCCGGGCGGAAGCCTCCGTAGGCGAGGCCCTTCAGCACTTCACGCTGCTTCTCGGCCTTCGCGTCGGTCCCGGTCCCATAGGTGAGGAAGAACTGGCGGATCTTCTCCTTGAGCGCCGGGTCGAGGTCCTTGCGCACCACGATCGAGCTTTCGGGAAGCGGCGGCGATTGCCAGATCACCTCGACCTTGGCGGCCAGTTCGGGGCTCTGGCGCGCGAAGAACAGCATGCCGACCGAGTTGTTGGTCGCCACGTCGACCACGCCATTGGCCACCGAGAAGGCGTTCGCCTGGTGGCTGGCCGAGCGCACCGACTTGAAGCACTTGTTCGGCTCGATGTTCTTGGGCGTGAACAGATAGGTCATCGGCGCCAGCGTGCCGGACGTCGACTGGGTGTCGCCCAGGCCGAACGACAGGGTCTTGTCGCACTTCAGCACCTTGTCGAGCGTGATCCCGCTGCCCTTCTTGACGATGATCACCGACTTGTAGGTCGCGTCGCCGCCGGCATCGACCACGCGGCCCAGCACCTCGGCGTCGGCGCGGTTCACGGCTTCCAGCGCGGGAGACGCCGAGAACCAGCCCATCTGCACCTGCTTGAAGCGCATGGCCTCGACCAGGCTGGTGTAGTTGGTGGCGAAGTACGGCTTCACCTTCACGCCGATCTGCTCGGACATGTCGGCCAGGAGGGGCGCCCACAGGGGCTCCATCGAGGTCTGGTTCTCGGCCGAGAGGATCGAGAAGGTCAGCTCGCCCGGCGTGCCGCCGTCGGCCGTCTTCTCGGCGGGCTTGCCGCAGGACGCCAGCGCCAGCGCGGCGGCGCTCAGGGTGAGGATGAGGGTGCGACGGATCATGTGGGCGCTCCTTCCCAGAAGACGTCCTCGAATTCGGGGCCGTAGATGTCGATGAGTTGCTCGCGCTTCAGGCCGTCGGAAGGGCCGTCGTAGACGACCTGGCCGGCCTTAAGCGCCACCACGCGGTCGCAGTAGCGCAGCGCGTAGTCCACCTGGTGCAGGGTGACGAGGACCGTCAGGCCGTCGTTCTTATTCAGCTCGCGCAGGATCTCCATCACCCGGCGGGCCGAGACGGGATCGAGCGAGGCCACGGGCTCGTCGGCCAGGATGATCTTGGCCTTCTGGACCAGGGCGCGGGCGATGGCGCCCCGCTGCTGCTGGCCGCCCGACAGCGTGTTGGCGCGCTGGGTGGCATAGTCGGACACGCCGAACCGGTGCAGCGCCGCCATGGCCGCCTGCTTGGTCTCCGCAGGCCACAGCCCGAGGGCGGCCTGCCAGAAGTTGATCCGCCCCAGCGACCCCAGCGCCACGTTGGTGAACAGGCTCAGGCGGCCGACCAGATTGAACTGCTGGAAGATCATCCCGATCCGCGTGCGGGTCTTGCGCACGTTGGAGTCGATCCGGCCGTCCTTCTGGACCGGACCGTCGAAGGCCACGATCTCGCCGGGACCGGCGTCAATGGTCTGCAGGGCGCTGATCGAGCGCAAGAGGGTGGATTTCCCCGACCCGGAGGGACCGATGAGGGCGATCATCTCGCCCTTCCTGGCCTCCAGCGACACCCCGTCGAGGGCGCGGCGCTGGCCGAAGGTCTTGGAGACGTTCCGTATCGACAGAACGGCGGCGTCAGGCATGAGGGTTTTCGGAGCTTTCCCGTAGTAGCCCGGCTTCATGGCACGCCGCGGCGCCCCCGGTCTAGCGCGCGCCTCGCACACTTGGCGGCCCAGGCGAAAAAGCCGCGAAGTTCGACGCTGGCGTCCCACGGACCGACCCGTACGGCCGCCGCGCGAAGGCGCCGCACACACAAAGGCTTTACACGCCCGTTCAAAGACCCTATTTGCGCGCCTTCCGGCGGACCCGAAGTCCTAAAAAGCGCTGCTAACGCCGGTCTGGGTTCAACAATCCGTTGGGGGTTGCGTGAGGTGCAGACGTACCATACGCCCCTGGACCTGGTCCGTGAGCGGTCTCCGGAGCGTCCTGTCGCCTTTGCGCGGCCGGATGCTGTGGCCGTAGCGGCGCGCTGGTTCCAGGACAAGTTTCAAGGCGACGTTTTCTACGCTGTGAAGGCGAACCCTTCGCCGTGGGTCATCGAGGCCCTGGTGAAGGCTGGCGTGAACAGCTTCGACGTCGCGTCGGTCCCCGAGATCGAACTGGTCGCCCAGTTCGCCCCGGGCGCGCGCATGGCGTTCATGCACCCGGTGAAGAGCCGCAAGGCCATCTCCGAGGCGTATCATCGCTATGGCGTGAAGACGTTCTCGTTCGACACCCATGAGGAACTGCGCAAGATCCTCGAGGCGACGGACGGGGCCAACGACCTCACCCTGATCGTCCGCCTGGCCGTGCAGGCCGAAGGCGCGTCGTACTCGCTCTCGGGCAAGTTCGGCGTTGACGCGCACGATGCGCCGTCGCTCCTGCTGGCCGCGCGCCGCGCGACCCAGGGCAAGATGGGCGTGTCGTTCCACGTCGGCAGCCAGTGCATGCGGCCCACCGCCTACCAGGCGGCCATGGCCCAGGCGAACCGCGCCATCGTGCGCGCCGGCGTTCTGGTCGACATCGTGGACGTGGGCGGCGGCTTCCCGTCGATCTACCCCGGCATGGCGCCACCCGACATGGCGGAATACGCCGACAGCATCCATCGTGGCTTCGCCGAGATGAGCGTGCACGAGGACACCGAGCTCTGGGCCGAACCCGGCCGGGCGCTGGTGGCCGAGGCCTCGTCGATCCTCACCAAGGTCGAGCTCAAGAAGGGCGACGCGCTGTACCTCAACGACGGCAGCTACGGCTCGCTGTTCGATGCGGCGCACGTGAAGTGGCCCTTCCCGGTGAAGCTGTATCGCGGCGAGGGCGAGGCGGCGCACGAAGTGGACGGCCCGCTGAAGCCCTTTCGTTTCTACGGCCCCACCTGCGACAGCCTGGACCACATGCCGGGCCCCTTCTGGCTGCCGGAAGACATCCAGGAGGGCGACTACATCGAGATCGGCATGCTCGGCGCCTACGGCGTCGCCATGAACACCCGCTTCAACGGCTTCGGCGACGCCGAGACCGCCATTGTGGGCGATGCGCCGATGGCCTCGATGTTCGGTCTGGCCGGCCGCTCGATCCGCCTGCCCCGCGAGGAGCGGGAGGAAGAGCGCAAGGTCGTCCGTTTCTCGCGTCCGAAGGGCCGCGCCGGGAAAAGCCGCCGCAAGCGGTGACAACTGACGCGTTTGGAATGTTATAGGCGCGGCCGGTCGCTCCGTCCCGGTCGCGCTTTTCTATTGTCGACGGGCGATCACCCTCAGAAGGGAACTTCAGAAGATGAACGCTCCGGCGAACACGAACCGCAAGGCCGAGCTGCTGGCCAACACCGTCGAACACGTGGCGATCGACCAGTACGACGCCCGTCCCGTCATCGACGCCATGCGCAAGATGAGCTTCACCAGCCGCGACACCGCGCGCGCCGCCGACATCTGGGCGATGTCGCTGGAGGACGCCGAGTGCTCGACCTGGCTGACCCTGGCCGGGTCCACCTCGGCCGGCGGCTGCATGCACATCTACCGCGACATGGTGAAGTACGGCATGATCGACGCGATCGTCGCCACCGGCGCCTCGATCGTGGACATGGATTTCTTCGAAGCCCTCGGCTTCAAGCACTACCAGGCCGACTCCACCGTCGACGACCGCGAGCTGCGCGAGATGTACATCGACCGCATCTACGACACCTACATCGACGAGGAAGAGCTCCAGAACTGCGACGGCACGATCTACGCGCTGTGCGAACTGCTGGAGCCCCGCCCTTATTCGAGCCGCGAGTTCATCCACGAGATGGGCAAGTGGCTGGCCGCCGGCAACGCCAAGAAGCCCGACAGCCTGGTCGAGGTCGCCTATCGCGAAGGCGTGCCGATCTTCTGCCCCGCGTTCGTGGACTCATCGGCCGGCTTCGGCCTCGTGAAGCACCAGGTCGAGCGGATGAAGGCGGGCAAGCCCTACCTGACCATCGACGCCGTGGCCGACTTCCGTGAGCTGACCGAGATCAAGCTGAAGGCCGGCGCGACCGGCCTCTTCATGGTCGGCGGCGGCGTGCCGAAGAACTTCGCGCAGGACACCGTCGTCTGCGCCGAGATCCTCGGCCACGAGGTCGACATGCACAAATACGCCGTCCAGATCACCGTGGCCGACGTGCGCGACGGCGCCTGCTCGTCCTCGACGCTCAAGGAAGCCTGCTCGTGGGGCAAGGTGGACGTGACCTGGGAGCAGATGGTGTTCGCCGAAGCCACCACCGTGGTGCCGCTGATCGCCTCCGACGCCTGGCACCGCGGCGCGCACAAGAACCGCAAGAAGCGCCGCTGGGCCGACCTGTTCCAGAAGGCGTAGCGCCTTTCCCGAACGCCAGACGAAGGGGTCGCCGGCACAGCCCGGCGGCCCCTTTTTCTTTGCCGCCCCGCTCGGCCGTTGCCACGCCCCCGCCGCTTTGCGACACCTCGGGAGGTTGTTTGGGAGAGCGTCTCATGCGGATGAAGCTTGTCGTCGTGGCCATG
The DNA here is from genome assembly GCF_057809855.1 of Phenylobacterium sp. FG114. Taxonomy (NCBI): domain Bacteria; kingdom Pseudomonadati; phylum Pseudomonadota; class Alphaproteobacteria; order Caulobacterales; family Caulobacteraceae; genus Phenylobacterium; species Phenylobacterium sp. FG114. The sequence continues at coordinate 55,400 of NZ_JBMDKU010000002.1, read as the reverse complement.
GCCGCCGTTGGCCTCATGGGAGCCGCCCCGGCGGCCAGGCAGGCCTTAGCTCCCGCGCCGCCCCAGCCCTACCTCGGCCCCGACGACCTCGACACCTACAAGATCCTGCCGCCCGCGCCCGTGCCGGGAACCACGCGCTACGAGGCCGACCGCACGATCTACCTGCAGACCCGCAAGCTGGAAGGCACGCCACGCTGGGATATGGCCGAGGCCGACGACAACTCGTTCGGAATCCTGAAGGGCATGGCCTGCGCCCTGGGCGCTGAGCTGACGCCGCAGAATGCGCCCAGGACCTACGCCCTGTTCGCCAGGGTCGGGCGCGACGCCAGCGCGGTCACCAACCGGCCGAAGGACATCTACAAGCGCCAGCGGCCCTACCTGATAGACGAAGGGAACATCTGCATCGCCAAGTCCGAGGCGCTCGCCAGGAGCCCGGACTACCCCTCGGGGCACAACACCTGGGGCTGGACGGTCGGCCTGCTGCTGTCCGAGATCGCGCCGGACCGGGCCACCCCGATCATGTCCCGCGCGCGCGCCTTCGGGGAAAGCCGCCTCGTCTGCGGCGTGCACAACCTCAACTCGGTCTACATGGGCTGGGCGAACGGCTCGATGCTGGTGGCCGCGCTGCACGGAAAGGAAGGGTTCCGCAAGGACCTGGACGAGGTGCGCAAGGAGGTCGCCGCCGTGCGGAAGTCAGCGCCGGCGCCGGACGCCGCCAGATGCGCCGCCGAGGCCGAGGTCGTGGCGCAGAACCCGTACTGAGACCTCAGATCCCGGCGTACCACTCGTAGCCGCGATCGGGCCAGAAGCCGCCCGAGCCGCGCCCGATGCCGTCTAGCGACGCCACCGCCTCCACTCGCATCACGTACTTCGCGTGCTTGTAGCCCAGCTGGCGCTCGACCCGCAGGCGCAGCGGATAGCCGTGACGGATCGGCAGCGTCGCGTCGTTCATCTGGTAGGCCAGGATCGTCTGTGGATGGTAGGCGTCGACCAGGTCGATGCTCTCGTAGTACCTGCCCGCCCCGTCCGTCGCCGTGGGGTCGAGCGTGTCGGCGCAGTGGAACACGATGTAGCGGGCCTCGGGCTTCAGCTTCGCCCGGTCCAGCAGGGCGGACAGGCGCGCACCCTTCCACTTGCCGATCGACGACCAGCCCTCGACGCAGTCGTGCCGGGTGATCTGGGTGCGGGCCGGCGCGGCGCGGATCTCGGCCAGGCTGAGCGCCAGCGGCTGTTCCACCAGCCCGCCGATCTCCAGCCGATAGCTCGCGAAGTTCTCGGCCAGCAGGCGGACGTACTCCGGATCCTGCGGCCGCATGGTGCCATTGGCCTTGAAGTCGCTCGAGATGTCCGCCGGCGCGAACTCGCGGGCCAGCGCGTTGCGGTCGGTGACCAGCCGCTGGGCGCCCTTGGTCCACCTCTCGGCGACCTTCAGCACGCCGTTGAAGCCGGGGTTCGCGACGAGCCGGTCGCACCCCGCAAGCCACAGCGAGCCCAGGGTCGCGCCCGCGGCGGCCAGCCAGCGTCGGCGGTCGAGGCTCACGAACGGTCTCCTTCGACTTCGATCGCGTACCGGCCGGTGATCATCGAGCGGATGTTGTTCCAGAAGCCGGACGCGACCACGAGCAGCAGGTGCACGATCACGAACAGCACGATCAGGCTGGCCGACAGGAAGTGGATCGTCCGCGCCGACTGCCGCCCACCGAACAGGTCGATCAGGCCGGGGACGGTGGCGTTGAAGCCGGGGGACATGGAAAGCCCCGTCAGCACCATGAGCGGCAGCAGCAACGCGATCACGGCCAGGTAGGTGAACTTCTGGATCACATTGTACCGGCGGGCGTCCTCGCCCTTCGGAAACTGAAACCGCGCGTGGGTGGCGATCTCGTGCAGGATGTGGCGCGGCTTGACCTGATCGCGATCGGGCAGCAGGTCGCGCTGGATGTGTCCGCGCCCCAGGCTCCACAGCCAGTAGACCAGCCCGTTGATCACGAAGAGCCAGGCGAAGAAGAAGTGCCAGCGGCGTCCGTCGGCCAGCGAGCGGTAGCTAGGAACGGTGGCCCAGCTCGGGAAACCGCGCTGCTCCCGGGCGCCTGCGGCGCCGGACCAGCCGAAGACGCCGGTGGTGTCGAACTGCAAACCGCCGATGGTGGTGATCCCCCGCGGTTCCCCGCCGATCTCTTCCTTCTTCATCGAAACCCACGGCTGGGCGAAGGTCGACTTCGCGCCCCAGTACAGCGCCGGGTGCGCGTTGAAGATCTGCAGGCCGCTCATCAGCAGCAGGCTGATCACCAGGACGTTCAGCCAGTGGGTGATCCGCGTGACGCCCGAATGGCGGCGGACCAGCACCTTGGCGGGTTTATCGGCCATCGGTTCCTCCGCCCCCAATGTGGCCCGCGCCGGCGCCCATGGCGAGCCCATGAAAAGGCATCGGAACGATAGCTTGGCCCGGCGCGCTTTCAGGAGACAGCACCAAATTGTGGAGCTTCGCCATGGGCGCCGAGAGAACCGCGAACGATGACCGAATTCAGTCCGAGGGCCGCAAGGACAACGCCGCCCAGCCCCTGAACGCCGCCGAGCCCAATGCGGGGGCCGAGCGCTACCCGTCGGCCGGCAAGGATGACGGGGTCGAACCGCCCGCCGGAGAGCGCCGCAGCTTCGATGGCGCGGCGAACCCGCGGCCGCCCCAGGGGGCCGGCGACGGCGGTCCGGCCGCAGGCAAGCGCTAGCCGAAGCAGGCGAACCCGCTAATCTCCGCCCCGAACCGGGGGAGCCTTGAGCGTGGCGGAAGTGGAAGTCTGGCGGGGCGGCGTGGCCTCCTGGGAATGCGACCAGATGGGCCACCTCAACGTCGGCTTCTACGTCGCCAAGTCGATGCAGGCCCTGGCCGGCTTGGCCGCCGAACTGGGGATGCCCGGCGCCTTCGCGTCCAGCGCCGAGGCCACCTTGCTGGTCCGGGAGCAGCACATCCGCTTCATCCGCGAGGCGCGGCCCGGCGCGCCCCTGCGCATGACCGGCGGCGTCGTGGCCATGGGCGAGGACCAGGCTCGCCTGATGCTGCTGATGCATCACCAGTCCGGCGAACTGGCCGCCAGCTTCCAGACCGTCGTCGCCCACGTCACGGCCCGCGATGGCCGGTCCTTTCCCTGGTCGGACCGTATCCTGGCCCGCGCCGAGGCCCTTCGCGTCGAGGTGCCCGAGACGGCCGCGCCGCGCTCGGTCGGACTTGAGCCGGTGGAGACCCAGGCCAGCCTGGCGCGCGCCGACGAGCTGGGCCTGGTCCGCACAAGCCTGGGGGTGATCGACGCTGGCGAGTGCGACGCCTTCGGCCGCATGCGCACCGAGACCTTCATGCACCGGCTGTCGGACGGCATCCCGCACTTCTTCGCCGGCCGGCGGCCGGGGTCGCTCGATCCCGAGCGCAAGGTGGGCGGGGCGGCGCTGGAATACCGACTGATCCATCACGCCTGGCCGCGCGCCGGCGACCGCGTGGCGCTGCGCTCGGGCTCGGCGGGCGGCGACCGCCGCTTCCGCCGCCTGGTGCACTGGCTGCTGGACCCCGCCACCGGCCGTCCCTGGGGCAGCGCCGAGGCCATCGCCGTCTCCTTCGACCTGGAGACCCGCAAGCTGATCACCCTTTCGGACGAGGAGTTCGCCCGCGTCGAGGCCGACGCCGTGCCGGGCCTCGGCCTCTAGCCGGCCACGTCGAGCAGCGTCTCGCGCACCAGCTCGGGCCGCTCCATGGGCAGGAAGTGGCTCGTCCCGGGGATCACCTCGATGCGCACGCGACCCGTCGCCTCCAGCTCGGCCTGGCCGTCGTCCAGCCTGGCCGTGGAGCCCACCTCGGCGCGCAGGATCCGGATCGGACAGCGCGTGGCGCGGAAGGCCGCCCAGGGGTCGTAGTGGTGGGTGCGGAAGTTGGACGCTTCCCACTCCGGCGCGCAGGTCAGGGTGACCTCGCCGGTGGCCGTCTCGCGGAACCCCGCCTCGACGTAGTCGGCCAGCTGCTCGGGCCGCCACGACCGGAAGGCGCCGCGGCCCGTATAGGCCTCCACGGCCGCCGCCTTGCTGGGGAACGTCGCCCGCCGGCGCAGCGCGCCCTCGGCCAGCGGGTTGTCGCCCAGGCTGGAAGGCCGCTGCTCGGGCGTGAAGATCACGGGATCGAACAGCGCCAGCGCCTTCACGGCCTCGGGCCTGTGCGCCGCGGCCAGCAGGCTGGACGTACCTCCCATCGAATGGCCGGCCAGCACGACGGGGCCATCGGCTTCGGCCTCGACCAGGGCCAGCAGGTCGTCGCGAAACTCGTTCCAACCCTCGCGGCCCTCGACCACGGCCGGGATCGTCGTGGCCCCGTGGCCCCTCAGGTCCAGCGCCAGGATCCGCAAGCTCGCGGCCAGCGGTCCCAGGATCGTGCGGTAGGTGCGGGCGTTGAAGCCGTTCGCGTGGGAGAACACCACGTCCACCGGCCGCTCGGGCGGGCCGAAGTCCAGCACCGCCATCTCGCCGCCCCGCGCCGGCAGCGCCACCCGCCGCGCACGCGGCTCATATCCGACCATCGCGTTCATTCCGCTTCCTATCGCGATGACGCCGCGAGAGGAAAGCCGCTCACGCCGTAACGGGGATCGCTTCGGCGTCGTCGTCCTTGCGGCGGATCGCCATCGCGGCGCAGGCGGCCACGATCCCCAGCAGCCCGGCGATCACGAAGGCGGCCACATAGCTGCCCTGCACGTCGCGCAACACGCCCGCCCCGAACGCCGCCGTCGCCGCGCCCACCTGGTGGCCGAAGGCGATCCAGCCGAACACGATGGGGCCTTCACGCTCGCCGAAGTTCTCGGTGGCCAGGCGAACGGTGGGCGGCACGGTGGCCAGCCAGTCCAGGCCGTAGAAGACCGCGAAGATCGACAGGCTGACCAGGTCGAACTGCAGGAACGGCAGCGCCATCAGCGAGAGGCCGCGCAGGGCGTAGTAGACAAACAAGAGCTTGCGCGGATCGTACCGGTCGGTGAGCCAGCCCGAGGCCGTGGTGCCGACGATGTCGAACGCGCCCATGGCCGCCAGCAGCGCGCCGGCCTGGACGAGCGCGAGGCCCTTGTCACCGCAGAATGAGATCAGGTGGGTGCCGACCAGGCCGTTGGTCGTGAAGCCGCAGACGAAGAAGGTGGCGAACAGCAGCCAGAAGGCGGGCGTGCGCGAGGCGCGGACCAGCACCCCGATCGCCAGGGCCACGGCGTCCTGCGGCCGCGCCTTCGGTGGCGCGGGCTCGATCTCGGTCGCGCCATAGGCCGGCTGGCCGATGTCGGCCGGACGCTCGGGCATCAGGAAGAACACCAGCGGGACCAGGGCGGCGGCCACAAGCGCCACGGCGATCACCACCGGCCGCCAGCCGCCACTCTCGGCCAGGGCCGCCATGCCCGGCAGGAAGATCAGCGATCCGGTGGCGGTCGAGGCGCTCAGCAGCCCCATGACCAGGCCCCGGCGATGCACGAACCAGCGGTTGACCACCGTCGCGCCCATCGACAGCGCCACCGCCCCGCTGCCGAACCCGGAGAGGATTCCCCAGGTGACCACATAGTGCCAGGGCTGGGTCATGAAGAGGCTGAGGGCGGTCGACGCGCTCATCAGGACCAGGCCGGTCAGCAGGGTGCGCTTCAGGCCCAGCGTCTGCATCAGGGCCGCGGCGAAGGGACCGACAAGCCCATAGAGAAAGATGCCGACGGCGGCGGCCGCGGAGAGATGCCCTCGCTCCCAGCCGAAGGCCTGATGCAGCGGGGTGAGCAGGACACCCGGCGCCGAGCGCAGTCCGGCGGCGGCCAGCAGGCTCAGGAAGGTGACCGCGGCCACGACCCAGGCGTAGTTCTGGCCGAACGGCCGCCCCTGTGTTATGTTCATGTGACTGACCGGTACGGCAAATGCGAGCCCATGTTCAATACGTACCGGTCTGTAACGAGGCAAGCGTTTTCATGGCGAGAAAACCTAACGAGACGCCCAAGGCGGCTGAACGCATCCTGACCACGGCGGGCGAACTGTTCTACCGTGAAGGCACGCGCGCCATCGGGGTGGACGAGATCGTCGCGCGGGCGGGGGCGACGAAGCCCACGCTGTACCGGGCCTTCCCTTCCAAGGACCACCTGATCGCCGCCTACCTCGAGGGACAGGGCGAGGGCTTCTGGGCCTATTTCGAGGCCGCGGCGCAGAAGCATCCCGACGATCCCCGGGCGCAGATCCTGACCTTCTTCGACGAGCTGGCCGAGCGGGCGTTGAAGCCCGGCTATCGCGGCTGCGCCCTGACCAACGCGGCGGTGGAGTATCCGGCCGCCGACCATCCTGGCCGGCTGGTCTCGGTGGAGCACAAGCAGGGCCTGCGCGATCGCCTGCGCCAGATGACCAAGGCCATGGACGCCAGGAAGCCCAAGAAGCTGGCCGACGCGCTGCTCCTGCTGATCGAGGGGGTCTATGTCTCCAGCCAGCTCTTCGGAAGCGACGGGCCGGCCGGCGCAGCCAAGGGCGCCGCCCAGGCGTTGATCGAGGCCCACACGCGCGGCCATCAAGATCCCGAGTAGGATGACGAGCTATCCCCTGGCCACCATCGGCTACGAATCCGCGCCCCAGGCGCGCGTGATTGAGACGCTCAAGGCGGCGGGCGTCGAGGTTCTGATCGACGTCCGCGCCGTGGCCGCGTCGCGCCGCGCCGGATTCTCGAAAGGCCTGCTTTCCTCCAGCCTGCAGGACGCTGGGATCGAGTATGTGCATCTGCGCGAGCTGGGCACGCCCAAGGAGGGGCGGATGGCGGCGCGCAAGGGCCGCACGGCCGAGATGCGCGAGATCTTCGAGGCTCACCTGGAAGAGCCCAAGGCTCAGCTCCAGCTGGCCCAGGCCATCGAGATCGCCAAGGCGAGGAAAGCCGCCCTGCTCTGCTACGAGGCCGACCACCGCGGCTGCCATCGCTCGATCGTGGTCGAGCGGATGCTGGACGTCGCCGACTTCCGGGTCGAGAACCTGGAACCGTCTACGCTGTAAACGAGCGCTGGCCTTCCCCCGCGTCCCCGCGCGATGATCCGCGGCAAAGGGAGCACGCCATGAACGCGCCGGCCGCCATCGACATCACCACCACCGACTGGACCTGTTTCGACGTCTCGATCGAGGACCACGTCGCCCACATCCGCCTGAAGCGGCCCGAGGCCATGAACAGCATGGTCCGCGAGTTCTGGAACGAGCTGCCGCGCATCGTGCGCGACATCGACGAGAACGCGCGGGCCCGCTGCATCGTGATCTCGTCCACCGGCAAGCACTTCTGCGCCGGCATGGACCTGGCCGTCTTCGGCGGCGGCGGGTCGACGTCGGCGGCCGCCTCGCAGGACAAGGCGATCAACGCCGAGGCCATGCGCTACCATGTGAAGATGCTGCAGGACGCGTTCTCTTGCCTGGACGAGGCGCGCATGCCGGTGATCGCCGCCATCCAGGGCGGCTGCGTCGGCGGCGCCGTCGACATGACCAGCGCCTGCGACATCCGCTACTGCAGCGCCGACGCCTTCTTCGTGATCCAGGAGATCAACATCGGCATGACCGCCGACGTGGGCACCTTCCCGCGCCTCTGCAAGCTGATCCCCGAGGGCTGGGTGCGCGAGCTGGCCTATACTGGGCGCCGCCTGCCGGCGCTCCGCGCCCGCGACATCGGCCTGGTCAACGAGGTGCTGGAGACCCACGAGGAGGTGGTGGCTCACGCGCTCGCCACCGCCCGCGAAATCGCGTCCAAGGCGCCGCTGGCGGTCACCGGGTCCAAGGTGATGATCAACTACGCCCGCGACCACACCATCAAGGACGGCCTGGACTATATCGCCGTCTGGCAGACCAGCATGTTCTCGGGCCCGCACATGGCCGAGGCTTTCAAGGCGAAGTCCGAAAAGCGCGACGCCGACTTCCCCGACCTCGCGCCCCTACGGAAGGAAATGTAAGGGCTAGTTCCTCCCCCGCTGGGGGAGGGGGACCGCGAAGCGGTGGAGGGGGTCATCCACGGCGGTTGAGGACCCCCTCAGTCGGCATGCGCCGACAGCTCCCCCAAAGAGGGGAGCAACTAGGAAAGTCTACACTTCCAGTTCGGCGCCGGTGAGATCGCAGCCGGCGATGCGGGCGCCGTCCATCTCGGCTTCCAGGAAGCGGGCCCGCGGGGCGTGGGCGCCGCGCAGGTCGGCGCCGCGCAGCGAAGCGCGGCTGAAGTCGGTGCGCACGAAGCGGTTGTCGCCGATGGCCAGCGGACCCATCTTCGCGCCACGCATGTCGCAGCGGGCCAGCTGGGCGCCGGTGAAGCGGGCGCCGCGCAGGTCGGCTTCCCGCAGGTTGGCGCCGCGGAAGTCGCAGGCGGTGAGGTCCGCGCCCTGCAGCTGGGCGCCCTCCAGGTCCATGCCGAAGAAGATCGACTTGGGCGCCGACAGGCCTGAAAGCCTGCGCCGCTTCAGGGTCTTCATCGGCCGGAAGTCGACCTCGTGCATCTTCAGCACCTGGCCCTTGCCGCCGCCCGAGTCGCAGAACTGCTCGTGCTCGGCGATCACCTCGGTCAGCGACTTGTCGTCGATGTAGAAGATCGGCGGCGGCGCGCGCAGCACGTCGGTGAGGTCGGCGTCGTCCAGCCGGGCCTGGCTCAGGTTCACATTGGTCAGGACCGCGCGCTTCATCGAGCAGCCCGACAGGTCGGCGCCGCCGAGATCCGCGCCCGACAGGTCCGCGCCGTCCAGCACCGCCCGCATCAGCTTGGCGCCGGTCAGGATTGCGCCCGACAGGTTGGCGTCGGTGAAGTCGCTGGTCATCGCGACCGCGCCGCTCATCTGGGCGCCCGACAGGTTCGCGCCCGAAAGCACGGCATAGTTCAGTTCGCCCGGCCGGTGCTCGTGGCGCAGGATCCGGAAGCCGTCCAGCTTGTCCTGCAGGGCGATCCGGCCCTCGCGCAGGTCACAGCCGGCCAGTTCGGCGCCCGCCAGGTTGGCGCCGCGCATGCAGGCGCCCCGCAGGTCGGCGCGCTTCAGGTTCACGTGCCGCATGTCGGCTTCGCGAAGGTCGGCGCCGAACAGGATGGCCCGCGAGAGGTTGGCCCGCGCCAGGGTCGATCCCGACAGCTTGGCGCCCGTCAGGTCGGCGTCGCGCAGGTCGACGCCTTCCAGGCTGCAGTTGGCCAGATCGGCATAGGTGAGGTTCAGGCGCCGTCCGCCGGCCCGGCCCGCCAGGTACCGCTGGTGCGCATCGAGCGCCTCTCGGAGGGCGTGGGCGTCGAGCGCCGTATGATGCTGCTGTGCTTGGGACGACATGAAGGCCTTCGCGTTCACCATGCCGCCAACGGCTTTAAAGATGGGTTGCCGGGCAGCCTTAAGCGAACCTTGAACGCAACTTTTCGTGGTGAAGCTTCATAGCCACCCGCGTTTCTTGAACCACAGCACCGGCAACGCCGCGGCGACGACCATGGCGATGAGGGCCATTGGGTAGCCGGCCACCCAGTGCAGCTCGGGCAGGATGTCGAAGTTCATGCCGTAGATCGAGGCGATCAGCGTCGGCGGCATGAACACCACCGCCACGACCGAGAAGAACTTGATGATGCCGTTCTGCTCGATGTTGATCAGCCCCAGCGCCGCATCCAGCAGGAAGGCGACGTGCGACGACTGGTAGCCCGCGTGCTCGCCCAGCGACTGGGCGTCACGATGCAGGGCGTCGACGTGCGCGCGGCATTCCGGATCGCCCGCCACCTCGGCCGCCAGGCCGGCGTAGCCGATCGTGCGCCCAAGGCTGTTCAGGCTGTTGCGGGTGAGCGAGGTGACCGACTGGGCCTGGGCCAGCTCGGTGAGAAGCGGGCGGAAATTCCCCGCCTTCGGCCGGTTGAAGATGGCGTTCGAGGCGATCTGCACCTTGTCGCCCATGTCATCCAGCGTTCGGGCCAGCCGTTCCACGATGGCGTCCATCAGGCCCAGCAGGGCCGCCGTCCCGGTGCCGATATCCGCGCCGGGCGCGCGCTCGGAGAAGATCGTGAACGCCTTCAGCTCTTCGTAGCGCAGGGTCACCAGCATGCCCTTGGCGAGGACGAAGGTGGCCGGCGTGGCGAATGGCATGTCCTCGTGGCTCCGCGCCAGGAGGGTGGCGGTCATGAAGGTCGCGCCGCGCTCCTGGTACAGGCGGCTGGAGGGCTCCAGGGCCGCCATCTCCTCGACCGTCGGCAGCTCGAGGTCCAGGGCGGCCTCCACCGCGAGCTCCTCCTCGCGGGTGGGCCTCAGCAGGTCGATCCAGATGATATCGGCGCTGGGACGCCAGCCCGGGCCGACTTCCTCCATCTGAGTGGCGCGTTGCCCGCGCCGGAGCACCTTGAGCATGGCCGCGCCTCCGCGCGCCTCTTGTGGGCGTGCGTCGGCGGCAGCGTCAACCGGGTCGGATCAGCGCGTCGGCGGCGGCGGCTGGGGCTGGTCGCCACGCGTCGCGGCCGCGATCAGCGCGGCGATGCGGTCGGTGGAGTCGGCGGCCTGGCTCAGCACGCTGAGGGCGCCCTGGCCGGGACGAACCGCGCCCGCCATCTGCGAGGCGGCCGACTGGGCCACGGCGATGGCGCCGTTCTGCAGGCGACTCATGCCCGAGTCCGCCATCACCCGGGCCGTAGCGTCCGGATAGATGAAGCCATGGGTGGAATAGGTGGAACCGCCCAGGTCGCGGTTGGGATCGTACCAGACCTTCACCTCGCTCCAGTCGCCGGCGGGCGACACGTCGATGACGGTCACGTCCTTCTCGACCTTGCCGCGAGAGCCCTCGATCGGGCTCCAGTTGGCATGGGTGATCTGGACGACGCGGTCGGTCAGCACCTGGCTCACCACGGCCACGTGGCCCAGGCGCATGCGCTGGGTCGGCTTGAAGCACAGGACGGCGCCGGCGCGCGGCTGGAAGCCCGTCTCGTACTTGCCGGCGGCCTGACGCCACCAGGTCCAGGCATCGCCGAAAATCTGGATGCCAGAAATCAGGCGCGCGAACGGCACGCACTGCCAGTAGGTGTCGGCCACGGCCCCAGCGGGCGTGAACGCGACGAACGCCGCAGCGGCGAGGGACCCGATGAGGGCCTTCGTCCGTTTAAGCATGCTTCGGTTACTCCCCGACACTCCCAGGTGAAGCGGTAACCGTATCCGCGTTGAGTGAAAAGAGGGTTTACATGGCGCGGCGGGATGTCGCGCACGGTTTATCCACAACTCGTCCCAGGCATGCCGCCAAACGACCGTATGGATGGGAAAGTGAATCTCGCACAATTCGCTGTACTGAGCCGCAGTCCAAGAAAACTATTGGCGAACGATCGTGCGGTTTCTCGTATTAGAGCTCCAGTTAACTCGATTTACCCCCCACTCTTAACACCCTGTAATTTTTTCTAAGCTTGCGCTCACGCCGCTGCAACAAGCCGAAATAAGAGCTGGGCGACGGCAGACGGGTGTTTGGCCAGACTCGCCTAAGAGGAGAAATTGGCCCTTCACGAAAACGCGAGCCATGGCAGCGCTGCCCACAAAAGCGGCGCCACCGCCAGCAATCGAAGGGGGCTAGCCATACGCGTATGATGTTTCTAGAATACACGTACGTGATGGAACGGAGAGCTCGATGGATATCGCTGCCCTTGTGACCGATCCGGCCGCCTGGGCCGCGCTGGTGACGCTCGTGGTCATGGAGGTCGTGCTCGGCATCGACAACCTCATCTTCATCTCCATCCTCTCGAACAAACTTCCCGAACATCAGCGGGCGCGGACGCGGCGGATCGGCATCGCGCTGGCGCTCATCATGCGCCTGGCGCTGCTCTCGACCCTGGCCTTCATCGTCGGGCTCACCCAGCCGGTGTTCTCGCTGCCGTGGCAGGGCCCCATGGGCGAACACGGCGAGCCGGCGTTCGAACTCGCCTTCTCCTGGCGCGACCTGATCCTCATCGCCGGCGGCCTGTTCCTGGTGTGGAAGGCCACCACCGAGATCCACGAGAAGGTCGAGCCCGCCGACGGTCACGGCGTCATGGACACCGGCGGCAAGGTGATCACCAACATGGGCGCGGCGATCTTCCAGATCATCCTGCTGGACCTGGTGTTCTCGATCGACTCGATCCTGACGGCCGTCGGCATGACCGACCACCTGCCGATCATGATCGCCGCCGTGGTGATCACCGTCGCCATCATGCTGGTGGCCGCCGACCCGTTGGCCAACTTCATCAACAACAACCCGACCGTGGTGATGCTGGCCCTGGGCTTCCTGCTGATGATCGGCGCCGTACTGATCGCCGACGGCTTCGGCGTCCACGTGCCGAAGGGCTACATCTACGCCGCCATGGCCTTCTCGGCCGGCGTCGAGGCCCTGAACATGCTGGCGAGGCGGAAGAAGCCGGCAACGGTCGAGGACAAGACGCTGCATTGACCCCTTCCCTCCCTTGATGGGGAGGGACAGGCCGCGCCAGCGGCCAGGGTGAGGCAGGGTGGGCCGGGGTGAGGCGTGGGAGCTTGATCCCTTCTCCCTCACCCTGATCGCTTCGCGATCTTTCCCTCCCCATCAAGGGACGGAAAGGCGCTCTACAGAAAGCTATACGGGTCGATGTCGATCGACACGCGCACCTGGCCCGGCGGTCTCACCCGCGCCCGCCAGGCCGCCATATAGGCCGACAGGTCCACCGCGCGGTCCGCCCTCACCAGGAAGCGCTTGCGGCGGCGGCCGCGGATCAGGCTCAGCGGCGCGTCGGCCGGGCCATAGACCTCGACCCCCGGCGTGTTGGGCGCCTCGCGCGCCATCCGCTGCACGAAGTCCTCTAGTTGCGCCATGTCGGGGCCCGAGGCGATCACCGCCGCCAGGCGCCCGAAGGGCGGCAGGCCGGCCAGCTCACGCTCGGCCATTTCGGCGGCCACGAAGGCGTCGCGATCCTGGGCCTTGAGCGCCTGCATCACCGCGTGCTCCGGCGCGTAGGTCTGCAGCAGCGCGCGGCCCGGCCGGTCCTTGCGCCCCGCCCGGCCCGTCGCCTGGGCGAGCAGCTGATAGGTCCGCTCCGCGGCCCTCAGGTCGCCGCCGCGCAGGCCAAGGTCGGCGTCGACCACGCCCACCAGGGTCAGCTTCGGGAAGTTGTGGCCCTTGGCCGCCGCCTGGGTGGCCACCAGGATGTCGATCTCGCCCGCCGCCATGGTCTCGACCAGCCGGCGCGCCTCGCGGGCGTCGAAGACGGTGTCCGACGAGAAAACGGCGATGCGGGCGTCGGGGAACAGCGCGCGCGCCTCCTCCTCGACGCGCTCCACGCCCGGCCCGATGGAAACCAGGCTGTCCTTGGCGCCGCAATGCGGACATGCCGCCGGCTTGGGCATCGAAAAGCCGGTCAGGTGGCAAACCAGCCGTCCCGTGTAGCGATGCTCGACCAGCCAGCTGTCGGTGTCCGGCGCGGTCATCCGCTCCCCGCACGCCTTGCACAGCACCAGCGGCGCATAGCCCCGGCGGTTGAGGAACAGCAGGCTCTGCTCGCCCCGTTCCCAGGTCTCCGCCATCGCCTTCACCAGCGGCGGCGACAGCCAGCGGCCCGCCTCGGGCGGGGTCTCACGCAGGTCGACCAGCTCGATGTCGGGCAGCCGCGCCGTCCCGTGCCGCGCCGAGAGCCTGAGCCAGCGGTAGCGGCCCGCCTCGGCGTTGCGCAGGGTCTCCAGCGACGGCGTGGCCGAGGCCAGGATCACCGCCGCTCCTTCGATGCGCCCGCGCACCACCGCCAGGTCGCGGGCATGATAGATGAAGCCGTCCTCCTGCTTGAACGAGCCGTCGTGCTCCTCGTCCACCACGATCAGGCGCAGCTTGCGGAACGGCAGGAACAGCGCCGAGCGCGCGCCCACCACGATCCGGCAGTGTCCGGCCGCCACGGCCTCCCAGACCTTGCGGCGGCCCGGCGGCGCCACGTCGGAGTGCCACTCGCCCGGCTGGGCGCCGAAGCGGGCGGCGACCCGGGCGATCACCGCCTGGGTGAGCGCGATCTCGGGCAGCAGGATCAGGACCTGGGCCTCGGCATCGGCGGCCAGGGCGGCGGCGGCGGCATCGAGGTAGACCTCCGTCTTCCCCGAGCCCGTGACCCCGTCCAGCAGGGCGACCGAGAAGCCGGCCGTCGCCACCTCCTTCAGCACCTCGGCAGCCGCCGCCTGGCTGGCGCTGAGCTGCGAGCCGTGGCGCGAAAGGTCCGGCGGATCGAACCGCGCCTCCGCCGTCACCTCCCGCACCGCCAGCACGCCCTCGTCCAGCAGGCCCTTCACGACGCCCGACGACACGCCGGCGGCCCGGGCCAGCTCGGCGGGCGGCATCGGCGCCGTCGCCGCCTCCAACACCTTCACCCTGGCGGGTGAGGATCGCGCCGGCTGCGCGCCGGTCGGCTCGACCACTCGGACGGGCCGCGGCTTCGGCGCGCGGGCGCCCCGCAGCGCGATCGCCAACGGCTGGCCCGGCGCGTCGACGGCGTAGCGTGCCGCCCACTGCACGAACTCCAACGTGCCCGGCGGCAGCCGCGGATCGTCCAGCCGTTCGGCCACCGGCTTCAGCGGTCGGTTCCCGCCCAGGCCGTCACGAAGTTCGGTGACCACGCCGCGTATGAGGCGGGGCCCCAGCGGCACCGCCACCTGGTCGCCAGCCTCCAGCCCCATGCCCTCCGGCTCGGCGTAGTCGAACGCCTCGGGCAGGGGCATGGGCAGGAGGACGGAGGCGATGCGGCTCATGGGTTTTGTGCTGAGGCCATCGCAGCTACAAGCGGCCTGAACAAGAGATAGGATCGATGCAGCTCTTCCTCGACACCACCGACACCGCCGTCCTGAAGGACCTCGCCGCCACGGGCCTCGTCGACGGCGTCACCACCAATCCGTCGCTGATCGCCAAGTCCGGCCGCAACATGCTGGAAGTGATCGCCGAGATCTGCGGCCTGGTCGACGGTCCGGTGAGCGCCGAGGTCGCCGCCATGGACACCGCCGGTATGCTGGACGAGGGCCGCAAGCTGGCCGGCGTCGCGCCCAACGTCGTGGTGAAGGTGCCGCTGACCCGCGACGGCCTGATCGCCACCCGCGAGTTCGCCGCCGAGGGCATCCTGACCAACGTGACCCTGTGCTTCTCGCCGGCCCAGGCGCTGCTGGCCGCCAAGTCGGGCGCCACCTACATCAGCCCCTTCATCGGCCGTCTGGACGACCACGGCGCCACGGGCATGGACCTGATCACCGAAATCCGGGCCATCTACGACAACTACGACTACGACACCGAAATCCTCGCCGCCTCGATCCGCACGCCGGCCCACGTGGCCGAGGCCGCGCTCTCGGGCGCCGACTGCGCGACCATCCCGCCGGCGGTCTTCGAGGCGCTTTTCAAGCATCCGTTAACCGAACAGGGGCTCCAACAGTTCATGGCGGACTGGGCCAAGACGGGTCAGTCCATCCTGTAGGAGCTAGGGCGTACATGGACGGGTCGCAGGGTGAATTCAGCTTCGAGACGCCCCAGCCGGCCCCTCCGGCCAAGCTGAAGCCCGCGCGCCGCGCCGCGGCCCTGGCACAGGACGCCGCGGCGGAAGGCGGGCTCGATCCCGCGGCTGTGCGGCGCTTCCTGACCGAGAACCCCGATTTCCTGACCGCCGACACCGGCCTGCTGGCGGATCTGGGCCTGGCGCGCGCCGCCGGGAACATCGTCGAGTTCGCCCCTATGGCCCGGGTGCGCGCCGACCACCAGCGCGAGGCCGAGCAACGGCAGATGCTGGAGGAGGTGGCGCGCGCCAACTTCGCCGCCCAGGCCCAGACGCACGGCGCGGTCGTCGACCTCCTGGAGGCGCGCAACCTCTCCGACCTGGCCCGCCGCGTGGACGACCTGGCGCGCGAGCGTTTCGGCCTGGCCGCGGGCGTGATCGCGCTTGAGACCGAGGGGCTGCCGCCCGCCGGCTGGCGACCATTGGTCGAGGGCCAGGTGGATCTGCTGCTGGAAGGCCCGCACCGGGCGTCACGCATGGGCTTCGCGCCCACCGCCCTCGGCCTGTTCGGCCACGACGCGGGCGAGATCCGCTCGATGGCCATGGTGCGACTGGCGATCTGGGAGCCTTCGCGCCAGGGCCTTCTGGCCTTCGGCTCGCACAAGCCCGACGACTTTACTCCGGACATGGGCGCCGAACTGGTGGCCTTCCTGGCCCGGGTGGTCGAGCGCACGGCGGAGCGATGGCCGCTTCTTTGACGGCTCAGGCCGCGAGGCTCCAGTGGCTCGAACACCTGGAGTATGAGCGCCGATCGTCGCCGCGGACGCTGGAAGCCTACGGCTTCGCGGCCGCGCGCTACATCGCCTTCCTGGAGCGGCACCGCGGCGAGAGCCTGACGGTGAAGGGCCTGGCCGAGGTCACCGCCGGCGAGGTCCGCGCGTGGCTCGCGCACCTGCGGTCGGGCGACCACCCACTGTCGCCGCGCTCGCTCAGCCAGGCGCTGTCCGCGATCCGCACGTTCCACCGCTTCGTCGACCGCCGGCTGGACGCGCCGAACCCGGCGATCGGCCTGGTTCGGGGGCCGCGCGTGAAGCCCGGCGCGCCCCGACCGGTCACCGAGGACCAGGCGGCCGGGATGCTGGCCGAGCCCGCGCTGGACCCCGACCGGGAGGACTGGGAGGCGGCGCGCGACCAAGCGGTGCTGTCGCTACTCTACGGCTGCGGCCTGCGGATCTCGGAGGGGCTGTCGCTGAAGCGCTCCGACGCGCCCCTGCCGGACCTTTTGAGGATCACCGGCAAGGGCGGAAAGACGCGGATGGTGCCGGTGCTGCCGGCCGTGCGCGAGGCGGTGGACGCCTATCTCACCGAGGTCCCGTTCGCCCTGGACCCGGACGGCCCGCTGTTCCGGGCCAAGCGCGGCGGCCCGCTGGGGCCGCGGCATGTGCAGGCGACGGTGCAGAACCTGCGGGGCCGGCTGGGACTGCCCGCCAGCGCCACGCCGCATGCGCTCCGCCACTCGTTCGCAACCCACTTGCTGGGCGCCGGCGCCGACCTGCGCTCGATCCAGGAACTGCTGGGCCACGCTTCGCTGTCGACCACGCAGCGCTACACCGAGGTGGACGCCGCGGCCCTGCTCAGCGTCTACAACCAGGCCCACCCACGGGCCTGAGACGCCTAGTCGGCATTGCGGAAGGTGGTGCGGCCTTCGTTCGGCGTGCGGGTGAGGTGGCAGGGGCGTCCACGCTTGTCGATCACCGTGATGGAGCGGCCCTTGGGCGTGTCCAGAAGCACGCGCGGGATCTGTTTTCCCGTGCGCTCGGAGATGTAATAGGGCGCGGGCCGACAGCGGATCGGCGTGCGTGCGTCATGCAGATCCTTCATCGACGGTTGGGCGGCGGCGAGCGTCGCCGCGATCATGAGCGAAACTGGATCCACTAGCGCCCCACCTCGTAGCCCACGACCATCGGCGCCGTGCAGCCATCGATCACCCGCAGCACAGCCTTCTCGTGATTGGCCTTGGGCAGCTGAGAGAGCAAGGACGCACGGGCCCTGCCGTCGTCGCGATAGAGGAGCGCGGGATCGGCGATTTCGAACCGACCGTTCGTCTTACAGGTCTCCGCGGTCGGCGCGAAGGTCAGGGCAGGCCGACGCGGGTCAGCGGTCGGCGCGGCGGCCACGGTGGCGGTCATCGCGGCGGCGGCGAGCATCGCCAACATTGCGGCCTCCCTTTTTGCCCAAGCCCCGGCAGGCTGCCACCGCTCGGCGGCGTCTCCAAATTAAGTTTCAGCCACTTGACCGCAGCTTGACCGATCAGTGGCGTTGCGTGTCCGGTTTTCGCCGGCCTTGCGGCACATCGGTCTTGCCCAGCGAAGGTGTCAGCCTCGTTCGAACCTCAGCCAGGCGACCCCGCCATCTTCCCCGGCTTCGGTGCAGCGGAAGCCCTCGCGAGCGTAGAAGGCTTGAGCCCGCAGGTTGGCGGCCTGGCACTTGAGCTGGAGGCGCCCGCCCGCCGCGGCGGCCACGTGGTCGAGCAGCGCCTTGCCCACGCCCCGCCCCCGCTCGGTCACGTACAGCGAATGCAGGAAAGCCTGCGGCCGGTAGAGCGCGGCCAACCCCAGGATGCGTCCGGCCTCGACCGCGACGAAGACTTCCTCGTCGCGGGCCGCGGCCAGGAAGTCAGAGGCCCGGTGCCGCTCGGGCGGCAACCAGGTGAAGGTGTCTGTCAGGACGCGCACATAGAGGCTGGCGCAGGCGGCCAGCTCGTCGAACCGCGCGCGGCGGACCGTGAGGCCAGGCGTCAGGCCTGCATCGTCCAACCTTCGACCCCCATGGCCGCCTGCCGCAGCGCCTCGGAACGTGTGGGGTGCGGGTGGCAGGTGCGGGCGACGTCCTCGGACGCGGCGCGGAACTCCATCGCGACGGCGTACTCGCCGATCATCTCGGAGACCGACGGCCCGATCAGGTGGGCGCCCAGGATCTCGTCGGTCTTGGCGTCGGCGAGAACCTTCGCGAAGCCCTCGGTCTCGTGATTGATCTTGGCGCGGCTGTTGGCGGTGAAGGGGAACTTCCCGACCTTGTAGGCGCGGCCCTCGGCCTTCAGCTCTTCTTCGGTCTTGCCGACCCAGGCCACTTCGGGGCTCGTATAGACCACGCTGGGAATGAGCCCGTAGCTCACGTGGCCGGCCTTGCCCGCGACCGCCTCGATGCAGGCGACGGACTCCTCCTCGGCCTTGTGCGCCAGCATCGGACCGTGGGTGACGTCGCCGATGGCCCAGACGCCCGGCGCCGAGGTCTTCCAGTGATCGGTCTCGATGAACCCGCGCTTGTCGGGCGTGATCCCCACCGTCTCCAGGCCCAGCCCGTCGGTGAAGGGCCGCCGCCCGATCGCCAGCAGGACATAGTCCGCCTCCAGCGTCTCGGCCGCGCCGCCGGCGACGGGTTCGAAGGTGAGCGTCACGCCCGTCTTCGAGGCCTTCGCGCCGGTGACCTTCGAGCCCAGCTTGAACTCCATGCCCTGCTTGGTCAGCGAGCGCTGGAAGGTCTTGGCCACCTCGGCGTCCATGCCCGGGGTGATGCGATCCAGGAACTCGATGACGGTGACCTTTGCGCCCAGGCGGCGCCAGACCGAGCCCAGCTCCAGGCCGATGATGCCGGCGCCGATCACCACCAGGTGGCCGGGCACCTCCGGCAGCGACAGGGCGCCGGTGGAGTCGACGATGCGCTTCTGGTCCACCTCGACGCCGGGCAGGCCCGAAGGCAGCGAGCCGGTGGCGATGACGATGTCCTTGGCGGCCAGCGTCGTCACCGCGCCGTCGGCGCCCGTGACGTTGACCTTGCCGGGACCCGCGATGGCGCCCGTGCCCTGGTAGCGGTCGACCTTGTTCTTCTTGAACAGGAACTCGATGCCCTTGGTGAGCTGGGCGACGGACTCGGCCTTCTGCTTCATCATCTGTTCGAGGTTGAGCTTCGGCGTCACCTCGATCCCCAGCTGGGCGAACTCGGTGTTGGCCGCGGCGAACAACTCGGAAGCGTGCAGCAGCGCCTTCGACGGCATGCAGCCCACGTTGAGGCAAGTGCCGCCCAGCGTGTTTCCGCCATCGATCCCCTTATCCACGCACGCGACCTTGAGGCCGAGCTGGCCGGCGCGGATCGCTCCGTTGTAGCCGCCGGGGCCGCCGCCGATGATGACGACGTCGTAGTTGGGTGTGTCAGCCATGGTTCGCCTGCGCCTTAGATGGGCGCGCAACCTAGTGTTCGAAAGTCACAGGTCAACCGGCGCGGGCCGATCTTCCGGCTCAGACCTCGAGCCAGGCCTCTTCCGGCTCGGCCGCGAGGGCCGGCGCCCCGTCGGCGAGCATGCGGTCGACGGCCTCCAGAAGGGCCGCGCCGCTGTAGGGCTTGGCCAGGCCGCCGCAGACCCCGTGGCCGGCCGCAGCCTCTATGTCCTCGTCCGTGAGCTTGCGCCCGGTGAGGAGGACAGGGACGGGGCCGCCGGGCGCGGAAGCGAGCGCCTCCAGGATCTGCAGGCTGGCCATGGCGGGCAGATGGCGCTCCAGGACCACCGCGTCCGCGCCGCCGGCCTCCAGCACCGCCAGGGCGGCCACGGCGTCGCGGACGGCTGTCACGGCATAGCCGGCCACTTCGAGGCGGATCTGGACCATCTCGAGCGTGGTGCGGTCGTGATCCACGACCAGGACCCGATACGAAGGCGGTGCGTCGAACAGCATCTGCGGCGCGTCTCTCAGAACAGGTCCACTTCGCCGGGATCGACATCGTCGCCCTCGGCCACCGGCTTGCCCAGGCCCTCGGCCATGCGTTCGGCGAGCGCGCCCAGAGTGAGGCTGGCCAGCGCGCTGTCGACCGGCGAGCCTACATCTTCGGGCGCGGTGAAGCTGGCCGTGCGCGCGAAGCTGGCGAGGCCGGTGAGGTGCTGGGCCAGCAGGTCCACGCCATGCAGGCTCTCGGTCAGCGTCTGGCGCTCAGCCGTGGGGAGGCGATCCATGAACTCGCCCAGGGTCTTGTCCAGGCGGATACAGCGGGCGGCCGCGAGCTCGATCTCGGCCGACAGCACATCCAGCGTCATGGCGACGCTGGGCGCGAAGGCCTCGCTCTGGATCGGCGCGGTCATGGAAACCTCTCCCTTTTCAAGGAGCTTTCCCAGGCCACGCCTAAGCATTGGTGAATTGTGGGAAACGCCGTTCGCCTAAAGCTGTGGATATGGCGCAGGTGCGGCGATCCGCCTCGGTCCGCCGCACCTATCGCTTAGAAACCTCAGGTTTTTCAGACGTCCAACAGCAACCGTTGCGGGTCCTCGATGGCTTCCTTCACGTGGACGAGGAAGGTCACCGCGCCCTTGCCGTCGACGATCCGGTGATCGTAGCTCAGGGCCAGGTACATCATCGGCCGGGCCACGATCTGCCCATTCACGACCATCGGCCGCTCCTGGATCTTGTGCATCCCCAGGATGCCCGACTGCGGCGGGTTCAGGATCGGCGTCGACATGAGCGAGCCGTAGATGCCGCCGTTCGAGATGGTGAAGGTGCCGCCCTGCAGGTCTTCCATCGAGAGCTGACCGTCGCGGGCCTTCCTGCCCAAGGCGCCGATCTCCTTCTCGATGTCGGCCAGGCTCATGGCGTCGGCGTCGCGGACCACCGGCGTCACCAGGCCCTTCTCGGTGCCGACGGCGACCGAGATGTCGTAGTGGTTCTTGTAGATGACGTCCGTACCGTCGATCTCGGCGTTGACGTCCGGCACCTGCTTCAGACCGTGGATCACGGCCTTCACGAAGAAGGACATGAAACCCAGCTTCACGCCGTGCTTCTTCTCGAAGACGTCCTTGTAGGCGTTCCGCAGCGCCATGACCTCGGTCATGTCCACCTCGTTGAAGGTGGTCAGCATGGCGGCGCTGTTCTGGGCTTCCTTCAGCCGGCGCGCGATCGTCTGGCGCAGGCGGGTCATCTTCACCCGCTCCTCGCGCTCATGGATGGCGCGCGGGGCGGCGGGAGCGGCCGGCGCGGCGGCCGGAGCCTTGGCGCGGGCTTCCAGGGCGGCGAGCGCGTCGCCCTTGGTCACCCGGCCGTCCTTGCCGGTGCCGGGGATCGCGGCCGGGTCGAGGTTGTTCTCGGCCGCCACGCGCTGGGCCGACGGCGCCAGCACGGGTTCGGCCGCCGCCTTGGCGGCCGGAGCGGGCGCTGGCGCGGGGGCCGGCTTCGGCTCGGGCTTGGCTTCCGCCTTGGGCGCTTCGGCCTTGGGCGCCGCCGCGGCCGCGCCGCCTTCGCTGATCTTGCCCAGCACCGCGCCCGGCTCGACCGTGGCGCCTTCCTCGGCGGTGATCTCGCTGAGCACGCCGTCCGACGGGGCGGCTACTTCCAGGCTCACCTTGTCGGTTTCCAGCTCGACCAGGATCTCGTCCTTGCGGACCGCATCGCCGGCCTTCTTCGCCCAGCGCGCCACCGTGGCTTCGGTGACGGATTCACCGAGGGCGGGGGTCATGATGTCGGCCATTGGGGGGTAGGCTCCTTGGTCTCTCAGGTCGGCAGGACGGGTTCTAGGCGAACGCTTCGGTGAGGAAGGCGTCGAGTTCTTTCAGGTGGCGGCTCATCAGGCCGGCGGCCGTGGAGGCCGAGGCCGGCCGACCGACGTAGCGGGCGCGCTTGGCCTTGATGCTCATGCGCTCCAGCGTCAGCTCCAGCCACGGGTCGACGAACTGCCAGCCGCCCATGTTCTTGGGCTCTTCCTGGCACCACACCAACTCGGCGTTCTTGAAGCGCTTCAGCTCGTTGGTGAGCGACTTCAGAGGCCACGGATAGAACTGTTCCAGGCGCAGGATGTAGACGTCGTCACGGCCGGACTTGGCGCGCTGTTCGACCAGGTCGAAGTAGACCTTGCCCGAGCAGACGATGACGCGGTTGATCTTGTCGTCCGCGGTGAGCGTAACGCCGCCCACGTCGCAGCCGGCCTCGGCGCCGTCGACCATCACGCGGTGGAAGCCGGTGCCGGTCTCCAGGTCGGCGAGGTTGGACACCGCCCGCTTGTGGCGCAGCAGCGACTTCGGCGACATGACGATGAGCGGCTTGCGGAACTCCCGCAGCAGTTGGCGGCGCAGCGCGTGGAAGTAGTTGGCCGGCGTCGTCGCGTTGATCACCTGCATGTTGTCTTCGGCGCAGAGCTGCAGGAAGCGCTCGAGGCGCGCCGACGAGTGCTCGGGACCCTGGCCCTCGTAGCCATGCGGCAACAGCATCACCAGGCCGCTCATCCGCAGCCACTTGCGTTCGCCCGAGCTGATGAACTGGTCGATCACCACCTGGGCGCCGTTCACGAAGTCGCCGAACTGGCCTTCCCACATGGTGAGCGTGTCGGGATCGGTCAGCGAGAAGCCGTACTCGAAGCCCAGCACCGCCTCTTCCGACAGCGCCGAGTCCAGCACCTCGAAATGGGCCTGGTTGGGCCCGAGGTTCCGGAGCGGGAAGTAAACTTCCTCGGTCTTCTGGTCGATGATGCCCGAGTGGCGCTGGCTGAAGGTGCCGCGCACGCTGTCCTGGCCCGAGAGGCGAACCGGATAGCCCTGGTCCAGCAGGCTGGCGAACGCGAGGCTCTCGGCGGTGGCCCAATCCAAGCCCTCGCCCGCCTCGATGGCGTCGCGGCGGCCTTGGATCACGCGCTCGACCGTCTTGTGGACGCTGATGCGGTCGGGGATCGAGGTGAGCTTGCGGCCCAGGTCGAGCAGCTTCTGCTTCGGCACGCCGGTGGCGTAGCGCTCCTCGCCCGAAGGAAGCTTGAGGCCCGACCACTTGCCGTCCAGCCAGTCGGCCTTGTTGGCCTTGTACTGCTTGCCGCTCTCGAATTCCTCGTCGAGGAACTTGTCGAACTCGGCGATCCAGCCGTCGACGTCGGCCTGGCTGCAGACGCCCTCGCCCACCAGCCGCGTGGCGTAGAGGTCGCGAACCGACGGGTGGTTCTTGATCTTCGCGTACATCAGCGGCTGGGTCATCGTGGGGTCGTCCCCCTCGTTGTGACCGAAGCGCCGGTAGCAGAACATGTCGATGACCACGTCCTTGCCGAACAGCTGGCGGTACTCGGTGCCCACCTTGGCGGCGAAGGTGACGGCTTCGGGATCGTCGCCGTTCACGTGGAAGATCGGGGTTTCCACCATCAGGGCCACGTCGGTCGGATAGGGCGACGAGCGGCTGTTCTTCGGGCTGGTGGTGAAGCCGATCTGGTTGTTGACCACGAAGTGCATGGTGCCGCCGACGCCGTAGCCGCGCAGGCCCGAGAGCGCGAAGCACTCGGCCACCACGCCCTGGCCCGCGAAGGCGGCGTCGCCGTGCAGCAGCAGCGGCATGACGTGGCCACGGCCCGCGCTGGGCTGGTCGCGCAGGGTGAAGGCCTGCTTGGCGCGGACTTTCCCGATCACCACCGGGTTCACGATCTCCAGGTGCGACGGGTTGGCAGTCAGCGACAGGTGGACGCTGTTGCCGTCGAACTCGCGGTCGGACGAGGCGCCCAGGTGGTACTTCACGTCCCCCGAGCCCTGCACGTCGGAAGGCACGGCCGAGCCGCCTTGGAACTCGTGGAAGATGATGTGGTACGGCTTGCCCATCACGGCGGCCAGCACGTTCAGGCGGCCGCGGTGCGGCATGCCCAGGACGATGTCCTTCACGCCCATGGCGCCGCCGCGCTTGATGATCTGCTCCAGCGCCGGGACCATGGCCTCGCCGCCGTCCAGGCCGAAGCGCTTGGTGCCGGGGAAGCGGCGGTGGAGGAACTGCTCGAACCCCTGGGTCTCGATCAGCTTCTTCAGGATGGCGACCTTGCCCTCCTTGGTGAAGACGATCTCCTTGTCGCGGCCCTCGATGCGCTCCTGCAGCCAGGCTTTTTCCTTGGGGTCCGAGACGTGCATGTACTGCACGCCGACGTTGCCGCAGTAGGTGCGGCGCAGGATCGCCAGGATCTCGCGGATCGAGGCGGTCTCCAGACCCAGCACGTAGTCGAGGAAGATCGGCCGGTCGAAGTCGGCCTCGGCGAAGCCGTAGGTGGCGGGATCCAGCTCGGATGCGTCGCCCGGCGTGGCGGCGATGCCCAGCGGATCCAGGTTGGCCTTCAGATGGCCGCGCATCCGGTAGGCGCGGATCATCATGATGGCGCGCAGACTGTCGAGGGTTGCGGCGCGGACTTCGTCGACCGAGGCGGTCGGCTTCTTTTCCTCGATGGTCTTGCCGAGCTTGGCTTCCACCGCTGGCCACAGGCCGTCGATGGCGCTCATCCAGTCGGGACGGGCGTAGGGCGTCTCGGTCTTGGCCCACGCGGGCCGGCCGGCGGCGCGGGCCACATCGGACTTGCCGTCCAGCAGCGAAGCGAAGAAGGCCTGCCACGAGGGCGCGACCGAATTCGGGTCGGCCGCCCACCTCGCGTAGAGGTCCTCCACGAAGGCCGCATTGCCGCCGTAGAGGAATGAGGTCTCGGCCATCACTTCGTTGATGAGGCCCGCGTCGTCCGCCATGTCCTTCGCCTTACCGAGGGCGGGCCCACGGACTTCGGAAGAAGGAGCCGAGCGCGGACCGCCCAATACCGAATGTGCGGCGCTTACGCGCCCTTGAGAACGTCCAGAAGCGTCGTGCCGAGGGCCGCCGGGGATGGCGACACGCGGATGCCCGCAGCTTCCATCGCCGCGATCTTGTCCTCGGCGCCGCCCTTGCCGCCCGAGATGATCGCGCCCGCATGGCCCATGCGCCGTCCGGGCGGCGCGGTGCGCCCCGCGATGAAGCCGACCATAGGCTTCTTTATTGCTGAATTCTTGATGAATTCAGCCGCGTCTTCCTCGGCGGAGCCGCCGATCTCGCCGATCATGATGATCGACTCGGTCTCCGGGTCCTTCAGGAACATGTCGAGCATGTCGATGAACTCGGTGCCCTTCACCGGGTCCCCGCCGATGCCGACGGCCGTCGTCTGGCCGAGGCCCACCTGCGAGGTCTGGAACACGGCCTCGTAGGTAAGCGTGCCCGAGCGGGAAACAACACCCACCGAGCCCTTCTTGAAGATGTTGCCCGGCATGATGCCAATTTTGCACTCATCCGGCGTCAGGACGCCGGGGCAATTCGGGCCAATCAGCCTGGATTTCGAGCCGCTAAGCGAGCGCTTCACCTTGACCATGTCGGCCACCGGGATGCCCTCGGTGATGCAGATGATCAGCGGGACTTCGGCGTCGATGGCTTCCAGGATCGAGTCCGCGGCGAAGGGCGGCGGCACATAGATCACGCTGGCGTCCGCGCCCGTCTGCTTCACCGCCTCGGCGACGGTGTCGTAGACCGGCAGGCCGATGTGGGTGGTCCCGCCTTTGCCGGGCGTCACGCCGCCGACCATCTTGGTCCCATAGGCGATCGCCTGTTCCGAGTGGAACGTGCCCTGGGCGCCGGTGATGCCCTGGCAGATGACGCGGGTGTTCTTGTTGATCAGGATCGACATGTCTTACGCAGCGCCCCGCACGGCCTTGACGATTTTCTCGGCGCCGTCCGAGAGGTCGTTGGCGGCGATCACGTTCAGACCGCTCTCGTTGATGATCTTCTTGCCGAGCTCGGCGTTGGTGCCTTCCAGGCGGACGACCAGCGGCACCTTGAGCCCGACCTGCTTCACTGCGGCGACGACGCCCTGGGCCAGGATATCGCAGCGGGCGATGCCGCCGAAGATATTGACCAGGATGCCCTTCACGTTCGGGTCGGCGATGATGATCTTGAAGGCCGCCGTCACCTTGGCCTCGTCGGCGCCGCCGCCCACGTCCAGGAAGTTGGCCGGCTCGGCGCCGTACAGCTTGATGATGTCCATGGTCGCCATCGCCAGGCCCGCGCCGTTGACCATGCAGCCGATCTCGCCGTCGAGGGCGATGTAGCTGAGGTCGTACTTGGAGGCCTCGATCTCCTTCGGGTCCTCCTCGGTCTCGTCGCGCAGCGCCTGGATGTCCTTGTGGCGGAACAGGGCGTTGCTGTCGAAGCTGACCTTGGCGTCCAGCACGCGGAGCTGGTCGTCGGCGGTGACGATGAGCGGGTTCACCTCCAGCATGCTCATGTCCTTGGCCACGAAGGCCGTGTAGAGCTGCGAGAGAAGGGTGGCGGCCTGCTTGGCCAGGTCGCCCTTGAGGCCCAGGGCGCCGGCCAGAGCGCGGCCGTGGTGGGCCCAGACGCCGGTGGCCGGGTCGATCGAGAAGGTGACGATCTTGTCCGGGGTCGAGTGGGCGACCTCCTCGATGTCCATGCCGCCTTCGGTGGAGGCCACGACCGAGACCCGGCTCGTCTCGCGGTCGACCAGCAGCGACAGGTAGAATTCCTTGGCGATGGCGGCGCCTTCCTCGATGTAGAGGCGGTTCACCTGCTTGCCCTTGGCGCCCGTCTGGTGGGTCACCAGCACGCGGCCCAGCATCTCGGTCGCGTTGGCCTTGACGTCCTCGACGCTCTTGACCACCCGCACACCGCCCTTGGCGTCGGGGCCCAGCCCTTCGAAGCGCCCCTTGCCGCGCCCGCCGGCGTGGATCTGCGACTTCACGACGAACACGGGTCCGCCCAGTTTCTTCGCAGCTTCGACGGCTTCGTCGACGGAGAACGCGGGATAGCCGCGCGGGACCGCCACGCCGAACTCCGCGAGGACGGCTTTGGCTTGGTGTTCGTGGATGTTCATGAGGCCTTGGGGGCGACTGGCGGGGAAAGCTCGCCCCTGGCGGCGAGTGAGGCGGCTTATAGGCGCCGCCTCCTGCGATGACAACCGCGTGAGGGGCGGAAAACCGCCCCGCGGCGCACGAACCTCCCCCGAGGTGAACGCGCCCGCTCTCTCGCAGAGAGCGATTTATCCCAGGAACATCATCCACAGGGTCCGGCCGGGGATCAGGGCGATGAACAGGTTGACCGCGAAGCCACCGTAGAACAGGCCCATCATGGTCCGCCGATGGCGCGCCACGTTGTGGCGCTTCGCCCACATCACCGCGAGCGGCAGGACCAGCAGCACCCAGCCGGTGAAGAGGTGCAGGATCGACCACTTGCCGTGATTGAGGCTGGTGATGAACAGCGTCGCCCCGGCCGTCACCATCACGAGGCTCACCCAGACCCAGCCGGCCACGCGGTGGAACGTTCGGCCTTTGCGCACCGTCATCAGCACGCCCCCCAGGACGAGCGCGGCCAAGGCGGTGAACAGGTGGATCTTGATGGCGGGTGAGAGGCTGTCGAACAGCGCCATGTCGGGGGCGTGCAGGCGCGCCGTCATCGCGACGGCGGCCACACCCTTCCAGGCGCCGCCCAGCGACAGGCCCACGATGACGGCGACTATGGCCATCGCGAGGGAAAACCGCACTTGGAAGCTCAGCGGCTTCGAGCGGGAACCGCTCGTCTTCCTTCGAACATCCGCGCTTTCGAACTCGACAGCGCGGGGGGCGGGCGTTTGCGAAACGGACGACATCCTTTATCTCCGGACAGTGTTGGGCGGCGCGCGGCGCGGCCCGTTCGAGTCAGGACATGACGGCGGTCGGAAACCGGTGCGAGCGGGGATACGTCGGGTGACGGCGCAGCTTCGCGAACGGCCGCGGGCCGCCGTTCACGCTTCGCGAGCGGCGCGGCGATGAAGGGCCTCTTGGGGCGCTTGTTCCGCCACGAGGACGCGCGATCCTGGCTTCGCGGCATGGCCGTGGCGGTGGCCGCCGGCCTTTTCCTCACCTTCTCGGGCGCGTTCGGCACCGGCGACTCGCCCCTGCCACTGCGCCTTGCCTATTGGATGCTGATGATGGTGGTCGGCTACTTCGTCGGCTCCGTCATCGCGAACTGGTTCTTCCAGGGCGGCCGCCGTCGGACGGGCGCCATCTGGCTGGACGTGGCGCTCGCCTCGCTCGCCATGTCGCTGCCCTTCACGCTGCTGGTCTGGGTGGTGACCCGGGGGATGCTGGGCTCGCGGATCAGCGTGTCCGGCCTGCCGGTGCTCTTCGGGTATGTGCTGATCGTGGCGCTGGCCATCACGACCATCAACGTGCTCATCGAGAGCCGCCGGGTCGCGATGACCGAGGCCGCGCCGGAGCCGCCCAAGTTCCTGGAGCGGCTGCCGCTGAAGCTGCGCGGCGCCGACGTCTGGGCGGTAGAAGCCGAGGACCACTACCTGCGCCTCCACACCTCAAAGGGCCAGGACCTGATCCTGATGCGCCTGGCCGACGCGGTGTCCGAGCTGGAGGGCATCGAGGGCGCCCAGGTCCACCGCTCGTGGTGGGTGGCCCGCGACGCCATCGCCGACGCCCGACGCGGCGACGGCCGCGCCACGCTGACGCTGAAGGACGGCGCGGAAGTCCCGGTCAGCCGGACCTATGCGGGAATCTTGCGGGAGCGGGGCTGGATCTAGCCCCTCCGCTTCGCCAGCCACGCCTCCCGCGACTGGCCCCAGCAATCCACCGGCACGTTCATCGGCGGCGGCAGGACGGCCTGGCGCAGGATGCGCGAACCCAGGCGCTGGGCCACCTTCTGGGAGTTCACGTTGGCCGCCTCGATGGTGTGGATCACCTCGATCCAGCCCTGGGTCTCGAACGCCCAGTCGATGGCGGCCGCCGCCGCTTCGGTGGCGTAACCCTTCCCCCAGCAGTCGCGGGCGATGCCCCAGCCGACCTCGGTCCCCGGCCATCCCTCGGGCTGCCACGGCCCCACCCGGCCCACCCAGCGGCCCGTCGATTTCTCGATGACGCAGAACATCGAGAAGCCCCGGCTGAACCAGCCTCCGGCCATGACGCTCATGATCCGCCAGGCGCCGATCCGGTCCTGCGGGCCGCCGATGTAGCGCGCCGCCTCCTCGTCGGCGCAGAACGCCGCCCAAGCCTCGAAGTCGCCCGGTTCCGGGGCGCGCAGAATGAGGCGTTCTGTCTCAAGAGTGGGGATTTCCAACAGCACGTTTTTGCCTCAATCTGAAGTTGGGAGAGAGTTCGGGGTTGGGGCGAGCTGTGACGGCCATTGCGCCGTAGCCGAACCCTGCCCTGTGCGTCGAGGGACCCGTGTATCAGGGGGCGCCTCATGACGCAGGTCCAGTTCGACGATCAACAGCCGGAAGCGCCGGCTCAGAAACCGCAGGGGCCGGGAGGCCGGCTGGTGGCCGCGGGCGTCGTGGGCGCGATCGCGCTCGGCGCCGGCATGGGCCTGTGGGCCAGGCCCGCCCCGCCGCCGCAGGCGCAGCCATCGGCCAAGCCCGTCGCGCCGGAGGACATCGTGCGTCCCGCCCTCCAGATCGTGGTCGACGATGGCCCGGCGCCCATCGGGCCGCTGCTCGAGGTGCTGCCGGGCGAGGCTTCCGCAAGCGAGCCGCCGCCGCTGATGGCCGAGCCGGCGGCGCCGCGCCGTCCAGCCGCCGGCCTGATGAAGGTCGACGCCGTCGTGGCGGCCGAACCGCTCCAGGTGGTTCCCGCGGTCAAGGTGGACGAGAAACCCCCGGCCCTGCCGCCTGCGCCCGTGAAGGCGGAAGCTCGGCATAAGGCGAAGGTCGAAAAGCCGGTGGTCGAGACGCCCAAGGTGGGGAAGGCTAAGACGCCGAAAGCCGAGCCCAAGTCCGACCGCATGAAGATCGCCGAAGCCAAGGCGAAGAAGGCCGAAACAGCCACGGCTGAAAAGGCCCGCGCCGAGACGGCCGTCCGCCTGGCCAAGTTGGAGAAGGCCAAGCGGGAGAAAGCCAAGCTGGAGAAAGCCAAGGTGGCGAAGGTCGCGAAGGCCGAGGTCCGGAAGCCGAAGGTCGACAAGGCCAACGCCGAGCCGAAGCGGCTGGCCTCGCTGGTCAAGGCGGTGAAGACGGCGCCGGCGAAGATCAAGGCCGAGGCCGCCAAGGCGAAGAAGGTCCAGCTCGCCAAGGCCAAGCCGAAGCCCAAGGTGGAGAAGGCCTCGACGAAGCCGGCCCCGGTCGCGAAGGCCAAGGCGCCGCCGCCCCGGAAGCCGGTCGTCCCGCGCGGCGAAGGCCCGATGCGGGTGGCGCGCAACGACGGCTGCGCCTCGGCCGATCCTGGCGAGGCCGTGGTTTGCGCCGACGGGCGGCTGGGCGCGCGCGACCGCCAACTGCAGCAGGCCTACCGCAACGCCGAGGCCGCGGGCGTGCCCGCCTCGGCGCTCCGCCGGCAGCAGGCCCGCTGGCTGCAGGCCCGCGCCGCCGCCGCCCGCGAGGCGCCCTGGGCCGTCGAGGACGTCTATGAGGCGCGGATCTCGGAGCTCAACGACCTGACCCGGGACGCACGCGAGAACTGACGCCTCGCTGCCTGTCGGAGGCCGTTTCACGCGCGGCCGTGGTCTCGCCACGGTTGACGCTCGCGCCGCGTCGCTAGCATTTGCCAGCCAGCAGACCCGGAGAGCGCCGTGCCCGATCCCATACGCATCGCCATCGCCGGCGCCCAGGGCCGCATGGGCCAGGCGGTGGACAAGGCCGTGTCGGCTGATCGCGCGCTGGTGCTTGCCGCGCGGTTCGACCGTCCGGGCGGAGAAGACGCCGGCCTCAGCACCGCGGCCGAAGCACTGGCCGCCGCCGACGTGATCATCGACTTCACAACACCGGCCGCTTCGGTCGAACTGGCTCGCCAGGCCGCCGGCCATGACGTCGCCCTGGTGATCGGGGCCACCGGGGCGAGCGACGAACAGCGCGCCGCCATCGCCGAGGCCGCGAAGCAGACGCCGATCGTCTTCGCGGGCAACTATTCGCTGGGCGTGAACATGCTGATGGGCCTGGTGGCCCAGGCGGCGCGCGCCCTGCCGGCCGAGACCTACGACATCGAGATCTTCGAGGCCCATCACCGGCACAAGGTGGACGCCCCGTCGGGCACGGCCTTCATGCTAGGCGAAGCCGCCGCCCGGGGGCGGGGCGTGGCCCTGAAGGACGTCGAGCGCCGCAGCCGCGATGGCATTACCGGCGAGCGGCCTATTGGCGAGATCGGCTTCTCAGTCCTGCGCGGCGGGGGGATCATCGGCGAGCACAGCGTCACCTTCGCCGCCGAGGACGAGATTCTCACCCTCAGCCATTCCGGCCGCGACCGGGGCCTGTTCGCCCGCGGGGCTGTCGCCTCGGCCAAGTGGGTCGCCGGCAAGCCGCCCGGGCTCTACGACATGCAGGACGTGCTGGGCTTCCGCGGTAACTGACCATGGCCGACCTCATCGATCAGGACGCCGTCAGCCAGCTCGTGGCCCTGGCGAGCAAGCGCGTCTCCGCCGTGGAACTGCTGAAGACCTCGCTCGCGCGTCACGCCGAGACCCACGGCAGGCTGAACGCCGTGGTCGCCGCCGACCCCGAGCGGGCGCTGGAACGGGCGCGGGCCCTGGACGACGCCCGGATCCGTGGCGAGCCGCTGGGGCCGCTGGCCGGCCTGCCCATGACCATCAAGGACACCTTCGACGTCGCCGGCATGGCCGCCTCGTCGGGCCTGCCCGAATTGCGCCGCCGGATGACCGAGGACGCGGCGGCCGTCAGCCACGCCCGTCGGGCCGGCGCGGTGATCTGGGGCAAGACCAACGTGCCGGTCATGGCGGCCGACTGGCAGAGCGCGAACGCGCTCTATGGCGCCACCAACAATCCCTGGGACCCCAAGCGCACGCCCGGCGGCTCGTCCGGCGGCGCCGCGGCCGCCCTCGCTGCGGGCGTGACGCCGCTCGAGATCGGCTCCGACATCGGGGGCTCGTTGCGCGTGCCCGCCAGCTTCTGCGGGGTCTTCAGCCACAAGCCGACCTGGGGCATGGTCAGCCAGCGGGGTCACGTGCCGCCCAGCCCGGGCTCGTTCTCCGAGCGCGACCTCAATGTGATCGGGCCGATGGCGCGCTCGGCGCGTGACCTGCGCCTTCTGCTCTCCATCATCGAGAACGGCCCGCTTGCGCCGAAGGCCCCGCCCGCCGACCTCAAGCAAACCAAGATCGGGCTGTGGCTCGACGATCCCCTGTGCCCGCTCGACCCGCAGGTGCGAGGCGTAATCCAGGCCTTCGCCGACGAGCTGCGCGCGGCGGGCGCGGAGGTCGAGACCATCCCCAGCCCGGTCGACATGCGCGCCCTGTTGCACAGCTACCAGACCCTCCTGGGCGCGGTGCTGGGCGAGGACCTGCCGCCCAGGACGCTCCGCGGCATGGAGCGCATGCGGCTGTTCGCGAAGGGCTCGGTCGCGAAGGCGGGACCGCTTTCGAGCGCGGCGATGGTCATGGCCTATACCGCGCGCCACCGCGAGTGGATGGCCGCCGATGCGGTGCGCGCGCGCCTTCGCTCCGAGATCGACGAGACGTTCGGCAGCTACCACGCGATCCTCGCCCCCATCGCGCCGGTCCCCCCTTTCCCGCACGACCGCGCGCCGTTCCAGAAGCGGAGCTTGCGGACCTCCGACGGCCGGTCGATCCCCTACACGTCCATGCTGACCTGGATCTCGGTGGCCACCGCCCTGCGCCTGCCGGCCACCGCCGTGCCGGCGGGTCAGACGTCGTCGGGTCTGCCGGTGGGCGTCCAGCTCATCGGCCCCCACGCCGGAGACGCCCGCACCCTCGCCATCGCCCAGGCGATCGATGAGAACGTGCGCGGCTTCGTCAGCCCGCCGTTGGGGTCCTAAGGCCTCGACGGAACGGCGACTCGAGATCCGGCGCTCGGCCCTACGAAAAAGGCCCGCCTCGCGGCGGGCCTTCGTCGTCGACGCTCTCCAGAACTCAGCCGCGCAGCTTGCGCAGCAGCACGTCCACGTCGCGGGCGATGGTGGCGTCCTCGGCCTTGAGCGCCTCGATGCGGCGCACGGCGTGCAGGACGGTGGTGTGGTCGCGCCCGCCGAACCGGCGGCCGATGTCGGGCAGCGAGCGCGTGGTGATCTGCTTGGCCAGCCACATCGCCACCTGCCGCGGGCGGGCCACGGCGCGGGCCCGGCGTTCCGAGATCAGGTCGGCCTGCTTCAGCGCGTAGTGCTCGGCCACGGTCTTTTGGATCATGTCGACCGTCACCTTGCGCTCGGTGACCGACAGGTGGGGCCGCAGGATCGCCTGGGCTTCGTCTAGGCTCAGCCGGGCGATGTCGCCGCCCACCCGGGCCACCAGGGTGTTCAGAGCGCCCTCCAGCTCGCGGACGCTGTCGGTGAAACGGTCGGCCAGGAACTGCAGCACCTCGGGCCGGGCCGCGGGGTGGAAGCCCCCCTGCTGGGCCAGGGTGTTCAGCTTGCGCTCCAGGATGCCCAGGCGCAGCGTGCGGTCGGCCGGCTCAATGCCGCAGACCAGGCCGGCCTGCAGGTGCGAGCGCAGACGCGGCTCCATCTCGCTGAGCTCGGTCGGCGAGCGGTCGGCGGTCAGCACCACGCGACGGCCATCCTCGACCAGGGCGATAAGCGTATGGAACAGCTCTTCCTGGGTCTGGGTCTTGCCGGCAACGAAGTGGACGTCGTCGATCAGCAGCAGGTCGGCGTTGCGCAGCTCTTCCTTGAAGGCCGCGGTCTGCTTGGTCTGCAGGGCGTTGACGAAGGTCGAGGTGAACCGCTCGGCCGAGAGATAGACCACCCGCTTTCCGGCGCCGGTGCGCATGGCTTCCCACGCGAGGGCGTTCAGCAGGTGGGTCTTCCCGAAACCGTAGGGGCCATGGAAGACCACCGGGTTGAAGTGTCCATCGGCCCATGAGGCCACCCGGCGCGCGACCGCGAAGGCGAACTCGTTGGCCGGGCCGGCCACGAAGGTGTCGAACGAATAGCGTTCCTGGAGGCCCTGGAGGCGCCCCTGGCGGGCGGCGACCGGCGCAGCGGCCTCGACCTCGATCTCGAACACTTCGGCCGTCCTTGGCGGCGCCTGCGTGCCGCGCGGCGCCGGGGCGCTCATGACGGGCGCGCCGATGCCGGGACCGTTCGCCGCAACCGGCGGACGCGCGGTCATCGAGGCGGCCTCGACCTCCATGCGTGATTTCAGGTCCAGGCGGCGGCCCAGCGGATCGTTCTGGGCCCACAGCTCGCCGATCCGGCGCCAGGCGTTGTGGCGGATCCAGTCGCGCGCGACACCCGTGGCCGCGACGACGCAAACTTCATCGCCGGATTCCCGCAGCGCGGCCTGGCCCAGCCAGGATCCGAACGTGGCGTCACCCAGCTCGCGCTTGAGAACCTGGCAGGTCTTGCTCCACACGGCCATTGCCGGCGCGCTTGCCATAGCTCCCGCAGCCCCCCCGCTTGTCATCTCTCAAACCCCATAGAACCCAAATGCCGACAAGCCAGGGCCCCGAACCCCCCGGACAACGCTTTACGCAACACAAACAGACTCTTATTCGCCGAACACATGTGGTCCGCCGCCGCCCCGGTTTCGGCCGGGATCAAGTCAAAGACGCCTGTAAGACCCCCGACACTAATGGGGGCCATGGGGGGGGTCAACGGTGATTCTTTTCCCGGTCGAGACTTATTTCTGTTGACTCGCGGGGGACCCTTTTCGGTCCAAGGGAAAGCCGAAAAACCGAGTGCGGAGACTGAGCAAATCGGTCGCAGGCAGCGCATTCCGCAGCCCAATTTCGCGCACAAAAAAGCAGCGCCCGAGAGGGCGCCGCCGATCAGAATTCCTAGAGGGAAAGAGGGGGTGAACCACCCCCTACGGTCCAGCTTGAAAACGGAGGCCCAGAGGGCTCCGCGCGGAGCTCTTAGGCCGCCGACATCTTCTTCAGCTGGGCGGCCAGGCGCGACACCTTCCGCGAGCCGGTGTTCTTGTGCACGACGCCCTTGCCGACGGCGCGCATCAGCTCGGATTGGGCTTCCACGAACGCGGCCTTGGCGGCGCCGGCGTCGCCCGAGGCCAGGGCCTCTTCGAACTTGCGCAGGAAGGTCCGCACGCGCGAGCGGCGGGCGGTGTTCACTTCGGTGCGGCGGGCGATCTTGCGGACCGCCTTCTTGGAGCCGGGCGTATTGGCCATTCGGAACTGCTCTCGAAACGGGTAGCACCCGCCGGTTGGCCGGCGGGCGAAATTGGAGGCGCGGATATACTGAAAGGGGCCGGGCGGGTCAATGCCGCTTCGGCGCCATCTCGCCGCGCCCTATCGGCCCTTGAAGTCCGGTTTCCGCTTCTCGACGAAAGCGGCCATGCCTTCCTTCTGGTCGTCGAAGGCGAAGAGCGAGTGGAAAAGGCGCCGCTCCACCGCCACACCGGTGGCCAGGGTGGTCTCGAACGCAGCGTTCACCAGCTCCTTGTTCATCATCACCGCCAGCGGCGACTGGCCGGCGATCTTGGCCGCAGCGGCCAGGGCTTCGTCCAGCAGCTTGTCGGCGGGCACGATGCGGCTGACCAGACCGGCGCGCTCGGCCTCCGCGGCGTCCATCATCCGGGCGGTCAGCACCATGTCCATGGCCTTGGCCTTGCCCACGGCGCGCGGCAGGCGCTGGGTGCCGCCGATCCCGGGCATGACGCCCAGGTTGATCTCGGGCTGGCCGAACTTGGCGGTCTCGGCGGCGATGATGAAGTCGCACAGCATGGCCAGCTCGCAGCCGCCACCGAGGGCGTAGCCGGCCACCGCGGCGATGATCGGCTTGCGGAATTGTTCGACCCGCCGGCCCGCGGCGCCGAAGAAGTTCGAGGCGAACATCTGGGCGTAGGACTTGTCGGACATCTCCTTGATGTCGGCGCCGGCCGCAAAGGCGCGGTCCGAGCCGGTCAGCACCACGCACCGGACCCCCTCGTCGGCCTCGGCGGCGTCCAGCGCCTGGCCCAGCTCGCCCAGGAGCTGGCTGTTCAGGGCGTTCAGCGCCTCGGGCCGGTTCAGGCGGATCAGGGTCACGCCCGCGCTGGGCGTCTCGACGATCAGGGTCTCATAGGCCATGGGGCTCTCCGATTTCCGAAGAGCGCCTTACGGCCCCGTGACCGAATAGCCAAGCGCCCTCAGGCGCGAGGGTAACCCGCCGGAACCCACCAAGTGGCCGACGCCGACCACCACCACGGTGCGGCCCTTGCCTTTCAGCCGGGCGTCGAGCTCGCCGATCCAACGAGCGTTCCGGTCGGTCACCAGGCGCTTGTAGAGCTCAGGCGAGGCCTTGCGCATCGGTTCCAGCGCCTCCTCGTCGAGGGCGCGCACGTCGCCACCCATCCAGGCGCGCACCAGCTTGCCGAAGGCCTCGGGATCTTCGGACAGCTCGCGCACCGTCTGGTTCAGCGAGGCGACCTGTTCGTCCAGGGGCGATTGGTCGAACAGGCTGAGCTGCTCGGCCGGGGTCTCCAGCGCCATGCGCTTGACGTTCGGGGCCGCGGCCCCCTCGACGGTCTTCTCCACGCCGTTTTCGGTGTCGGCGCCGGCGGCTCGGTACGAGGCGCCGGCGATGGCGACTTCGGCCAGCCAGGGCTCCAGCCGGTCCAGCGTCGTCTTGTCCACACCCAGGGCGTCGGCCGCGCGAAGCAACGACTCTGCATCCCGCGGGGTCAGCAGGGTGAAGAGCGATTTGCCGGGCGGCAGCACGCCAGTCGTGGCCGCCAGGCGGGCGATCTCCTGCTCCGCCGCGGGGCCGGGCGGCAGTTCGAACCAAAGGTCGTCGGCGCGCTTGAGGCCCGCGTCGAGCGTCGGCGGCCGCCAGGAAAGGCCCGGCGGCAGGACGTGGATCGAGCCGAACAGGATCATCTCGGAGTCCGCGTCGCGCACGACCCACACGGGCGGGGCGGCGATAGCGGGCGCGGCGAGGGCGAAGGCGGCGAAGAGGCCGGCGAGGGTACGCATCAGGTCTGGCACACGGGGCAGAAGAAGGTGGAACGGCCGGCCTGGACCTCGCGGTCGATGATCCCGGGGCAACCCTTGTTGCAGCAGGGCTGGCCCTCGCGGTCGTAGGTGCGGAAGCGGTGCTGGAAATAGCCGAGGGCCCCATCGGCCTGGGCGAAATCGCGCAAGGTCGAGCCGCCGGCGGCGATCGCCTCCTGCAGCACGGCCTTGATCTCAGGGACTAGCTTGGCCAGCCGCGCCCGGCTGATCCGGCCGGCGGGCTTGAAGGGCGAGATCTTCGCGCGGTTCAGCGCCTCGCAGACGTAGATGTTGCCCAGCCCGGCGACGATCCGCTGGTCCAGCAGCAGCGTCTTGGGTCCCTGCTTGCGGCCGGCGAAGGCCTCTTCGAGATGCCGGGCGTCGAAGGCCTCCGACAACGGTTCCGGCCCCAGGCCCGCGAACCAGGGGTGCAGATGCAGGGTCGCGGTGTTGACCAGGGCCATGTAGCCGAAGCGGCGGGGGTCGTAATAGGTCACCCGGGTCCCGGCGTCGGTCTCGAAGACGATGTGGGCGTGCTTGGGATCGGGATCGGGGGCGTAGTGGAATTGGCCGGGCCGTTCCTCGCCGTCCGGCCGCGCGATCTCGAAGCGGCCGCTCATGCCCAGGTGCATCACCAGGGTGTCCTCGCGGTCCAGGCGAGCGAGCAGGTATTTCGCCCGCCGCTCCAGCTTCTGGATAGTGGAGCCGGTGAGGAACTGGACGAAGTTCG
The DNA here is from genome assembly GCF_057809855.1 of Phenylobacterium sp. FG114. Lineage (NCBI taxonomy): Bacteria > Pseudomonadati > Pseudomonadota > Alphaproteobacteria > Caulobacterales > Caulobacteraceae > Phenylobacterium > Phenylobacterium sp. FG114. The sequence continues at coordinate 17,583 of NZ_JBMDKU010000002.1, read as the reverse complement.
GCGGCAGGGGAAAGCGCAGGTCCGGACGCCGGGCCTCGACGCGGGCCAGCCGGTGGCCCTCCAGCACGGGCGCGAGGCCGCCCCGCACCGTCTCGACTTCGGGCAACTCAGGCATGGTGCTGGCTTGGCACGGCATCGCTGGCGCGCCAAGGCCCCAGCCGCTAAAGACGCGGCCATGACGGGACCTTCCGCCACCTTCGGCTTCCGCGACGTCGACGCCTCCGAGAAGGCCGGCCTCGTCCGCGGCGTGTTCGACAGCGTCGCCAAGCGCTACGACCTGATGAACGACCTGATGAGCGCGGGCGTGCACCGCCTCTGGAAGGACGCGGCCGCGGCGCGCCTCAATCCGCAGCCCGGCGAAGTGATCGTCGACTGCGCCGGAGGCACCGGCGACATGGCCCGCCGCTTCGCGAAGATGGCCCGCCGCGCCCAGGAGCGCCGGGGCGGCGAGGACGCGAAGATCTTCGTGGTCGACTACAACGCCGAGATGATCATGGCGGGCCGCGAGAAAGGTTCGCTGCCCGAGATGGCCTGGGCCGTGGGTGACGCCCAGCGGCTGCCTCTGCCCGACGCGACCGCCGACGCCTATGTGATCAGCTTCGGCATCCGCAACGTCACGGACATTCCCGCCGCCCTGCGTGAGGCGCGGCGGGTCCTGAAGCCGGGCGGCCGGTTCCTCTGCCTGGAGTTCTCGCGGCCGACCACCGAGGCGCTACGGGCGGCCTATGACGCCTATTCCTTCAAGGTGATCCCCGAGATCGGCGCCCGCGTCGCCAACGACCGCGAGAGCTACCAGTACCTCGTCGAGAGCATCCGCCGCTTCCCCGACCAGAAGACGTTCGCGGCCATGATCGGCGAGGCCGGCTTCGGCCAGGTGGGCTGGACCAACTTCTCCGGCGGCGTGGCGGCGCTGCACACCGGTCGAGCGATCTAGAGCGGCGGATGGCCTCGCTGGGCGCCTATCTGCGGCTGTTCGGGGCCGGCTGGACCCTGGTCCGCAACGACGCCCTGCTGCCCCGCGAGCTGGACGCCTTTTATTCGCCCGTGGTGCGGGTAGCGGCCGATACGCTCCGGATGTTCGCGACCCGGCGCAGCGGCCGACCCGGCGAGCGGTTGGCGCGATCGCTGGAGGGGCTGGGACCCGTGGCGATCAAGCTGGGCCAACTCCTATCCACGCGCGGCGACATCTTCGGCCGCCAGTTCGCCGAGGACATGGGCCACCTGAAGGACAGGCTCGCGCCGTTCCCTACCGCCCAGGCCCGCGCCCTGGTGGCCTCGGAACTGGGCCGTCCGGTGGACGAGATGTTCGCCAGCTTCAGCGATCCGGTGGCCGCCGCCTCCCTGGCCCAGGCGCACGACGCGACGCTGCTCGACGGCCGGCGTGTGGCGGTAAAGGTGCTGCGGCCAGGCATCGACCGCCGGGTGGCCGCCGACTCCGCGGTGCTGAACCTGGCCGCGCGCCTGATCGAGCGGTTCGGGGAGCCGATCCGCCGGCTGGAGCCGGTGAAGTTCGCCGACACTGTGGTGCGCGCCACTGAGCTGGAGCTGGACCTGCGCCTCGAGGCCGCCGGCGCCGACGAACTGGCGGAGGTGATGGCCAAGGACGGCTACATGTCGGCGCCGAAGGTGCTGTGGGAGGGCGTTGGCAAGCGGGTGCTCACCATGGCTTGGGCCGAGGGCATGCCCCTTTCGGACGAGGCGGCGCTCAGCCAGCCGGGGCTCGACCGCAAGGCGCTGGCCGACAACCTGACGCGCGCGTTCCTGGCCCAGGCCCTGGACCACGGCGTCTTCCACGCCGACCTGCACGAGGGCAACCTGTTCGCCGCCGCCCCGGCGAAGCTCCAGGCGGTGGACTTCGGCATCATCGGCCGGCTGGGTCCCGTGGAGCGGCGCTATCTGGCCGAGATCCTGTGGGGCTTCCTGCAGCGGGACTATCCGCGCGTGGCCCAGATACACTTCGACGCGGGCTACGTGCCGCGCAAACACAGCGTGGCCTCGTTCGCCCAGGCGCTGAGGGCCGTGGGTGAGCCCGTGTTCGGCCAGAAGGCCAACGCGGTCGCCATGAGCCGGGTGCTGACCCAGCTCTTCGAGATCACCGCCCTCTACGAGATGCACCTGCGCCCCGAACTGGTGCTGCTGCAAAAAACGATGATGACGGTGGAGGGCGTGGCCCGCCGCATCGATCCCGAGCACGACATCTGGGCGGCCTCGGAACCGGTGGTCCGTCGCTGGATCGCCCGCGAGCTGTCGCCGGTCAGCCGGGTGAAGCAGTTCGCCAGCGAGGCCGAGACCGCGCTGCGCAGCATCGCCCGTCTGGCCCAGCCGGTGGCAGTGGTCGAAGCGGAGCCTCAGCGCGGAAATGCCCTGCTCTGGTTCGCCCTCGGCGCCCTGGCGGCGGGCGCGGCGTTCCTGACCGGAGCGCTGCTGGGCTAGACCCAGTCGAACCCGGAATAGGGCTCGCCGGCGCGGATGTGTCCGATCGCGGCCAGGATGTAGGGGATCGTGTCGCCCGGTGGGCGATCCAGCGGGAACCACGATAGATCGTCGCACTTGTGCGGCTCGCGGTTTTCCGGCTGCCCGATCCACCTGGAAGGCCGGAAGAAGAACCCCAGCCGCTCGTCCGTCGCCTTGCGGTGCATGGTGTGCACCAGCGTTAGGTCAGCGGGATCAATGATCAATCCCGCCTCTTCGCGCGCCTCGCGGGTCATCGCCGCCGCCAGGCTCTCGCCGCCATCGACGTGGCCCGCCACGAGGCTGTAGCGACCGTCCTCATATCCGGTGTTGAAGCGTCTCAGCATCAGGAGGCGCTCGTCCTGGATCAGCACGAGATAGACCTCCGCGATCAGCTTGAAGCGCGCCATCCGTTCCTGCCCCCAATATGCCGCCGCCGTCGTTCCCGCGCTTCGTGGCGGGAAGCAAAACCTAAGCGTCGTCGTCGCGGCCGCGCCTTGACGCCTGGCGCCTCGCCTCTCTCGCCTTCTGTTCCTCCCAGTAGGCCATGCCCTCGTCGGGCTTGAACATGGTTCGGGGCGCGCCGGCCTTGCTGGCGACGGCGAAGACGTTGCCCTTGGGGTCGTAGAGCAGGCGATCGCCGTTCGCCCGGGTCATCGTCAGCGTACCCTTGGGCGGGTGCGAAACGAAGCCGTGCGCCTTATCCACGAAGGCGTCCACGCTGTCGGCCCCGAACGCACGGCCGTTGCGGTCGAAGGCGCGCTGGGCGTTCTCCTGCGCCGAGAACTTGCGGCTGGCCGACCACATCGGCTTGCCGTCCACTTCGGGGACCGGGTCGCGGCGGTGGTCCTCCCGTGGCGCGCCGTCCGACCGGAAATTCGCGTCCGACGCGTTGTCGCCGGCGCTGGAGGCCATCTGGGTTCCGGCGGCCTGCTTCTGGGCCACGGCGGAGGGACCGTTGTCGCACGCCGTCAGCGCAAGCGCGGCGCCCGCGAGCAACAGCGCAATCTTCGATTTCGTCATCTCGTTCCCCACTCTATGGTCGAGCTGGAACAAAGAAAGAACACAAGCTCAGGTATTTGTCGAGTCTCGTGTGATCGCCTAAATCGGTCCCTCTCTCAGGAGGTGTCGGGCCTTGGCCGAACAGCGCGTTCTCCTCGTCGTCGGCGGCGGCATCGCGGCCTACAAGGCGCTGGAGCTGACCCGGCTCCTGCGTAAGGCCGGCGTCGGCGTGCGGCCGATCCTGACCAAGGCCGGCCACGAGTTCGTCACCCCGCTCAGCCTGTCGGCCCTCAGCGAGGACAAGGTCTATTCAGAGCTGTTCAGCCTCACCGACGAGGCCGAGATGGGCCATATCGAGCTCTCTCGCTCAGCCGATCTGGTGGTGGTGGCGCCCGCCACGGCCGACCTGATGGCCAAGGCCGCGAACGGCCACGCCAACGACCTCGCCTCCACCACCATCCTCGCCACCGACAAGCCCGTGCTGATGGCGCCGGCCATGAACGTGAGGATGTGGGAGCACGCGGCGACGCGACGCAACTTCGAGCGGCTGAAGGCGGACGGGGTGCTGTTCGTGGGGCCGGACGAGGGCGCCATGGCCTGCGGCGAGTACGGCCCAGGCCGGATGGCCGAGCCGCCGGCGATCCTCGAGGCGATCATGACGGCGCTGTCCGGCGCCGCCGGGCGGCCGCTGGCGGGCAGGCGCGCCATCGTCACGGCCGGCCCCACCGCCGAGCCCATCGACCCGGTCCGCTTCCTCTCGAACCGCTCCTCGGGGAAGCAGGGCTACGCCATCGCCAGCGCGCTGGCGGCCCTGGGCGCCGAGGTCACCCTGGTCAGTGGGCCCACGGCTCTTGCCGCTCCGCCCGGCGTCAACCGCGTGGACGTCGAGACGGCCCGCGAGATGCTGGCCGCCAGCGAGGCCGCCCTGCCCGCCGACATCGCCGTCTGCGTCGCGGCGGTGGCCGACTGGCGGCCCGAGGCCGTGGGAAGCGGCAAGATCAAGAAGGGCGCCGACGGGCCGCCCACCATCGCTTTGGTCGAGAACCCGGACATCCTCGCCACCCTGTCGAAGGCCAAGACCCGACCGAAGCTGGTGGTCGGCTTCGCCGCCGAGACCAGCGATGTGGAGGCCTACGCCCAGGCCAAGCTGGCCCGGAAGGGCTGCGACTGGATCGTCGCCAACGACGTCAGCGTCGAGGGCACCATGGGCGGCGACCAGAACGCCGTCGCCATAGTCTCCAGGGCGGGAATCGAGCGATGGGACCGCATGGCCAAGGGCGAGGTCGCCCGCCGGCTGGCCGCCCGCATCGCCGAGGAATTCTGAGTGCCCCCCACCGTCCCCATCATGCGCCTGCCGCACGGCCAGGACATCCCTCTCCCGGCCTACGAGACCGCCCAGGCGGCGGGCATGGACCTGCGCGCCGCGGTGCCGGCGGACGAGCCGCTGATCCTGCACCCCGGCGACCGGTTCGCCGTGCCCACCGGCCTGGCCTTCGCCCTGCCGCCCGGGTTCGAGGGCCAGGTGCGGCCCCGCTCGGGCCTGGCGTTCAAGAACGGGATCACCTGCCTGAACAGCCCAGGCACCGTCGACGCCGACTATCGCGGCGAGGTGAAGGTGATCCTGATCAACCACGGCCCGGAGGCCTTCACCATCCGCCGTGGCGACCGCATCGCCCAGCTGGTGATCGCGCCGGTGGTCCAGGCCGCCTGGGCCGAGGTCGACAGCCTGGACGACACCGCGCGCGGCGTCGGCGGCTTCGGGTCGACCGGCGCGAGCTGATCCTCCGCCGGGAACGAGCCGCGCCTGCGGCGGTTCTCACCGCTGCGTGCGGATTGCGACCTACAACGTCAACGGTGTGAACGGACGGCTCGAGGCCCTCCTGGCCTGGCTGGCCGAGACCCGGCCCGACGTCGTCTGCCTGCAGGAGCTCAAGGCGCCCGAGGAGCGGTTCCCCGCCGCGGCGCTGCGTCGCGCAGGCTACGGGGCGGTCTGGCACGGGCAGAGCCGGTGGAACGGCGTGGCGATCCTGGCGCGGGACGCCGAGCCGGTCGAGATCCGCAAGGGCCTCCCCGGAGACCGAAGCGATATCCAGAGCCGCTATATCGAGGCCGCCGTGAACGGCGTGATCGTCGCCTCGCTCTATGCGCCCAACGGCAATCCGCAGCCCGGACCCAAGTTCGAGTTCAAGCAGCGCTGGCTGGAGCGGCTGGAGGCCCACGCCGCCGGCCTGCTGGCCACGGGCCATCCGGTGGTGCTGGCGGGCGATTTCAACATCATCCCCGAGCCGCGCGACGTGTACGCGCCCGAGCGCTGGCTGGACGACGCCCTGTTCCAACCGGCCGTGCGCGAGTCCTTCCGCCGCCTGCTAGACCAGGGCTGGACCGACGCCATCCGGGCGAAATTCCCGGACGATGCGGTCTACACCTTCTGGAAGTACTGGCGTGGCGCCCTGGCCCGCGACGCCGGCCTGCGCATCGACCACCTGCTGCTGAGCCCGGCGCTGGCCCCGCGCCTCATGGACGCCGGCGTCGACCGCGCGTTCCGTGCCCGGGAAGGCGCCAGCGACCACGCCGCCGTCTGGATCGAGCTCAGCGCCTCGTGAAGCCGTTACGATGCAGGTCCACGCGGCGAGCCCGCCGACGACGCTCGGCGGCGGACTTTCCGAACTTCGCAGAGGGGTCGAGCGCTGCATCTGGGCCCCGCGACGGACGCCGACTCTCGCGGGTTCGGCAACGAGCACAGGTCCACGAGCTCAGCCAGGGGCGGAAGGACTCGCCTAGTGGCGCGGCAGGGCCGCGGAGGAGGCCATCTGCAGCAGCGCGGCGGTAAGTTCCTGGGGCCGGTCGAGCATGACGTCATGGCCGCAGGCGATCTCCCGCGTCGACCATCCCCGTGCCTTGGCGTTCTCGTAGAAGGCGGTGAACGGTGTTCCCGCCCAGTCAGCCGCGTAGATGTAGTGGATCGACCGGACAGGGGCCGGGTCGTGGTCCAGGCTCAGCTTCTGCTGGAAGCTGGCCAGCGGCTGGTCGGTGCACTGTTCGTCCACCCAGGCCGCGTCGGCGGCATTGAGGTTGAACACCGCCGCCGGGATCGGCGGAACGCGCCAGCCCTCACCGACCGCCACGGCCGCGTCCAACTGGGCCTGACGATGCTCCGCCGGCAAGGTGTCGTGCAGGCACTGGCCGCTCTCCAGCACGAACGCGTCCAGATAGACGAGGGCGGCGATCTTATCGCTCAGCCGATCGGCCACGCCGCTGATTACGCAGCCGCCATATGAGTGGCCCACCAGGACGACGTCCGTCAGCTGTTCCCAGCGGATCAGGTTGGCGACATCGTCGATGTGCGTGTGAAGGTCGACGTCGCGCGACAATAGGTGGCTGCGTTCGCCCAGGCCGGTCAGGGTCGGCGTGAAGACGGCGTGCCCTTCGGCCGTCAGCGCATCGCGCACCCGCTTCCAGCACCAGCTGCCGTGCCACGCCCCCGTGACCAACACGAAGGTCGCCATCGTCATTCCCCCACGCCGCCAGAGCAGCAGCCTAACATGGGTATGCGGCGTTGCGGCGAGTTCCTGGCCCGAGCCCGGCAACCTCACCAAACCTCACACCCTCCGCAGAATATATGATCGTCATCATATAAAAGTCTGAGCCTCCCGGCCTTGAGGTATGACGGGGGCGGTTTCCATCTTTCGTCCAGCGGCCGGCGGGCACTCCGACCGGCAGGAGGCGAGAGCATGAGCGAGAAGACTTCCCAGGGCGCGGCCCTGATCACCGGCGCGTCCAGCGGCATCGGGGCGGTCTATGCCGACCGCCTGGCCCGACGCGGGTACGATCTGATCCTGGCGGCCCGCGACGTGGGCCGGCTCGACGCGCTCGCGGCGCGCCTGCGGTCCGAGGCCGGCGTCAGGGTCGACGTTATTCAGGCCGACCTGACCCGGCGCGGCGACCTGACCGTGCTGGAGTCGCGGCTGCGCGAGGATCCTGCCGTCACCCTCCTGGTGAACAACGCCGGCGCGGCGCTGTTCGGCGACTTCGCCGACGCCGACCCGGACGCGCTGGAGAACCTGATCCAGCTCAACGTGACGGCCGTGACCCGCCTGGCCAACGCGGCCGCGGCCGGCTTCACCGCGCGCGGGCGCGGCACGGTGATCAACATCGCCTCGATCGTGGGCCTCGCCCCTGAGCTGTTCCCCGGCTCGGTGTATGGCGCCACCAAGGCCTTCGTGACCTACCTGACCCAGACGCTGAACGCCCAGCTCGCCGCCAAGGGGCTGAGGTTCCAGGCGGTGTTGCCGGGCGCCACGCGCACTGAGATCTGGGACCGTTCCGGTCGGGGTATCGAGAACGTGCCAGACGAAATCCTGATGGACGTCGACGACCTGGTGGATGCCGCCCTCGCGGGCCTGGACGCGGGCGAACTGGTGACAATTCCGTCCCTGCCCGACCCCGCCGACTGGGCGGCCGCGGAAGGCGCGCGCCTGAAGCTGGCCCCGAACCTGTCGGCGAAGCGGCCCGCCGCGCGCTACGGCGTGAAGGTGGCCGAGCCGGCCTGACGCCAGCGGCGTCTCGCCCCAAATGAAAAGGGCGGCCGCATCGCTGCGGCCGCCCTCGTCATTCCGGTCCGTCGTCCGGCGCCTTAGGCGTCCGCGCCTTCCGGCTGCTTGGACGACAGATCCTCGCCGGTCTCCTGGTCGACGACCTTCATGGAGAGGCGGGTCTTGCCGCGATCATCGAAGCCCAGGAGCTTCACCTTGACCGACTGGCCTTCCGACAGGACGTCGGAGACTTTGTTCACGCGCTCGTTGGCGATCTGCGACACGTGGACGAGGCCGTCCTTGGCGCCGAAGAAGTTCACGAACGCGCCGAAGTCGACGATCTTGACCACTTTGCCGGTGTAGATCGCGCCGATTTCCGGCTCCGAGGCGATGGACTTGATCCACTCCTTGGCCGCGTCGATCTTCGACTGTTCGGCGGCTGCGATCTTGATCGTGCCGTCTTCGCCGATGTCGATCTTGGCGCCCGTCTCGGCGGTGATCTCGCGGATCACCTTGCCGCCCGAACCGATCACTTCGCGGATCTTGTCGACCGCGATCTTGATGGTCTCGATCTTCGGCGCGAACTCGCCCAGTTCGGCGCGCGGCGCCTCCATGGCCTTGTTCATCTCGTTGAGGATGTGGTCACGGCCGCCCTTCGCCTGGGCGAGGGCCTGCTTCATGATCTCCTCGGTGATGCCGGCGATCTTGATGTCCATCTGCAGCGACGTGATGCCGTCGGCGGTGCCGGCGACCTTGAAGTCCATGTCGCCCAGGTGGTCCTCGTCGCCCAGGATGTCCGAGAGAACGGCGAAGCCGTCGCTCTCCAGGATCAGGCCCATGGCGATGCCAGACACCGGCTTCTTCAGCGGCACGCCGGCGTCCATCAGGGCCAGCGACGAACCGCAGACCGAGGCCATCGACGAGGAACCGTTGGACTCGAAGATCTCCGAGACCAGGCGGATCGTGTAGGGGAACTCTTCGTAGGCCGGCAGCATCGGGCGGATCGCCCGCCAGGCCAGCTTGCCGTGGCCGACTTCGCGGCGGCCCGGCGCGCCCATGCGACCCGTTTCCCCGACCGAGAAGGGCGGGAAATTGTAGTGCAGCATGAACTTCTCATAGTACTTGCCGTCGAGCGCATCGATCAGCTGCTCGTCGTCGCCGGTGCCCAGCGTGGCCACGACCAGCGCCTGGGTCTCGCCGCGAGTGAACAGCGCCGAGCCGTGGGCCCGGGGCAGCACGCCCACTTCCGAGACGATCTGGCGGACCTGGTCGACCTTGCGGCCGTCGATGCGGACGCCGGTGTCCAGGATCGAGCGGCGGACGACGTCAGCCTCCAGTTCCTTGAACACGCCGCCCAGCTTGTCGGGGGCGTAGCCGGCAGGGTTGGTGTCCGACTTGGCGAACTTGGCCACGGCCTTTTCCTTGGCCGCGGACAGGGCCGCGTGGCGTTCGGTCTTGGCGGTGATCTTGTAGGCGGCGGCCAGGTCCTTGCCGATCAGCTTCTTCACTTCGGCCTTGATGGCGTCGGTGTCGTCCGGCTGGAAGTCGAAGGGTTCCTTGGCGGAGTGTTCGGCCAGCTCGATGATCGCGTCGATCACGGCCTGCATGCCCTTGTGGGCGAAGGTGACGCCGCCCAGCACTTCCGATTCCGAAAGCTCCTGGATCTCGGACTCCACCATCATCACGGCGTCCTGGGTGCCGGCGACCACCAGGTCCATCCGGCTTTCCTTCATCTCGTCGGTCGTCGGGTTCAGGACGTACTCGCCATCGATGAAGCCGACGCGCGCGGCGCCGATCGGGCCCATGAACGGGGCGCCCGAGATCACGAGGGCGGCCGAGGCGGCGACCATGGCGACGATGTCGGGATCGTTCTCGAGGTCATGCGCCAGCACGGTGGTGACGACCTGGACTTCGTTCTTGAAGCCCTTCACGAACAGCGGGCGGATCGGACGGTCGATCAGGCGGCTGGTGAGGGTTTCCTTCTGCGAGGGCGCGCCCTCGCGGCGGGGGAAGCTGCCGGGGATCTTGCCCGCGGCGTAGAACTTCTCCTGGTAGTTCACGGTGAGCGGGAAGAAGTCCTGACCGGGCTTCGCGCTCTTGGCGTAGACGGCGGTCGCCAGGACCATGGTCTCGCCGTAGGTGGCCAGGACGGCGCCGTCGGCCTGACGGGCCATGCGGCCGGTTTCGAGCGTGAGCGTCTTGCCCCCCCACTCGATGGTCTTGCGTTTGATATCGAACATTTTGGCTTCTTTCTGGTCCCGCGGGCGTATTCCCGGCGGGGGCGGACAGGGGATCGGTCTTCCGAAATCCTCTCCAATGGCACAGGCGGTGAGGATCTCTCGGGACCCTCGGCGTGTGTGGGGCGCAACTGCCCCGTTCGCCGCATCCATCCCCCGGCCTGTGACAGGGGAGCGGCCTCAAAAGCGAAACGGACCCGGTTCCCGGGCGGGAAACGGGTCCGCTTGAAGAACTAGCGGCGCAGGCCGAGCTTCTCGATGAGCGCCTGATAGCGAGCCACGTCGGACTTCTTCAGGTGGTCGAGGAGCGAACGACGGGCGGAGACCAGCTTCAGCAGGCCCCGGCGCGAGTGGTTGTCCTTCTTGTGCGTCTTGAAGTGCTCGGTGAGGTTCGAAATCCGTTCGGACATGATCGCCACTTGCACTTCGGCGCTGCCCGTATCCGCGTCGCCGCGGGCATGGGACTTGATGACTTCGGCTTTACGTTCGGCCGTGATCGACATCGGGTTTCTCCGCTCTGATCAAAGGTTGAAGACGCGCGAGGGTTCGAGCCGTCCCGCACGCATCTCGCAAAGCGCCACCATCGACCCGCCCGACATCGCCGAAACGGTTCTGGAGCCCGGCTTGAGCCCGGCTTTGACCGCTTCCACCTGTCGGGGAACGAGAACGACCGATCGTCCCTGCTTCAATCGGAAGGCGTCTTCGTCGGTCACGGCGAGCACCGGGATGTCGTCCAGTGCCGTCTCGACCGGGAGCAAGGCCTCCGATTGGCGGGCCTTATGCCCTAGATCTTCTAGATATTCCAGTGCCACCGCAGATTGCTCAGTGAACCGGCCGACCCGCGTGCGGCGAAGCGCGCTGACGTGGCCGCAGGCGCCGAGGGCGTCGGCGATGTCGCGGACCAGCGCGCGGACATAGGTGCCCTTGCCGCAGTCCACTTCGAGCGTGATGTGGTCCGCGTCCGGCGCGTCGACGACCCGTGCGTCGAAGACGACCACTTTCCGAGACGCCAGCTCGACGATTTCACCGGCCCGGGCCAAGTCGTAGGCGCGCTCGCCGTCCACCTTGATCGCCGAATAGGCGGGCGGAACCTGGTCGATCTCGCCGACGAACCGGGGCAGCACCGCCTGCACCTGGGCCAGCGTCGGGCGCACGTCGGACGAGGCGGTGGTTTCGCCCTCGCGATCATAGGTCGCGGTGGTGCGGCCCCAGGCGATGGTGAAACGGTACGATTTGTCGGCGTCGACCAGGTACGGCACCGTCTTGGTCGCCTCGCCCAGGGCGATGGGCAGGATGCCGGTGGCGAGCGGGTCCAGCGTGCCCGCGTGGCCCGCCTTCTGGGCGTCGAACAGGCGGCGCACGCGGCTGACCGCGTGGGTCGAGGTGAGGTCGTAAGGCTTGTCGAGGTTGATCCAGCCCGAGATAGCCTGGCCCTTCTTGCGGCGGGCCATCAGTCCTCGTCCTTCCACGAATCCGAGGGCGCGTCCGGCGTCAGGTCCTGGCGCACGCGCGGATCGTCGAACAGCCGCGCCATCCGAGCCGCCTCGTTGAAGCTCTCGTCGTGGCGGAAGTGGACGTCGGGCGTGAAGCGCATGTCGATCAGCCGACCTAGGTGGCCGCGGACGAACTTCGAGTGCTTGTTCAGCGCCTTCACGACCTCGTCGGCGTGTTCGCCGCCCAGCGGCTCCACGAAGACGGTGGCGTGGCGCAGGTCGGGGTTCATCCGCACCTCGGTGACGGTGACCGACACGCCCGCCAGCATGGGGTCGTTGATCTCCTCCTCGCGGAAGATGTCGACCAGCGCGTGGCGCACCAGTTCGCCGGCGCGGAGCTGGCGCTGCGACGGGCCTTGCGGCGCCGCGCGGCCCTGGGGGTTCGGTCGTTTCATGGGACGTCTTTCCGGCCAACCTGGCGGGCGGATCGGACGCCCGCGCAGGAAAGCGGCGGCTTCTAGTCTCTGAGAGGCAGGGTGTCCAGTAAGGCGCGCCGAATAGCGCTGCGAGCGCATCTGGACAGCTCTGCCGCGTGTCTCCCATTCTGGCCACACTTTGGTTGTGGGGGTGAAGTATGCTGGGCGTTTCGTTATTCAGCTTTGCGGGGCGGATGCGCCGCTCCCGGTGGTGGCTGATACAGGTTGGGCTGCTATTAGGTCCGGGCCTCGCCTTCTTTATCGCAGTCTACCTGACCTCGACGCTCGAGCGCACGCTTACCCTGCAGCTGTTGACCGGCGTCGCTGCGACCATCGCTGCCGGAGTCGTGGTCTGGGTAAACCTCGCGGCCAGCGTCCGCCGGTTCCACGACCAGAACCTCTCAGGCTGGTTCTATTTGTTGAACCTTCTCCCTATCGTCGGCCAGTTCATCGCGCTGGCCCTGCTCGGATTCCGTGACGGCACCAGCGCATCGAACCGCTTCGGTCCGCCTCTCAAGCACTTGGACCCGGCCATCGCAGAGACCTTCACCTGAAGCGCGTCTAAGCCCCCGTCCGCTCCTTGAAGAACTGGATGACGCGCTGCTCGGCCGCCTTGGTCGGGCCCTCCTCCTTCAGGTGGAGGCTCAACACCGAGTGCGGCGGGATGATCGCCGGCGCGGCGTCCTCGTCGGCGAGTTCGATGGCCTCGAAGCGGTCGCCGAACTCGCGGCGGTAGGTCTCGAACCGGGCGTCCGGGACCAGCTTGTCGCTGGTGAAGCGCAGGCCCAGCACGGTGAGGTCCTCAGTGTCCAGTCGGCCCTTCACGCAGGCGACCTCCTCGCGCGACAGGCCGATCTCGGCCGACCGCTTCGGATCGCCCCGCGCCAGCGGCAGCGAGGGTTGCGACAGCGCGGGCGCCACCACGCTGGGATCGGTCATCATCGCCAGGGCAAAGCCGCCGGTGAAGCACATGCCGACCGCGCCCACGCCCTTTCCGCCGCAATCGGCGTGAGCCTTGCGCGACAGGGCCCGCAGCCAGTCCACGACGGGACTCGAGCGGTCGCCGCGCCAGACGTAGAACTCGCGGCGCACGCAGAGCACGCCCAGCGCCGTGCCCAGGGTGTAGCCCCGGCTCACCGGCTTGCCGGGCGTCCCGAACAGGCTGGGGCAGAAGACGGTCATGCCCGCCGCGGCCACCCGGTCGGCGAAGCGGATCACCAGCGGATGCAGCCCCGGCATCTCGTGCATGACGATCACCGCCGGCCCGGAACCGCGTCGATAGACGGGATAGGTCCGCCCGTCGTGCGTGAAGTCGAACTTGTCGTAGGCCGCCAGCGCGGTCTCGTATCCCATGGCCATCCCCCGTCTAAGGCGACGAGCTTAGGCCGATCAGCGCTTCAGGCGCAGCATCGAAAGATCGCCCTCGAAGCCCGACAGCTTCCAGCGGCCGTCGGGCGCCTTGGTGAAGACCAGGAGGCAGGGACCATCCTTCTTCGTCGTCGCGCACACCTGGTCGTCGGGCAGCTCACGCAGCATGGTCGAAATGCCAATGGGCCCGGGGATCTTCATGTCGGGCCGATAGCCATAGTAGTCGGCCACCGCGCGGAAGACGCTCGGCTGCACCAGGGACTCGCCGGCCAGTTCGGCCAGGCCCGGCGCGAGGATCGCCGCAAGGCCGGCGGGGATGCGGCTGTCCTTCGACGCTTCCGCGACCAGGCGGTCCTGGATCTCGCGCTTGAGCGCGCGCCGGTCCACCAAGCTGTCGAACGTCGCCTGATCGCCGTCGCGGATCGAGATCAGCAGGGCGTGCACGTCGCCTGCCGCATCCAGCTTCTGCACCGTGGCGCAGGCCGAGAGGGTCAGGGCCATCAGGGCGATCACGATCGCGCGCATTTCATTCTCCGAGCTGCAAGCTGCGCTACAACGGGCTCAATCCCATGGCGAGGCAGAACCGCAGATGAACGGATCCGAGGCTACGTTGGACCGGCCGATGCTCGAAACCGCCCGCCTGGTCTTCCGTCCCTTCACAAACGCGGACTTCGACCTTTTGGCTACGTTGCACCGTGACCCCGAAGTGGGGCGCTACATGGGCGGCGTGTGGAGCGACGAGCGGATCGCCGACGCCCTGGCCCGATTTGTCGCCGAGCAGGCCGAGCGCGGCCACTCGAAGTGGGCCGCCTTCACCCATGACGGCGCCTTCGTGGGGCGCGCCGGCGTCAGCCTGTGGCCCGCGACCGGGGAGCTGGAGCTGGGTTACAGCCTGATGCCGGAATATTGGGGACAGGGCTTGGCCACCGAGGCGGCGCAGGCGGTCGCGGACTGGACCTTCGCCCGCACCGAGGTCTCGCACTTCATCGCCTTCACGGACCTCAAGAACTACAGCTCCCAGCGGGTGCTGGAGCGGATCGGCATGAACCGCCAGCCGGATCGGGACATGGGTTTCGGCGATCTCAGCGCCGTCTACCGACTGGACCGGCGCTAATCCTTCACAAACAGCCGGGCGGCCAGTGCGATGGGCAGGCCCACCAGGAACAGGTGACCGGCGATCTCCCAGTAGAGGTCGGGCGGCGGCGGCATGCTGTAGCCCGCGGCCGATAGCGGCAGCACCACGAAGCGCATCACGCAAAAGATCGCCGCGCCGTAGAGCGGTCCGGCCACGTACCAGAGCCGGCGCAGCGTAGGCGCGCGCAGGGACGCCGCGACGTAGACGGCCGCGAACACCAGTACGATCGTGAAGTGCGAGGCGAGCCCGATCCACGAGACCTCCAGCCCGCCGCCCATCGCCTTCTCGCGCCCGAGCCAGCCGCGCGCCACCGCCTTGCCGATGGCGAGGAGCGGCAGGCCCGACAGCGTGCAGGCCACCCAGAGGTCCGCTGCCCCACCGAACAGGCCGCCGACGAGCGTCGCCGGCGCGACTCCACGCCGCATCAAAAAGCCTCCCCCGTTTCCGAGGGAGGCTTTCACGATTTCAACAGGCTAGCAAAGCAACGCCCGAAGGCCGCTGCTAGAGGCTCCGCTTCACCTCTTCGAGGGTGAAGCACTCGATGACGTCGCCGGCCTTGATGTCCTGGAAGCCCTGGAACGCCATGCCGCATTCCTGGCCGACCGGAACCTCGTTGACCTCGTCCTTGAAGCGCTTGAGCGTCTGCAGCGTGCCGAGTTCGAGCACGACGATGTCGGCGCGGACGATCCGGACGCGCGCGCCCTTGCGGACCACGCCTTCGGTGACCTTACAGCCCGCGACCCGGCCGACCTTCGAAATGTCGAAGGCCTGCAACACCTCGGCATTGCCGAGGAAGGTTTCGCGCTGGATCGGCGCAAGCATGCCCGAGAGTACGCCTTTGATGTCGTCGATCAGGTCGTAGATGATCGAGTAGTAGCGGATCTCGACGCCTTCGCGCTCGGCCAGCGCCTGCGCCTGCTTCGAGGCGCGGACGTTGAAGCCGAGGATCGGCGAGTTGGCGCCCTTGGCCAGCATCACATCGCTCTCGCTGATGGCGCCCGCGCCCGACAGGATGATCCGCGCGCGGACCTCCTCGTGCGCCAGCTTCTCCAGCGAGCCAACGATGGCTTCGGCGGAACCCTGCACGTCGGCCTTGATGATGACCGGCAGCTCCGAGACCTTCTTGTCGGCCAGCTTGGCCATCATGTCGGCCAGGCTCGCGCTCTGGACCGGCGAGCCGGCCTTTTCGCGCTTCACGCGGATGCGGTACTCGGTCAGCTCGCGGGCACGCGCCTCGTTTTCCACGACGGCGAACGCGTCGCCCGGCGAGGGCGTGCCGTCCAGGCCGAGGATCTCCACGGGCACGGACGGGCCGGCCTCGGTGAGCTGCTCGCCACGCTCGTTCAGCAGGGCGCGGACCCGGCCGAAGGTGTCGCCGGCCACGACGATGTCGCCGCGCTTCAGCGTGCCGCGCTTGACCAGCACGGTCGAGACCGCGCCCCGACCGCGATCCAGCTTCGCCTCGATGACCATGCCGTCCGCGGTGCGGTCGGGATTGGCCTTCAGGTCCAGCACTTCGGCCTGCAGCAGGACGGCCTCGATGAGGTTGTCCAGGCCCATCTTCTGGGTGGCGGAGACCTCGACCGCCTGGGTGTCGCCGCCCAGGCTTTCCACGACGATCTCGTGCTGCAGCAGCTCGTTGATCACGCGCGTCGGGTCGGCGCCCGGCTTATCGATCTTGTTGATCGCCACGATGATCGGGGCGCCGGCGGCCTTGGCGTGGTTGATGGCCTCGACCGTCTGCGGCATCACGCCGTCGTCGGCCGCGACCACCAGGATCACGATGTCGGTCACATTCGCGCCGCGCATCCGCATGGCGGAGAAGGCGGCGTGGCCGGGGGTGTCCAGGAAGGTCACCGCCTGGCCGCTTTCCAGCCGCACCTGATAGGCGCCGATGTGCTGGGTGATGCCGCCGTGTTCGCCGCCCACCACGTCGGTGGAACGCAGCGCGTCGAGCAGCGAGGTCTTGCCGTGGTCGACGTGGCCCATGACGGTGACCACCGGGGGCCGCGGCTCCAGATGATCGTCGATGTCCTCGGCGCCGATGAAGCCCTCTTCGACGTCGGCTTCGGACACGCGCTTCACGGTGTGGCCGAACTCGGTGGCCACCAGCTCGGCGGTGTCGTTGTCGATGACGTCGTTGATCTTCAGCATCACGCCCTGACGCATCAGGAACTTGATGATCTCGACGCCGCGGGTGGCCATCCGGTTGGCGAGCTCGCCCACCGTGATCACGTCCGGGATGACGACTTCGCGGGCGATCCGGGCCTGTTCCTGGACGCCGCCCTTGCGCTTTTCACGCTCGCGTTCGCGGGCGCGGCGCACCGAGGCGAGCGAGCGCATCCGCTCGGCGCCCTCGGCGTCTCCGGCGACGGTCTGGATGGTCAGGCGGCCTTCGCGGCGGGTCGGCGCGCCCTTGACGCGGCTGATCGCCTTGCCGGGGCCGGCGTCGCGGCGACGGTCGTCCTCGTCCGGACGACGGTCCATGGCGCCGCCGCCGGGACGCGGAGCCTGGCGCGCGGCGCGCTGGACTTCGGGCGTCGCGGGCGGCGCGGCGGGGCCGACGCGCGGACCGCCGGGACCACGGGGACCGCCGGGGCCACGCGCCGCGCCGGGCGCCGGGCGCGGAGCCAGGGCCGAATAGCGAACCGTGCCGCCTTCGGGACGCGGCGCGCCGCCTTGCGGGCGGTCGTCGCGGCGCTGCGGCGGACCGCGATCGTCGCGGGGCGGACGCGGGCCATCGGCGCGCGGCGCGCGCTGGCCGAAGTTGGCGTTCTCGAACCGGCCTTGCGGACGATCGTTGCGCTCGGGACGATAGGTCGTGGTGGTGGGCCGGTCGTCACGGCGATCGTGCGACGGCTGATAGGTGCGGGTCTGGCCCTGCGCCGGGGGCGCGGCCGGAGCCTGCGGACGCGGCGCGGGGGCGGGCGCCGCGGCCTGGACCGGAGC